>CACWZI010000016.1 GCA_902765305.1 uncultured Eubacteriales bacterium
GGACTAACTTCGTGTCGCCCTAAAGGACTAACTTCGTGTCGCGGCAACCTGCCGCTACCGTTCCCAGCCGATAAGAATACCGTGGCGGCAGATTGCCGCTGCTACAGGGCCTTCAGGGATTCTATACTTCATTTTCGTCACGGGAACGTTCCCTTCGTTCTGGCTGCAACATTCCGTGCGCGGCTTTTCCTGTTCCCTGTTGACTGTTCCCTGTTCCCTTTGTACTACTCTCTGCTTTTCCACCAACAGATCGACAAATCAGTATTTTACTTTCATCAGGTCAATTCGCTCTTGCCGGTATACAGCTCGTAATACCTGCCCTTCATGGCCAGCAAATCGTCGTGGTCGCCGCGCTCGATGATCTCGCCGTTTTCCAGCACCATGATGGCGTCGGCGTTGCGCACGGTGGACAGGCGGTGGGCGATCACGAAGGTGGTGCGGGTCTTCATCAGCTGGTCCATGCCCTCCTCGATGTGCCGCTCGGTGCGGGTATCGACGGAGGACGTGGCCTCGTCCAGCACCAGGATCGGGGCCTTGCTGATGGCCGCCCGGGCGATGTTCAGAAGCTGCCGCTGGCCCTGGGACAGGTTCGCGCCGTCGCCCTCGATCATCGTATCGTACCCGTCGGACAGCCGCCGGATGAAGCTGTCGGCGCTGGCGGTCTTCGCCGCGGCGATGACCTCCTCGTCGGTGGCGTCCAGCCGGCCATAGCGGATATTCTCCATCACCGTTCCGGTGAACAGGTGGGTGTCCTGGAGCACCATGGCGATATTCCTGCGCAGGTAGCTCTTGGGCATGTCCATGATGTCGATGCCGTCGATGGTGATTTTGCCGGAATCGATGTCGTAGAAGCGGTTCAACAGGTTGGTGATGGTGGTCTTGCCCGCGCCGGTGGAGCCCACAAAGGCGATCTTCTGGCCCGGCTTGGCGTACAGGCTGATGTGCTTCAGCACCGTCTTTTCCGGCACATAGCCGAAGCTGACGTCTTCCAGGATCACATGGCCCTCCAGCTTATCGGGCACTTGGATCCCGCTCGCCTCCAGGGCCTCGGGTTCCTTGTCCATCATGGTAAATACCCGCTCCGCGCCGGCCAGGGCCGAGAAGATCGTCGCCATCTGCTGGGAGATCTCGTTGATCGGCCGGGAGAACTGGCGGGAGTAGTTGACGAATATCGCCAGGCCGCCCACGTCGAAGCGACCCAGGGCACACAGCACGCCGCCGATGCCCGCGGTGAGGGCGTAGCTGATCTGGGTGGTGTTGCCCATGATCGGCCCCATGATGCCGCCGAAGAACATGGCCTTCTCCTGCTTGTGGCGAAGGTCGTCGTTCAACTGGTCAAATTCGGCCACGCATTCGGCTTCGTGGTTGAATACCTTGACCACCTTCTGGCCCGCCACGGATTCCTCGATGTAGCCGTTGGCCGCGCCGAGGGCCGCCTGCTGGGCGGAATAGTACTTCCGGCTCTTGCCGATGATGAATCGGCTGCCCGCGATGAATATGGGGATGAACACCAGCGTGATCAACGTCAGCCAGATGTTGGTATAGATCATCATCGCCAGCGTGCCCACCAGGTTGATGATGCCGGAGACCATGCTGATCAGCGACTGGTCCAGCATCTGGCCGATGTTGTCCACGTCGTTGGTGAAGCGGCTCATCAGCTCGCCGGTGGTCTGGCTGTCGTGGAAGCGCAGGGGCAGTCGCTCGATGCGGGTGAACAGGTCGTCGCGTATGTTCTGTATGGCGTTGCGGGACACCCCGATCATCAGCTTCGACTGCATCAGCTGTCCGAACACCGCGATCAGGTAGATGCCCGCCATGACGCCCAGCATCATCGCCAGGTAGGCCAGGCGATCCGCGGCGGCGGTGGAGGGGTCGGCGATGTGGTTGATCACCGGGCGCAGCACGTAGCCGGCGGCCAGGCTGGCCCCGGTGCTCAGCAGCATGCACAGCACCACCAACACCAGGCGGAACTTGTACGCGCCCACATAGGAGAGTATGCGCTTGATGGTTTCCCGGGAATTGGCGGGCTTGCCTTTGAAGTTGTTGGTGGCGGCCATCGGCCCGCGGTTGGAGGCCGCAGCCGTGCTGTTGTACTGCTTTTGCAGCGTTTCAAGATTTCTCGCCATCAGTGGTTCCCCTCCTTCCCCGCTTCAGCGCCGTCCGAAGCCTGCTTGTCTTCCTTCACCTGGGAGCGATAGATCTCCTGGTAGGCCTTGTTTGTCGCCAGCAGCTGGTCATGGGTGCCCACGCCGGTGATGGCGCCGTCGTCCATGACGACGATCATGTCCGCCTCCTGCACCGAGGAGATGCGCTGGGCGATGATCAGCTTGGTGGAGTCCTTCAATTCGTTGCGAAAGGCCTGGCGGATCGACGCCTCGGTAGCGGTGTCCACGGCGCTGGTGGAGTCGTCCAGTATCAGTATCCTCGGGTGCTTGAGCAGCGCGCGGGCGATGCACAGGCGCTGCTTCTGGCCGCCGGAGACGTTCGTGCCGCCCTGGTCCAGCTCGGTCTCGTAGCCCTTGGCAAAGGCGCGGATGAAGCCGTCGGCCTGGGCGCTGCGGGCCGCCTCGGTCATCTCTGCCTCGGTGGCGTTCTCGTCGCCCCAACGCAGGTTGTCGGCGATGGTGCCGGAGAACAGCACGTTCTTCTGGAGCACCATGCCCACGCCCTCGCGCAGGTGGACCAGGCTGTAATCCTTCACGTCGATGCCGTCCACCAGTACCTGGCCTTCGTCCACGTCGTACAGCCGGGGGATCATCGACACCAGCGTGGTCTTGCCGCAGCCGGTGGAGCCGATGATGCCCACGGTCTCGCCCGCGCCGATCTTCAGGTTGATGTCGCTGAGCACCCTGTGCTCGCTGGTTTTATAGTAGCGGAAGGATACGTGCCGGAACTCGATCTCGCCCCGCTGCACCCGGGCGTCCTTGTGGGCGGCGTTTTCGTCGGACAGGTCGATCTTCTCCTGCATGACCTCCTTCACGCGGCGGGAGGACGCCAGCGCGCGGGAGCTGTTCATAAAAAGCATGGACAGCATCATCAGCGACATCAATATCTGTGTGATGTAGGTCAGGAAGGCCGAGAAGTCTCCCACGGGCATGTCCCCGGCGATGACCTGCTTGCCGCCGAACCACACCACCGCCAGCGACGTGAAGTTCATCAGCAGCATCATCAGCGGCAGCATGAATATCACCACGTTCAGAGCCCGCAGGGCGGCGTCCTTCAAGGCCCCGTTGGCCTCGCGGAACTTCTGGTCCTCCCGGTCCTCCCGCACGAAGGACTTGACCACGCGAATGTTGGTCAGGCTCTCCTGGATGCGGGAATTCAGGTGGTCGATCTTTTCCTGCATGATGGTGAAGCGGGGAAAGCCCGTGCGGATGACCACGAATTCGACGATCAGTATGACCGGGATCGTCACCGCCAGCACCCGCGCCAGCTGGGGATTCATGGCGATGGCCATGATCAGCGCGCCGATCAGCATGCCGGGGGCCCGCAGGAACATGCGCAGCATCATGTTCACGAAGTTTTGCAGCTGCGTGATGTCGTTGGTCAGCCGCGTGACCAGCGAGCCGGTGGAATATTTATCGATGTTGGCGAAGGAGAATTCCTGCACCTTGCCGTAGACGTCCCTGCGCAGGTCGGAGGCGAAGTTCACCGCGGCCTTCGCGCCGAACCAGGCGCCGCCCACGCCGCCGCCCATCATCAGCACCGCCGTGAGGATCATCAGCAGGCAGGTGACGACGATGTAGCCCACGTTGTGGGTCTCCACGCCCACGTTCAGTATCTGGGAGTACAGCTTGGGCATGACGATCTCGCCGACGACCTCCACGATCATGCACAGCGGTCCCAGGACAAAGTACTTCCAATAGGGCTTGACGTATTTGGACCATTTCATGGCCGCGTTCAGCTCCTTTCAACCGGGTCGGGAACCGCTTCCCCCATCCCGCCCTTATCCATATTCGAGAGATTCGCCTTCAGCTTGTCCAGCAGCGCGCCGAGGGTCTGAAGCTCGCCTTCTGTCAACCCCTCGAACATCTGCTCCCCGATCTGTCTAAACACCGCCCTGCTGTCCTCCACCAGCTGCATGCCGGCGGCAGACACGCTGATTTCATTGCAGCGCCCGTCCGCACCGCTGGCCTTTTCCACCAGTCCGGCAGCGGTCATGGGCTTCAGCATCCGGGCGACGCAGGCGGGGCTGACATCCATGGCGTCTGCCAACTCCTTCTGGGAGGCGCTGCGTCCCAGGCCAGACAGCCGCATCAGCAGGCGGTGCTGGCTGTGATGCACGCCCATGCCGTCGATGCGCCGCTCCACGACCCTGTGGTGCAGGCGCATCGTGTGGATCAGGGCATCGATATCGGCCTTGATTCTCTGGGTGCGATCGTAGTCCGGTGAATCCACGTTTGCTCTCCTTCCAAACCATTAACAGGTTTATCATTAACATGCTAATGATTATAGCATCCCCCACCGATGTGGTCAAGGGATAATCCATGCCGAAGGGATTAAATTCCGATAAACATAAAGGTTATTGCAATCGTCCAAATCCTATGATATAATAGAAATGACCAAAGGAAGGGAGGGCAAGACAATGAACATGCAGGAAGCGTCCCGCATCATTCTCGGCCTTCGCGCTGTGGGCTGGGACGACAAGTCCATCAACGATTTTATCCTTTGGATTGAGACCGGCGACGAACGATACAAGCCTACCGAGAAAAAGCAATAGAACGATTTCCCCGCGAAAGCGGGGAATAATAATGAATATTTATGCATATATTATTGATTATACGGAATACGCTTATGGTTTAGTCATTCATTAATTAAATACCCCCTCAGCCTTGCGGCTGAAGGGGTTTTGTCCATGGTAGAAAAGAATTAATCGTCTTCCTCTTCCTCGGCCTTGTAGGCTTCGATGACCTTCTTGGCCTCGTTGGCGGGGACCTCCTCGTAACGCTCGAAGCGCATGGTGAAGGAGCCGCGGCCCTGGGTCATGGAGCGCAGGTCGGTGGCGTACTTGAACATCTCGGACAGCGGGGCCTCGCCCATGACGCGCTGCAGGTCGCCCACCTTCTCGGAACCGAGGATGCGGCCGCGGCGCTTGCTGATGTCGCCGTAGATGTCGCCCACGTTGGCGTCGGGCACGTCCACCTCAACGTGGTAGATGGGCTCGAGGAGCACGGGGTTGGCGGTGGTCAGCTGCTTGAAGGCCAGGCGGGCCGCCGTCTTGAACGCCATTTCGGAGGAGTCGACCGGATGGTAGCCGCCGTCGTACAGCTCGGCGGTCAGGCCCACCACGGGGAAGCCGGCGAGCACGCCGTGCTTGATGTTATCGATCAGGCCCTTCTCAACAGCCGGGATGTACTGGCGCGGGACGGTGCCGCCCACGACGCTGTCGACAAAGTGGAACTCGGTATCGTTCGGGTCCTCGTTGGGACGGAAGCGGATCTTGACGTCGCCGAACTGGCCATGGCCGCCGGACTGCTTCTTGTGGCGTCCCTGGACGTCGATGGGCTTGCGGATGGACTCTCGGTACGGGATCCTGGGATCGCGCAGGTCGCATTCCACCTTGAACTTGCTGGCCAGCTTGGCGGCCACCACGTCTATGGACATTTCGCCCAGGCCACTCAGCACGGACTCGGCGGTCTCGACGTTCTTTTCGACCTTGATGGTGGGATCTTCCTCCATCAGGCGGGCCAGGCCACTGAAGATCTTGTCTTCCTCACCGGCCTTCTTGGCATACACGGCCTTGCTGATGCAGGGGGCCGGGAAGTCCAGCTCGGGGAACTGCACCGGGTTGTTGGCGTCACACAGGGTGTTGCCGGTGGCCACGGAGGTCAGCTTGGCCAGCGCGCACAGGTCGCCGGCATGGACCTTCTGGGTGCCGATCTGCTGCTTGCCTTTCAGGAAGTAGATGGTGCCGGGCTTCTCGGTCTTTTCGGCATTCACGTTGTACAGGGCGGTGCTGCCCTCCAGCACGCCGGAGGTGACCTTCATCAGGCTCAGCTTGCCCACGAAGGGGTCGGCCATGGTCTTGAACACATGGGCGGAGAAGGGCTCGCTGTCGGCGCAGACGCGCTCGACGGCCTCGCCGGTCTTGGGATTGGTGCCCGCGGTGACGGTGCCTTCCGGGGAGGGCATCAGGTCGACCACGTTGTCCAGCAGCTTGGCGATGCCCACGCGGCTGGCGGCGGAGCAGCAGACCACGGGCACGACGGTGCCGTCCAGTATGCCCTTGCGCAGGCCGGACATGACCTCGTCCTCGGTCAGCTCCTCGCCCTCGAGGTACTTCATCATCAGGTCGTCGTCGGCGCTGGCGGCGGCTTCGACCAGGGCCTCGTGGCACTTCTCGACCTCGGCCTCGACGGAGGCGGGGATGTCCACGGCCTTCAGGCCCTTGCCCTCGCCCACAAACGCCTTCTTCTCCAGCAGGCAGGCCACGCCGGTGAACTTGCCGCCTTCGACGATGGGCACCTCGATGGGGGCCAGGTGGCTGCCGTACTTCTCGGTCAGGGCGTTCAGCACCTTGTCGAAGTTGGCGTTTTCCTGATCCATCTTAGTGATGACGATCATGCGGGAGGTGTGGGTCTTGTCGCAGATGGACCAGGCCTTTTCAGCGCCCACGTCCAAGCCGGAAACGGCGCCCACGACGATCAGCGCGCCTTCGCACACGTTCAGCGGGCCGACCTGCTCGCCGGCGAAATCGAAGTAGCCGGGAATATCCACCAGGTTCACCTTGCAGTTCTTCCACTCCAGCGGCGCCATGGCGGCCTGGAGGGAGATATGGCGCTTGACTTCCTCGGAGTCATAGTCCATGGTGGCCTGTCCGTCCTCGACGCGGCCCTGGCGGTCGATGGCGCCGGCGCTGAACAGCAGCGCCTCAGCCAGCGTGGTCTTGCCGACGCTGCCATGGCCGATGATGGATAGGTTGCGGATATTCTTGGCCAGATAATCTTTCATAGCAGATTCCCCCTGTATGATTTATTACGCGCACAAGCGCAACGGATGGTTTACCCTATACGCGCTTATTTGCCATAGTATATACATTTTAACAGAAAAACGCACTTTTGAAAAGCCCCCCAAGCCATCTTTTTTTCATTTTGCAGGGAATTTTATATTATAAAATGAAAAAGATATTAAAAACCCGTTGCAGTACGTGTTATTGCCCTTGCCAACGGGAGGCCGCCGTGTTAATATAATGTTGTAGGAGGGCGTTGACATGGATTACAGACGGTTTTCCGACACCTATATCGTGCGCCTCGACCCTGGCGAAGACATCGTGGCGCAGCTGACCCTGCTGGCCGATCGGGAGGGCATCGGCCTGGCCGAGATCAACGGCCTCGGCGCGGTGGACGACTTCACCGTGGGCGTGTTCGACAGGGCCGAAAAGCGCTTCCTGCCGAACCGCTTCCAAGGGGCCTACGAGATCGTATCCCTGCACGGCACGCTCACCGACGGCCCTTATCTGCACCTGCACATGAGCGCCGGCAACGCAGGCGGCCACGTGCGCGGCGGCCACCTCACCCACGCCCGCGTCAGCGTCACCGCCGAGATCGTGGTGCGGGTCATCGAAGGGCGCGTAGGGCGTTATCACGACCCGGAACAGGGCCTGAACGTGATGACGTTTGATTGATACCCCATCGTAGCGGCGGCAATCTGCCGCCACCGTCTCTCCGGTTGTGTCGGCGGCACCCTGCCGCCACCGTTCCCCCGTTTGCGCGAGGAAGGTGGCGGCAGGTTGCCGCCGCTACGTTATCCTGCGCCGCCATGGCGGCAGGTTGTCGCCGTAGCCCATTTATCCCTTTGCCGCCATGACGGCAAACCCCGCGATGGCCACCAGCGTGGACACCGACAGCGCCGAGGACACGTAGGTCCGCTGGTCCGCGTCGTCGGCGAACACCGGCAGCACGAAGGGCGGCGGCAGTATGAACATCACGTTGATCGCCGCGGTGAGGTTGGCTTGGGGCCAGATCGCCCCCAGCAGCGCCACCAGCGCCGTGCGCAAAACCAGCATGATCACCAGCCGCAGGGCGACCACCTTCGCCGTCTGGGCCCAGGGTATGTCGTCCAGAACCAGGTCATAGCCGATGGTCAGCAGTATGATCGCGCTGGTGGGCGCGGACACGAAGGCCGTGCAGGCATCCAGCACGCCGCTGACGCCCGAGGGCTGCAGCGCCCGATAAAGCCCCGTCGCCCCCAGCAGCACGCCGGCGACGATGGCGATGATGATCGGCGACAGCGCCATATCCTTCACCAGCCGACCGACGTCGGTCTTTTTATCGCCGTCTGCGGCCAGCAGCACCTTGTACAGCGTGAACACGAACAGCACCTGGCCCAGGTCGATCCGGGCAAACTCGGCAGTGCGCTCCGCGCCGTAGAGCATGTTGAACAGCGCATAGCCCAGCATGCCCGCCTCGAAGCCGGTGGTCAGGAAGGGCACGAACCGCGAAGGCAGGCCCAGCGCCTTTCCCCCGGCCTTGCCCAGCGCCCAGGCGACCAGGCACACCGCGAACATCAGAAGCGGCACCACCACGTCCATAAAGGTATAGCTGGTGGTGGCGAAGGCGTTCAGCAGCACCGCGGGCAGCGTGATGTTCACCACCACGTTCTTCAGCGCCCCGATGCCCTCGCGGGAAATCAGCCCCGTCCTGCGGCAGACAATGCCGATGACCAGCATGACGACCACGGGAAGGATCGTCTGTAATACACCCGTCATATCGTTTCAACCTCTTTTCTTACGCCGCCGAAGCGTTGGCGTTGATTTGTTCGATGGTCTTCCTGATGCCGTTCCAGACGCCAAGGTTCGTTGAGAACAGGTCGACGATGTTCCCCTGATCCGTGAACGGTGGCTTCTGAAGTACGGACAAGTCCTTCATCATGCCGTTGCGCACGATGTATTCCACGATCTGGTTCACGAAATAGATCTGCCGGCTGTCCAGGTTGGTTCCCTCCAGGAATTCGGAGAACGCTCCCTTCGCCGCGGCCATGTCCATTCCGACGATCTCCCTCACCAGCTCTCCAAGCGGCTTATGGCCGTACTCCACTTCGTAATCCTGCCTCGTGCCCACTTCGCTCCAAAGTATCTTTTCCAGTTCTTCTATATCGGCGTTTGTCAGCGGCACATTTCCCCGCAGCTTTGCAATCACGCCGTTGTCCCGGTGCTGGCGGATGTAATACTCGGCCTTCGCCCGGTAATCGCGCAGGTCATCGCTCTCCAGATCGGACGCGTTCCATTCAACGGACAGTACCTCGTCATCAAAGGTCGTGTTATAGGTCATGTGGCCGATAGGAATGTATTTGATCAAGTCCCTGAGCTTTTGCCTGATATGCTCGAATTCATTGATGCCGGCGTTGTCGACATAGTCCGTGTGAAGGATCTTGTCGATCAGCTCCGCCTGCTGTTCGATTTCCGGGATGTTGGCGACCTTCGCCACGGCGGCCACCTTCTTCATCAGGTCAGACCGAGCCTTGCCGTATTTCTTCCCCACGAGATAGGCCAACTCGATGCCGTACATCAGCGCATCAAATCTCAGGGCCTTGGCGTCGTCGTCATCCGGCACGATCAGCGGTGCCAGCTCCCGCTTCATCATCAGGATATTCTCATAGGTCAGCGCCTGATAGCTGCCGGGGTCGGCATACAGCTCCACATACTTCAAATGCTGGCGAACGGCAAAACTATCCCTGTTCAGTTCCCTTACCTTTGCCGCCATGTCGTCCACCAGGGTTTTACGGAATGCGATCAGGTCAGGCGTCTGATAGTCCAGATCCTGCAGCTTGAACGCGATCTCCGCCTTGAGCGCAAAAATCGCGCCGGAGAGCGATATGGTGCTCGGCAAGGGCTTGCCCTGGTTCATGCGGAAGAACTCAAAGTTCCCGCAGAAGTCGAAGATGTAAAACTGCTTCTTGTCCGCGCCGTCCAGCAGTCCGGGGCACAGCCGCGTGCCGCGCCCGATCATCTGCCAGAACTTCGCCTTGCTCATGACCTTCTTGAAGAACACCAGGTTCAGCACCTCCGGCACGTCGATGCCGGTGTCCAGCATATCCACGGAGATGGCGATCTGCGGCAGCTTGTCCGGCTCGGAGAACGCGTCGATGGCGCTCTGGGCGTAGTTGATATAGTTGTCAATGACCTTCGCGTAGCCTGCCAGCTGGGGATACTCCTTTCCAAACACCTCAAGAATCTTCTCGGCGTGGGTGTGGTTCTTTGCGAATATGATCGTCTTGCCAATCCTGTTCCCGTAATCCACCTTAAGCCCGTGGGTCATCAGTATGTTCAGCACCTCGCGGATGGTATCCTCGTTGAATATCCATTCGTTCAGCGCAGAGGAGGCAATGCTCTCCGGCAGCTCGCCGTTTTCGTCGGTGAAGGTCGCCTCATAGGCCTGCCGGTCCTCCTCGGAGAGTTCATCGTACACGATGCCCTGCTCCAAGAATTTCAGCTTCGATTCCACGGAAATGAAGTCCACCAGGAACCCGTCGCGCACAGCCTCGGCCAGCTCATAGCCGTAGGTGGGCACGCCGCTCTGCAGCTCGAATATGCCATAGGTATTCTTGTCGATGTCGTCCTTGGGCGTGGCGGTCAGGCCCACCAGCGGCGCGTCGAAGTAGTCGAAGATGTCCTTATATTTGTTGTAGATGGAGCGGTGCGCCTCGTCGCAGATGATCAGGTCGAAATGCCCGCTGGTGAACAGCTTGCCCTGGTCGTCCTGTATGGCGTCGATGCAGTTGTACATGGTCTGGTAGGTGGAAAACACGCAATGCGCGCCATAGTTCTGCTTGTCCTCGCAGAGGTTGACCACCGAAAGGTCGGGCAGCAGGTTCACGAAGCTGCGCTTGGCCTGGGTGACCAGGCTGTTGCGGTCGGCCAGGAAAAGCACGTTCTTCACCCAGCCCTGCTCCAGCAGCACCTTCACCAGCGCGATCACGGTGCGGGTCTTGCCGGAGCCGGTGGCCATCACCAACAGCGCCTTGCGGCGGTTGCCCGCGTCGAAGCGCTCACACACGGCGCGAATGGCCTGCTCCTGATAGTAACGCCCGGCGATCTGCTTGTCCACCACGATGTGGGCGAGGCTCACGCGCATGCTCAGCAGGTTGAACCACTTCTCCAGATCGCGCTTGGAGTAAATCGTGGCAACCCGGCGCTCGGGATACTGGTTGTCGATGATGCGCGTCTCAAAGCCGTTGGTGAGGAACACCACCGGGCGGCGGCCCTGCTTTTGCTCGATAAGGTCGGCGTACAGCTTGGCCTGCTGGCGGCCCCTGGAAACGTCCTCACAGGTGCGCTTGGCCTCGACCACCGCCAGCGCGCGCCCATCGCCGCCATACAGCACATAGTCGGCATAACCCACTCCGGAAGCGCTGGGCATGCCCTGCAGCTCCACCTCATTCAGCCAGTCGGCGCCCTCCGTCCATCCGGCGTCCATCAGCATGGTATCGATATAAGCCTTGCGGGTCCTGTACTCGGAAATCTCCTGCGGCTTTGGCACATAGCTCTCCCGATGCGCCTCGCGCCGGGCGGTCAGTTCGTCCCGGAGGGCGGCGTTTTCCTTCAAAAGCGCCTCGATGCGGACGTCCTTTTCGAGAGACGGCGCAGGCGCGGCGGGCGCGGGCGCGTCCAGCAGGGCGGGGTCAAACCTGCCCTCCTCATAGCTGTCGGCATAGCAATAGGCCACGAAGTCCATGAAGCTGAACAGGTGCCTGAGGCAGAGCTGGGCCTGATCCCTGGTGATCTTCTTGCCCTCGTGGGCGGCAATATTGCCGATGCGGCGAATAAAATCCATGCGCCTCAGGATGTCGTCATCCACGATGTCCCTGAACCCGTCCGCGTTCATCAGGCTGACCAGCTTGTCGTCCCAGGGCATCACAAGGGAGCCGTCCACGGCATACATCCACTTCACGGCGATCTCCATCGCCCGGCGGCAGTTCAGCACGCAGGCCGACGGGTCGATGGCATAGATGCGCTCCGCCGCCACCGCCACGTCCGCGAAGGATTCAAAGGCCGGGGTGGCAAGGAGGAAATCGAAGTTGGTCATAAAATCACCTCGCGTCGGCGTTCTTCAGTAACTCATATCGCCTGTAGCACATCTCCGGCAGGCCCTCTGGCAACGGCGCGAGCTGGTTGAGGCCAATCGCCTTTACCGCCATGACCGCGGCCTCCCGCTGGGAAAGGTTTCCCTCTGTCGTCAGGCACCTGGCCCCTTCCACCGAATCATAAGCGGTAAAGGCCTTGTTGAAGTCCATCAACGGGTGCAGCTTATCCAGCTTATTGGTACGGTTATCCACCCAGAAGCCCCAGTTGCCCCAATGCCGGTCGGTATTGCCCACCAGGTAATCCACGATGTTCATCATGTGATAGCCGTACCGGTCGCGCCTGTTGACAATCGCCTCCAGAGTTGTGCCCGCGTTAGTGGCGTAGATGTCCACATATTCCATCGGCACGATGCTCCTGTCCTTCGTGGTCATCAGGCGGCTGGTGGACACGCGCTGTCCCTGATACTCCCCCGGCTCATAGCGCACCTGTTCCACATCGAAGCAGCGGGCGACCCGGCTGGCCGTCAACTCGGCCTCAACCTCGTGGGAATCGCCGTCCTTCAACAGCCAAAATACCCCATCCCTGCGAATCCACGCCTTGGGGGCCACGCCCGCCGTGGCGATATCGCCAGCGCTGTCCCTCTTGTCCAGCAGCGCGGCGTTCTGCGCCGTCAGCGGCCGTCCGCGCAGCGAAACGTCCACAAAGGCGTCGGAGAGGGAATGGTCGTAGAGGTTGATTTCCTCATAGGACACTTTCTCCCGAAGCTCCCGGACCCAATAGACATCCGTCAGGCAAAGCGCGTGGTAGGCAATGGCGATCTCCGCGCGGTCCCTGTCCGTCACGGCCTGCTTCATGCCCAGACTGTTCAATATTTCCTTGGCATATTTCCGGTCCAGGGTCAAGAGGCGCGTCGCACACCAGTAATAAAAGTTGTTCAGATTGTTCATCCGAACGCCCAAATCCCCCGCTTCCGCCCGTTCCAGATAGAGGTTATAGGGCATGAACCGGGGAAAATAGACCGTGCAGGAGCCGTCCCCACGAATGGTGGCGACGTGCCGGTTCAAGTGCATGATGGCATAGTCCTTCATGAAAACCCCTCCCCCATGTATCTACCACGTTTCCCTTCCCGCGTCAAGGGTGATGAGCAAAGGCGCAAAGGCCAAGATGAAGGTAGAAAGTGAGGTGGTCATGGGATTACTTCTTCTTGGAAAGAATAACTAAAACTGAATTTGTTCTTGTGCGTTTCATAATAGCCTTTTGCTGCCGTCACTAGTGTAGTACATAAAGAGTGTATATTAATTGTTAGCGATCTATCTTTTATCCCATAGTCTTTGTCGTAAGAAATATGGCTGAATTGCCCACGATGTAGATTCCCAACCACAAGATTAAAATGGTCAATACTAAAACGAAGATTATGTATTTTCTCTTTTATAATATTTGGTGTCCCGTTGTGTAATAGATTATTCCGAAAATAATACATGACTTCGCTATTCATGTAGGGCATGTCATCACCGTATGGTGATGACAATACATAACTGGGTTCGACATATTCTTCATACCATTTCATGTATTTAGTTTTCTCACTACCCTTTTGATACTCTGCTTGTCCACAGACATCTGGTATTGTTACTGCAATATATAGTGCTGCAATGTACATTTTAGTGTCCAATGCTTTTTCGATTTCAGATAATGTTGATAAGAAGAGATCATCATATACTGCCTTTACCATTTGTAATCGGCGCTCCTTCATTCGAAGTATTTCTGCATCAGCGATTGTTTCAGGATTTCGAGTTGGTCGAGGCTGGCCTGGATGGTCAATTTAGATTTGTCGACCTGAGAGACGAAGGCAGCGAACTCGTTCTGTAAGGCCAAAGGTGGCAGCGGCGTCCTGAATCCTGAGACCTCTTTACGATTCACTTTCGGCAGATTTGTCCGATTGCAAAACTGCAATATATAATCCAGGAAGAATGTTGATCTCATATCATAAGCAAGAAAAACTCGATTGCACTTCCCGGGAATCGGCAGAATTGGGTATGCGTCAGCTGAACACAATCCTTCAAAATCAGGTAGAGCCACCTTATTCAAGTTCGGTCGAATCTTGCTATAAATAATGTGTTCCGGCGTAAACACATACTTCCCGCTGATTACACCATCCTCGGCAACCGTTCTGTAACCTCGCAATATACCAGTATCCTTCTCAATACTATCAATCCCGATGTGGGGATAATCTGCATATCTTTCGTAGTCCGTGGTCATGTTGCCATCAATGGTAGCAATCTCTTCAAAACCGACAGTAGGCCAACCCTTTGGATTGGTTTTAAAATCTCCAAACATCTCGACAAATCGGGCTTTGATGAGCTGGTCGAGAGCTTTTAATTCTGCTTTCCTCGTTTGCACTATGCCATCAATCCTTGACATCAAGGCAACAATCTGCTTCTGCTCCTCTAAAGATGCGATTAGCATTTTTGCTCTTTTGAGATCTGCAACAGAGAAGCTTGCCTGATTGACGGATTTCTTTGTAATCCGGCTTATTTGCTCCCTAAAATGCCTGGAGGAAAAATACAAGCAGGCATAATCTGGTATAACGATTCCACGGATTGCCTTAAGCCGCAGCAGATTCATGCCATGTATAATGGTTTCATCGTCATGCTTGCTGTATTTTACCGCACGTCCAAGATATCTGACACTATTAATGTGCGACATCAATATATCCCCATCTTCAAGCACATAGGCCCTATATGGAGTAATATCTGTGATCCCAGCATAGCCCATTCTATCACGGCTAAAACGATTGTTTGAAATTGTCTCTATTCGCGTGATAGGATATCCACCATCAACTTCACCTTGTTTTATGTTTGCACCATTCTGTATGAATGAAAAGCAATCACCAACACTCATTTCACACATACCAAAATCCCCACAAATACGAATTTATAGCTTCAATAACCGTTCCAGTTCGTCCATTTCCGTGCCGATCTTCTTTTCAAGCGCTCTCAGCTCCGCCATGATTTCCGAGGTCGGCGGGTACTCCACGGGCACATATTCCGTCTGCTTGTACTTGTTGATGGAGAGGTCGTAGCCGTTGTCCACAATCTCCTGCCTGGGGACGAGGAAGCTCTGGTCGGTGCGCTGGCGGTCCTTCTCCCCCGCACGGTTGTGGAAGCGGGCGACGATGTCGGGGATGTCGTTGTCGGCAATGGGACTGCGCTTGTCGTCCAGCGAGAGGCCGTCGTAGCGCATGTCGTAGAACCACACGTCGTCCGTGCCGCCGTGGCCGGTCTTGGTAAAGATCAGCACCGCCGTGGACACCCCCGCGTAGGGCTTGAACACCCCGGAGGGCATCGACACCACGGCCTCCAGCCGGTTGTCATCGATCAGGGTTTTGCGGATGTCCTTATGGGCCTTGGAGGAGCCGAACAGCACGCCGTCGGGCACGATGCAGGCGCAGCGGCCGCCCACCCGCAGCATGCGAATGAACAGCGCCAGGAAGAGCAGCTCCGTCTTCTTGGTCTTGCACACCTTGAGCAAATCGGTGGACACGATGTCGTAGTCCAGAGAGCCCTTGAAGGGCGGGTTCGCCAGGATCAGGCTGTATAGGTCCCGGTCCGGGTTCTGGTCTGAAAGGCTGTCCCGGTATTCGATGGTGGGGTTGTCCACGCCGTGGGTCATCATGTTCATGGCCCCGATGCGCAGCATGGTGCGGTCCATGTCGTAGCCGTGGAACATGCGGTTCATGTAGTGGTCGGCGTTCTTTCGGTCAAAAAAGACCTCCTGCTTTCGGTTGTCCTTCAAAAAATCGCTGACCGCGACCAAAAAACCGGAGGTGCCGCAGGCCGGGTCGCACACCAGCTCGTCCGGCTTCGGCTGCATCATATCCACCATCATGCGGATGATGTGCCGGGGCGTGCGGAACTGGCCGTTCACGCCGGCGGTGGACAGCTTGGAAAGCAGGTATTCGTACACGTCGCCCCGGGCGTCCCCGTCCTTCAGCTGGGCCATGTCCTCGTAGATGCCGTCCATGGCGGAGACGATCTTGTCCAGCATCAGCGGCGTGGGCACCTTGAAGATGGCGTCGCCCATATATTTGGAATAGGCGCTGTCCTTGTCGCTGTGCAGGCCCTTGATGAAGGGGAAGACGAATTCCTGAACGACGGAATACATGCGCGCGCCAGGGAAATCGTGAAACACGCTCCACTTCAGCTGTGCGCCATCGATTTTCCTGTCTCCGACGGTCACTTCCGGCGCGAATATGCTGGTATATGGAATGCCCAGCATGGCGGATTCCATGGCGCGGGTGTTGTCCGTGGCGTCCAGGTCGTGAATGAACATCAGATAGGTCATCTGTTCGATGACGTCCAGCGGGTTGGTGAGCCCGCCGGTCCAGAATATCTCCCAAAGGCTGTCGATCTTGTTTTTCAGTTCGCCGGTGATCATGGATTATCCCCCACTGTCATTTGTTTAGGACCGGGTGGCGGCGCTCTAAAGGACCAGCTTCGCGTCGCAGGCGCTACTGATTCAACGCACCGGCCGCGCCTTCAGCTTCGCCACCAGGCGGTCGAAGCGCAGGTCGTCCCACTCGATCACCTCGATGCCCAGCTGGGCGGCGCGGCGGCGCATCGGCGCGCGGTTCTTGGTGGCCACGCCGGAGGTGGCGATGATGGCCCGGGAGTCCTTTCCGCCGAAGCGGTCCCGGAGGATCGCCAGCTCGTTCAGGGCCTCGGTGTGGATCTCGCAGGTCTTGCAGCTGATAAACACCGGCTGTATGCCCTGCACGGCCATCACGTCGATCTCGTTGGTCACGCTGTCGCGCTTGACGGCGCCGCCCTGCCAGTTGACCACGGCGCTGAGCACCACGTCGTCAAAGCACCCCGCCTCCAGACAGGCCCGGAACACCTGCAGCTCCAGCACCGAGCCGATGTCCCGCAGCCAGAAGCGCACCGTCTCATCGGGAAAGCGGAAGCGCATGCCCTCTTCGTTCATCTTCAGATCCAGTATCAGCTCGGCCTTCGCCAACGCCTTGAACAGGCCGGTGTCGGCTTTCACATGCCGGTCCCCCGCCTTTTCCGTCCACCGGCCCTCGGCGTCCAGCTTTCCCGGCTCCGCCGAGGATATCTTCTGGATGTAGCTGATCTGGCGGTTCCAGATCCGGCGGTATTTGGAATAGATGTCAAACAGCCACTCGATCTGGTACACCCTGAATTCCAGATCCTCGTTGTTCAACCGTCCCGGCAGCAGCGTGCCGCCGGCCATCAGGAAGCAGGATCGGGCGTCCAGCCGCACGTCGCATCTGACGCTTCGTGCAAAGGGCGCGTTCTTGATCTCAAAGAAGGCGTTGCGCTTGCTGCTGTAGGTAAACACGGCGTTCTCGCCGGACACCGCGCCAGCCGCGAACAGCGCGGCGTCGGTGCCGCCGGAGATGTCGATGGCGCAGTCCGGATGGGTGTCCAGCACCTCCCGAAGCACCCGTTCGATCTTCATGGCGTCCAGCATGCTCACCGGGATAAAGGTCAGCTTGAGCTTAACGTCGCGGTATTCAAAATAAGCGCGCAGGGATCGCCTGTACTGGCGATCCTGTTCGATCTCCGGCGGGCAGATCAGTATCAGCTCCTGGGGCCGAAACATCTCCGCAGCGAGCACATTTTCTATGGGAGCGGTATCGTACAGCTCTATCAGCGTATTCAAGGTATCACCCTTCTTTGAACGGTCAGCTTGTGTTAACAACATCTGTCACTTATTATACCAGCATCATCGGTCACCGGTCAACCGGTTGGCTCGGAAAATGTGACTTGTTTATGGGATCGGTTTGCGGTATAATGGTTGCAACCGCAATAATGTAATATACTTTGCAAACCCACTTCCCGGAGGGCCTATGTATTCAAGCCTCTTTTGCCGGCTGTACAATGAATTCGGCTGGAACGAATACCCCCGCGTGTTTGCCGAACAGCTATTGAAATGGCTGGAACGGCGAAACGCCACGGTCAGGTCCGCGCTGGACCTGGGCTGCGGCACCGGGGTGCTGTGCGAGACGCTGCATGCGCGTGGCATCGAAACGCTGGGGGTGGACCTTTCCCGGGAGATGATCGACATCGCCCGGCAGCGCTCGCCCCGGCTGCGCTACATGGTGGCGGATATCGTATCCCTGCGCCCGGACCGGCGATTCGACCTCGCCACCTGCACCGGGGACGCCATCAACCACATCGCCGACCTGGCGGACGTGGGAAACGTGTTTGCCAACGTACATGCCGCGCTGAACCCCGGCGGATATTTCGTGTTCGACCTGCTGGACCCCTCCGAGGCCATCTCCGGCGAACCCTTCGAGGTACCCTGCGGCGACCGCGGCCGGGTGCGGTTTTTCTCCGAAGAGACGGGCGACGGGCGCATCGAGCTGCACATCGACATGTTCGAGGACGACCTATTGAAGTTTGCGGAGGTCATCCGGGAAAAGGTGCACGCCGTGGACGCGATATGCGGCCTGCTGCGGGAAAAGGGCTTCACCGTCCTGCAATGCGCGGACCGCCTGCTGCTGGACAGCGACAGCCACGGCACGACCTGGTTCATCGCGGCGCAGCGAACGCAAAGCACTTGACTTCAGAATGAACGGGGAGGAAACCGCCTTGGACAAGCAGACGAAGCACTACGCCTTTTTCCAGAACCGGGAATGCGAGTATTTCCCCTGCCATCGGGTCGACGATCCGGAGCGTTTCAACTGCCTTTTCTGCTATTGCCCACTGTACGCGCTGGGCAAGCGCTGCGGCGGGAATTTCAGGTATTCGGAAAAGGGCTACAAGGATTGCACCCACTGTGCGTTTCCCCACATGCCGGAAAACTACGAAAAGGTCACCGGACGGTACCGGGAAATCATGGAGCTCGTGCGTGAGAACGACGCGCGGATGGAGAAATGATGTGATCGAAAAAACGGCCCTAAGCGCAATGCTCCGGGCCATTTTTCATTATCATTATTCCGCCTCGACCGGCACAGGATTGCTGACCATGACCTTGTGGTCGTACCACTTGCCCTTCTTGCCCAGCAGGGCGCAGTCGAATTCCTCGCCGATGACGGGCACGGGGATGTCGAAGCCGTAGACCTCGCCGGTGGTGCCGTCGTTGTAGTTCACGGTGTCGGTGGTGGGCTCCAGCAGGGCCGCGCCCTCCTTCTCGGCGTCCTCGGCCAGGCCGGGGAACAGGTTGACGATGTTCTTGGAGACCAGGGTGACGTGAATGGTCATCTGGCCGTCCTTCACGGTCAGCGTGCCGATGTTGCCATAGGCCTCGTTGACGTGGAACATGCTGTGGTCGGTGGTGAACTCGGCGTTGTAAACGCCGTCCGCCAGGGTTTCTGCGGCTTCGGCCAGCGCGGCGAAGCTGCACAGCGCCAGCAGCAGGGCCAGCGCAAGGGCAATCATTCTCTTCATATCCATACCTCCAACATGGCCGAAGCCCCCGAGCCCATGGGGCCGGAGGCTTTGGCGTCATTGCTTTTGTCAGCCGAGGACTTCGTTAGCGACGGCTTCGCCGGTGTGAAGCACGTACAGAGCCTGAACCAGGTCAATGCGGCCCAGGCCGGCGATCTGGCATTCGACGCTGTCGAAAGCGCCGGAGGCGGTGAACTGGGAGATCCAGGACTCCTCGTCCTCAGGATCGGCCATGTCGTTGTTGGCATGATCGCCCGCGACGACCATCAGGGGCCGCAGGATGACCTTCTTAAAGCCGGCATCCTTCACCTTGCCGATGACCACGGAGCACTCGGTGTCCTCAGGTTCGCCCTCAACGGTGCCGATGAACACGTTCGTGAAGCCAAGCTCGTTCATCTGGGTCTGCATCTGGTCATAGGTCACGTTGGCGGTATGGCTGGTGCCATGGCCCATGAACACGAAAGCGACACCGGCCTTGGCGGCGGAAAAAATGTCGTCATATTCGGATTCGATGACGGCCTCGCTCACGACTGCCGCGGCGACAGCGGCCTTGTCAGAGTTGATGACGGTGGCGTCCGTGCCGACCTCGCCCAGCAGGGGCTCGGCCACGATGATAGTCTCGATCTTGTCCTTATAGCCCTCCAGCACGCCGATCAGCTCGTCGTACTCCGCGCCGTGCATCAGGTGGGTGGGCTGCACGATCAGGTTCTTGACGCCGTTCGCCACGGCGCGGTCCAGGGCCTGGGCCACGTTGTCGATCTTCTCGCCGTCGCGCGCCTGGATGTGGTTGATGATGATCTGGGCGGTGAAGGCGCGGCGCACGGACCAATCCGGATACGCGGCCTGCAGGGCCTTCTCGATGCCGCCGATGTCCTCGACGCGGCTGTCGTTGAAGGAGGTGCCGAAGCTGACCACCAGCAGCTCGTTCTCACCGATGCCGTCGGCGTTCAGCGGATTGTCCTTGACGGCGTCGCCGGTGTCGCGGGCAAAGTAGTCGGCCTCTTCAACCAGCGCCTTCTGGGCGTCGGTCAGGGCGTCCCAGGCAGCCTTGGCGGCCTCGCACTGGGCGTCGGTGTCCTCAGTCCGCTCCTGGACCTGGATGGCGGCGATCAGCTCGTCAACCGCGGCGGCAGCGGCCTTGTCGGCGTCCTCGGCGAACGCGACGGCGCTCATGGCGACGACCATCGCCAGCACGATCAGCATGGAAAGCAGTTTCTTCATGGTGTGTTCCTCCTGATATGATGGATATTTATTGGAGCCGACCACCCGGCCGGACAGCAATACACGGTCGCGCGGGCAAAGCAAAGAGCCCGCAGGGCGCACAGGCGTCCGGCAGGCTCCGATCGATCGGCGTTGCTATGCTGCCAGGCACTCGTGGCATGAGGCGCATATGACGCCTCCGCATACAGCCGGGCAGGTCTCCTGGCTCACGGATCAACACGATGCGGGCAGCCTTCCCGTTGCCAGTGGCCTTTTGCCCGTTCATTCCCCGATCACAGTGACGAGTTCGCGCGGGATTCTCACCCGCTTCCCTTTTCACCGGACGCATTGCGCCCGACACCCGCTGTGTCATTCAATTATCCGCGTATACTTTATCACATGTAACTCACTTTTGCAAGCCCATGGGATATTAAAAATGGATGTAAGCGTTCAGTCAACCCGACAGTGCCCGATCCAACGCGCCGGCCCGCTTGTAGCCGCACACCATAAACATTGGGGTGGAGGCGAGGTTGAGCTTTTCCTGGCTCGACCACACCCGTTCCCACACGCGGTGATCCGTCTCCACAGCCAGGCCCAGCGCGGTCAGCACCTCCACGTCCCACTGGGGGCGATTGACGCGGGACAGAGGCACGCGGCGGGCAATGTCTTCCATGCGGTCGAAGTTGTCCCCCACGTTCAGGTCGTCCACGCCGGCCCGGGCGCTGTTGGAGCGGTCGCGCTCGTAGGCCTCGCGGGCCTCGTCGTCAAACAGGTAGCGGTACCAGTTGGCGTCGAAATTCAAAAGCAACCCGCCGGGCTTCAGCACCCGCGTCCATTCGCGATAGGCCCTTTGGGGCTCGGGCAGGTTCCAGGTCACGTTGCGGGAAACCACCACGTCAAAGCAATGATCGCCGAAATCCAGCGACTGGGCGTTCATCTCCATGAAGTCGATCGAATCCGCCAGCGCGCCCGCGTTCCTGTGCGCCTCGGCCAGCATGGAGGGCGTCAGGTCGATGGCTGTCACCCGATAGCCCGCCCCGGCCAGCAGTATGGCGAAGAAGCCGGGGCCGGTGCCGATCTCCAGCACCCGTATGGCGCGTGGACTGCGCCCGGGAAAGCGCTGGGCAATGCGCTCGTTCAGGACCGCAAGCCACAGTCTGCGCTGGTTCGTGGCCAGCTCCTCCCGGTTCACCTTTGAATAGCCCGAAGCCCGTTGGGTCCAGTAATCCCGGTTTTCATGGATGATCGTCGTGCTCATGTCGTCCTCGCTGCGATTTATTTCATTACATAACATTTTAGAAGCATGCGAAAACTCCCGCAACCCCCATGGGGGGATAATTGCGGGAGTTTTCACATGCTTTTAATGTGATTGGTCAGCCGATTTCCTGCCGGATCTTCTGCGCCATGGCTTCCCCGAGGCGCAGGTGTCCCTGTTCGGTCATGTGCACGGCATCCAGCGGCGACACCTCGGCATAGGGCACGGCATCGAAGAAGTCGCAGCGCATCAGCTTCGATATGCGCCGAAGCTCCCTGGACAGGCCGGCGGATACGGCGATGGCCTGTTCTCCAAAGCACTCCGCGTGCCGGGTCTGCATCAGGTTGTCCAGGATTCGGGGCGGCGCGGCGATGATGATGTGGGCGGTCTCTCCCGCCTCGTTCACCGCGTACTGCTTGGCCGTGCGAACCAGCTGCATCATGCTCTGGCCGATGGTCATCGGCGTCATGCCGAAGCGTGCCTTTGTGTCGTTGCTGCCCAGCATGATGATGACTGCGTCCAGCGGGTTGTGGGACATCAGACAGGGCGGCAGGTACTTTACGCCGCTCTTATAGCCGCCCTCCACAGGATCGTCGAAGACGCAGGTCCTCCCGTTGAAGCCCTCCTCGATCACGGTATAACCGTCGCCAAGCACCGCCTGCATGCGCATGGGCCAGCGTGTATGCGCGTCATAGCGCCCGCCGGTGGGAATATAGCCGTAGGTGTTTGAATCGCCATAGCACAGTATGCGCTTTTGCAATGCCGTTCTCTCCTTGCTTCTGTTCAATTAGCGCCGTCTGCGGCGCGGCTTGCGCTGAGTCTGCTCCGACCGGTTGAACTCGTCAAATACGGGCAGGTTGGAGACGTTGAACACCTCGTCCTCATAGCTGTCTGAGACGTCCCGCTTTTTGAGCTGGGTGGCAAATATGTTTTCCGGCCTGTGGGCGCGCGCCTCCTGGCCCCGGACGCCGTTTTCCATGTTCTGCGCGTCGGCCTTCTCTGCCGTCGCCCTTTCGGGGTCGCTCACGTGCCGCTTGACCTTGGTGCCCTCCGTTCGCCGCCTGGGTGCCGGCGCCTTGCCCTTGGATGCCGTGCGCTTTTTCGCTCCGGAAGGCCGGTTTTCAGACCTGCGGGCCTCCTGGCGCTTGACCACAGTGCTGGCGACCACATAGTCGTGCTCGTCCCAGTTGGAGGCCAGGTCGCCCTCCCAGTCGTCTGCCCGGTCGATATCGGCATTGATGAAAAACCGGTCGTCATTGACGATGACGCGCTCCTTGCGGAACCACACCCAGTAGGGCCGCCACCGGATCAGCCAGATCAGCCGGTCCAGCACCAGGCCAAGGACCAGGAAAAAGATCAGCAGCTTCGACCAGTTGTCGGCCAGCCACACCAGCGGCGAACCGCTGGCGCTGCCCGCCAGGTTGAACAGCCTGAGCACCCAATTCGCGATCCCCTTCAGCCATCCCAGCATCAGGTCAACGATCGCGTTGGAATATCCACTGATTGTCATAAACTATCCTTCGACCTCCCGGCCGTTGCCGTCATTCGCCGTTGTCGTCAATTTCATCTGCATCTGCGTCGGGATCGGCTTCCTCCTCCGTCACATCGCCGACTTCCTCCTGCGCTGCATCGTCGGCTTCGTCCTGCGCTGCATCGTCGGCTTCGTCCGCTTCATTGTAGGTGATGTCGGTCAGCGTGACGGACGCCGCCTCGCTCATGATCGTGAAGCCCGCGTAGGCCTCCTCGTCGATCTTCGGCGAAAGGATGTAATAGCCCTCCTCGAGCCCCTTCAGGTCCACGCTGACGGTCACGCCCTCTTCACGCAGCTGCTCGACGGCACTGCGCGGGCCCGTCACCTCCACGCCGAGCTGTTCATAGCTGGCGATCAGGTTTTCGGCCTTGCCGGTAAATATGACCCTGACGTTGTCAAAGTATTCCGTAACTGTCTCCTCGGTGATGGTCACGTTCACATACACCTGTTCGCTGGACACGTTCTTGAAGTCCGACAGCTGTGTCACCGTCGACTTCGCGGACAGGCTTTGCGTCGCGCCCTCCACCGATACAGGTTCGATTACCAGCTGATCCAGGCTGTCCAGCAGATCCCGATCGGCGGCCACCTGTATGCTCTGAGGCTGAATCGTCACCGATTTCACCTCAAAGCCCTCCGCCGGAGCGCCGGTGATGATGCTCTGCTGGTCCGTGGATACGGGAATATCCCGGCAGGGATAGATATCCACGCTGACGGAGATCGACGACGTGGAACAGTTCAGCATGTCCTGGGGAATCTCTTTTCCCGCGGCGTCCAACAACACATAGGGGCGCGCCGTGACGGTGGAATCGGTCATGCCCCGCACATCCGCCACCACGCGGGCCGAGGTGATGCTCTGCACCACCGAAGCCGCGCCGGAGATCGTAAGCATCGAGGGGTTGCTGCGGCTGACATTGTACCAGTAGCCTTCCGCCTGGCCCTCGATGACGGAATTCACCGCCACATTGCGGGAATCCAGGCTCTCAAAGGTTAGCGTCAGCGTCTCTGGGCTGATGCTGCGCACGCGCCCGTAGCTGGACGTGGCCCTCAGCGGCACCTCCTGGGTGCCGACGGCGCGCACGCTGGAAAGGTCCAGCGCCACCTGCACGTTGTCGGCGGATACCCTGGAATAGTCCGCCTGGGGCGCCTCCACGGTGACCGTGATGCCGGACAGCGCCTCCTCGGGGCTTTCCGACAGGGCCAGCTTGTTGACCGAGAGCGTGGAAAGGCCGCTGACGGTCCCCGTCAAATTGTAGATCGTCTTGTTGCGGGTGATCGAGCTGTTGGTGGCGATTACGTAATTCCACAGCAGTATGGCAAGCAGCAGCGACAGCAGCTTGTACCCCAGGTTGTTCGACAGTGAGCCGATGATCCATCGCACCGGCCGGGGCGAACGCGTGTAGAATTTGCTTGCGAACAGCCTTTCGCGCAGATGGACCAGTTTATTCTTCATCTTGCTGTTCCTCCCTGCGCAACGTGCTCAGCCAGGAATACATGTTCCGCTCCGGCGTAAAGAGCTCTGTCAGCAGTATGTTCAGCGAGCGCGCGTCCAGGTGGCGGGTGAGCCGGCCCTCCCTGGCCATGGAGATGATGCCGGTCTCCTCCGACACGATCAGCGACACCGCGTCCGTGGTCTCGGTGATGCCGATGGCCGCACGGTGGCGCGTGCCCAGGTCCTTGCTGATGGAGGGATCGGAGGACAGCGGCAGTATGCAGGCCGCGGCGTTGATGCGCCGGTTGCGTATGATCATCGCGCCGTCGTGCAGCGGCGTGTTGGGCTCAAAGATGTTTTCGATCAGCGGCGCCGAGATCTCGGCGTCCACCCGGGTGCCCGTTTCAATGACGTCCCCCAGGCCGGTCACGCGCTCGACGACGATCAGCGCGCCAATCTTCTTGCGCGCCATGTCGTTCATCGCCCGCACGATCTCCGTCACGGGCTTCTCGACCTGTTCGGCCTCCTCCTGCCTGCCGATCGGGCCGAACATCCTGCGCATGAACTTCGATCGGCCGATCTGGTCCAGTCCGCGCCTGAATTCAGGCTGGAACAGTATGACCAGCACCAGAAGGCCCATGCTGATGATCTGATTGAGCAGCCAGGAAACCGCGTTGAAGCGCAGCACGCTGGCGATCCAGGCCATGATCAACACCACGGCGATGCCCTTGAACAGGGAATTCGACCGGGTATGTATGACCAGCTTGATCACATTGTATATCAAAACAGCCAGTATGGCCACGTCAACGAGATTGCGCCAATCCGGGTGCTCGAAGAGATTGGTAAACAGCGTGCCGATGGAAGCGAATATCTCACGGATCTGCACCATGTTTGCCACCTCCGTCATTCTACATTTCTCCTCGTACATTATAATACAAAACCGTTTAAAATCCAATGCATTTTCAAAAATTGAATTCAAAAATAATATGGCGCATCACTCAAGGGCTCAAACGCCCGAAACCGGCATTTCAGCGATTCCTCACCGCCCATCAACGACTTTGGCGGCGGCGGATTTCGCCTTTTTTCTGTCACAAACGATTGCTTATTTATGCCGGATGTGCTATACTACCAATGGGGAATGATTGAATTAAGGGGATCGCAATGATTGAGATCAGAGAGGTAAAGACCAAACGGCAGCTTCGGCAGTTTGTGAACTACCCGAATACATTGTACAGGGATGTGCCCCAGTATATCCCGCCGCTGATCACAGATGACCTGAGCGACTGGGACCCCAAAAAGAATCCCGCCTTTTCCTACTGCGACGCGAAGTGCTGGCTCGCCCTTCGGGAGGGAAAGATCGTGGGGCGCATCGGCGCGATCCTCAGCCGCAGGGCCAATGAAAAATGGGGTACCCGGCGCATGCGCTTTACCCAGGTTGATTTTATTGACGATCCGGAGGTTTCCTCCGCCCTGTTCAGAACCGTCGAGGACTACGCCCGGCAGATGGGCTGCAACGAGGTCCACGGGCCCCTGGGCTTTACCGACCTGGACCGGGAGGGCATGCTGGTGGAGGGCTTTGACCGCCGCAGTATGTTCATCACCTACTACAACCATCCCTACTACGTCGACCACCTGGCCCGGTTGGGCTACGAGAAAGATGTGGACTGGGTGGAGCTGCTGATCGACGTGCCCTACGACGAGCATACCTGCACCCGCATGGACAAGCTGGCGGAGCGCGTGAAGCGCTTTTCCAACCTGCACGTGGCCGAGGTGCATTCCCGTCGCGATTACAGGCCTCTGGTGGAAAAGGTGTTTCATCTGGTGAACACCGCCTATGACCACCTCTACGGCACGGTATCGCTGGACGATAAGCAGATTCGGCGCTACGCCAAAAAGTTCATCTCCCTGATCAGCCCCGACCTGGCCTGCTTCGTGCTGGACGCGCAGGACGACCTGGTGGGCTTCGGCGTATCCGCGCCCAGCATCGCCAACGCGCTGAAGCGGAGCCGCGGCCGCTTGTTGCCCCTGGGCTGGATTCGCATGCTGCGTGCGCTGAAGACGAACGACACCCTCGACCTGTTCCTGATCGCGCTGAAGCGGGAATATCAGGACAAGGCCGTCAACGCCATCATCATGAACCATATCCTGAAGGGCTGTCACAAAATGGGCATACGAAAGGCCGAGACCGGCCCTCAGCTGGAGACCAACCACAGGGTGCAGAGCCAATGGAACTTCTTCAAAACCGAGCAGCACAAGCGCCGGCGGTGCTTCATCAAGGCATTGGAATAAGTGATTGACGGTTTTTTTATCTCATGTTATAATGGCTCAAATCACGATTTTGTGCGGACTTATGGAGGTAATTAAAATGGAACAGCAAGTTCAGAAGAAGCGTATCTTTTCCGGCATACAGCCCACAGGCAACCTGACCCTGGGCAACTACATCGGCGCGCTGCGCAACTTCGGCCTGCTCCAGGACGAATACGATTGCCTGTATTCCATCGTGGACCTGCACGCGCTGACGGTGCGCCAGAACCCGACGGAGCTGCGCAAGGCCTGCCTGCGCACGATGGCCATCTTCCTGGCCAGCGGGCTAGACCCGGAAAAGAACATCATCTATTTCCAGAGCCAGGTTCCCGCCCACGCGGAGCTGGGCTGGATACTGAACTGCTTTACCTACATGGGCGAGATGTCCCGGATGACCCAGTTCAAGGACAAGTCCGCCAAGCACGCCGACAACATCAACTGCGGTCTGTTTACCTACCCCGTGCTGATGGCCTCGGATATCCTGCTGTACCAGACCGACCTGGTGCCCATCGGTGCGGACCAGAAGCAGCACCTTGAGATCTGCCGGGACATCGCCGAGCGCTTCAACGGCGTCTACGGCGACGTGTTCACCATTCCCGAGGGCTATTTCCCCAAGGTCGGCGCGCGGGTGATGTCCCTGCAGGAGCCCACCCGCAAGATGTCCAAATCCGACCCGGAGGAGACCTACATCGCCATACTCGACAAGCCCGACGTGATCCGAAAGAAGATCCGCCGCGCCGTGACGGACTGCGACAGCGCCATCCGCTTCGATCCCGAGGAAAAGCCCGGCGTCGCCAACCTGATGAGCATCATGTCCGCGCTGACCGGCAAGGGCATGGACGATATAACCGCCGAATACGACGGCCAGGGCTACGGCAAATTCAAGGACGCCGTGGCCGACAGCGTCATCGCCGCCCTGGAGCCCATCCAGAAGGAATATGAGCGCATCAGCGCCGACAAGGCCTATCTGCAGCAGGTGATGGACTCCGGCCGCGACCGTGCCTCGGCCATCGCCCACCGCACGATGCTGAAGGTGCGCAAGAAGCTGGGCATCGCGCCGTGGAAGCTGTAAACCCGAAATGACTGAGAAAAACATGCGCTTTCACCACCTTCCCGTGCTTTTGAGCGAATGCCTGGATGGCCTGAGCATCAAACCGACCGGCGTCTATCTCGATTGCACGCTGGGCGGCGCGGGGCATTCCAGCGAGATCCTGAAGCGACTCGGCTCCGGCGGCCTGCTGATCGGCATCGACCGGGACGCCGACGCCATCGAAGCCGCGTCGTTGCGCCTGTCCTCCGTGGAGACACAGGCGCGCTTTTGTTGCCTTCGGGGCAACTTCCACGACGCGCCCGCATTGCTCGAAGCCGCCAAAACAGACCGTAGTCTCGACGGTATACTGGTCGATCTGGGCGTCTCCAGCCACCAGCTGGACGTGCGTGAGCGGGGCTTCTCCTACCACGACGACGCGCCGCTGGACATGCGCATGGACCAAAGCCAGGCCCTCTGCGCCCGGGACATCGTCAACGGCTGGAGCGAGGACGAATTGAACCGCATCCTGCGGGACTATGGCGAGGAGAAGTGGGCCCGGCAGATCGCCCGGGTCATCTGCGACCGGCGAAAGGCAAACCCCATTGAAACCACGTCCCGGCTGGTGGAAATCATCGACGCCGCCATCCCGAAGAAGTTCCGCCAGGGCGACGGCAGTCACCCGGCCCGCCGCACGTTCCAGGCCCTGCGCATCGCCGTGAACGACGAGCTGGAGCCTTTGGAGCCGGCGCTTCGGACTCTGGTCGGTTTATTGGCCCCCGGCGGGCGGCTGTGCGTGATCACCTTCCATTCGCTGGAGGACAGGATCGTCAAGAACGCCTTCCGCAGCATGGCCGACCCCTGCACCTGCCCGAAGTCCTTCCCGGTGTGCGTGTGCGGCAAAAAGCCGACGGTGAAGCTGATCACCCGCAAGCCGGTCACCGCGTCGGCGGAGGAGCTGGAGCAGAACCCCAGGGCCAGGAGCGCCAGCCTGCGCATCGCGGAGAAGCTATAGTAAACGACAAATATATTTGCCGTTTACTATAGCCGCCTCCGGCGGATGCGAACGGGCGCGAATGGAAATCAGCCGCTTCGCGGCACGCGCCCGGCGCAGCGTAAACGTTCAAAACGAAATTCGTTTTGACGTTTACGATATAATAGGAATTTCCTCCGAACACAGGTTTCAAATCCATTCCAACGCAGACAGGAGCAGAGCTATGCGTTTCCTCGATACCCCTTCCGGCACGATCCGCCTGCCCGCCTTCTTCCCGGACGCCACCTACGGCGCGATCCGCGCAGGGTCCTTTGAGGACGTGTACGCGGCGGGACTGTGGGGCTGTGAGATGAACAGCTATCACCTGATGACCAAACCGGGGGCGAAGCTGGTCAAGCGCCTGGGCGGGCTACACGGCTTCACCGGTTACAAGGGCGCGATCCTCACCGATTCCGGCGGCTTCCAGCTCTATTCGCTGATCCGGGAGAATCCTGAGTACGGCGAGATTCGGGACAAGGAGATCATTTTCCGTCCCGACCGCGGTCGGGATAAGCTCACCTTCACGCCTGAAAAGTGCATGCAGGTACAGCTCCAGTATGGCAGCGACATCATGATGGCGCTGGACATGTGCACCCATCCCGACGACCCGCCCGAGATCCAGCGCCGCAGCGTGGAGCTGACGGTGAAGTGGGGCGAGCGCTGCCGGGAGGAATTCGACAGGCTGACCCGAAAAATGGATAAGAAGCCCCTGCTGTTCGGCATCGTGCAGGGTGGAAGCGACCCCGGTCTGCGCATGGAATGCGGGCAGCGGCTCGAGGCGATCGGCTTCGACGGCTACGGCTTCGGCGGCTGGCCCCTGGACCAGAGCGGCGCGTTCCGCCCCGACATACTGAAGATGGCCGCCGACGCCATGCCCGACCACAAGGTCAAGTACGCCATGGGGCTGGGCAGGCCCGAGGAGATCGCGATGCTGGTGGGCATGGGCTATACGCTGTTCGACTGCGTGATCCCCACCCGGGAGGCCCGGCACCAGCGGCTGTACACCTGGCTGCCCGGCATGGACACCCGGGAGGGCGTGCGCCGGGAGGACGGGAAATTCTATAAGTTCCTGTATATATTGGACGAGGAGCACCGCCGGGAGGACGGCCCGGTGGACCCGTCCTGCGACTGCATACTCTGCCGAAACCATTCCCGGGCATACCTGCATCACCTCTTCAAAGTGAACGACCCCTGCGCCCTGCGCCTGGCCACGGCCCACAACCTGCGGTTTTACGGAAAGCTGATGGAGCTGCTTGGCGATGAGTAACGAATTGCTGGACAAGCTGCTGCGCTCGAAGAACTACCGCGACATCTGTCCGGACACCGTGCGGCGGGTTTGGGCGGAATGCGAAAAGCGCTATAAAAAGGCGAAGGACGTGGACAAGGCCGCGCGGGAGGCGCTTCACGGCATCTCCGGCGCCTTCATGACGCCCCAGGAGGCCCGACAGCTGGCATACGACATGCAGGCCTGGCACATCGATAAAGCAGACCCTGGTCTCGAAAGGATGCTCAGCCGCCACGCATCCACCCGGGAGCGCCTGCCGCTGTCGGACATGGACGCCACGTTCCGCCGCATATTCGCCGCAACAGGCAAACCCCGGTCGGTTCTCGACCTCGCCTGCGGCATCAATCCGCTTTATCTGGGCGCGCGGGGCATCGAAACCGTGGGCGTGGACATCTCAGGGGCCGCGGTCTACGCCGTCAACTGCTTCCATGAGAGCTACCGCATGCCCGTGTCGGCCAGGTGCGCCGACCTGCTATGTCCCGGCGCGATCCCCGGCGAGCGCTTCGACGTGGCGCTGCTGTTCAAGCTGCTGCCCCTGCTGGAGCGGCAGGAAAACGGCGGCGCGGCGCGGATCATGAACACCGTAAACGCCCGGCATATAATCGTATCCTTCCCCACCCGCACCCTGGGCGGGCGCAGCGTCGGCATGGCCGGGAACTATACCCGCTGGATGGAGGCGCATTTGCCGAAGGGAATGGACATAAGCGATCAATTCGAGACCCGCAACGAATTGTACTATATCGTCGCCAGGTAGCGGCAATACCCGCACCGCCATGGTATCCTACATTATAATAAGGAGCGCCCTTCCATGCCCAAGCTGTACGTCGTCGCCACGCCCATCGGCAACCTGAACGACCTGTCGCCCCGGATGCGCCAGGCGCTGGAAAGCGCCGACCTGATCGCCGCCGAGGACACCCGGGTGACGATGAAGCTGCTGAATCAGTACGACATCAAAAAGCCGATGACCTCCTGTCACCGCCACAACGAGGCGGGCAAGGCCCCACAGATCGTGGCGCGCATGCTGGAAGAGGACCTGACCGTGGCGCTCACCTGCGACGCGGGTACCCCCGGCATCTCCGACCCCGGCCACCTGCTGGTGCGCGCCTGCTGGGAAGCTGGCATCCCCGTGGAGCCCGTCTGCGGCCCCTCAGCGGTGGTGACGGCCCTCTCCGCTTCCGGCTTCGACGCCAGGGAATTTGCCTTCTACGGCTTCCTGCCCCGGGAAAGGAAGGCCCTCAACGAAAAGCTGGAGGCCATCCATCGCTCGGGCATACCGGTGTTCGTGCTGTACGAATCCCCCCACCGCGTCGTGGACCTGGTGGAAGCCATCGCTGAAAAATGGCCCCAATGCATGCTGTGCGTCTGCAGCGACCTCACCAAGCGCTTCGAGCGCATCTACCGCGGCGAATCTGCACAGGTGCTGGCCCGGCTTCGCGCCAACCCGGGCGTCGAGAAGGGCGAATACTGCCTCGCGGCGGACATCTCCATGCTGCCGCCCGCCCAGGCCGCCATGGAAAAGCCCCCGGCCGAGGCCTGGATGCTCGCCCGGATGCTGGACGGGGCGGCGCTGGCCGAAGCCGCCGAGACGGCCCAGGCCGCCGGCTATGCCCGCAACGAGATCTACCGGGCGAAGCTGCGCATCGCGGACATGCTTGATGATGAATAGTTTGCATCTGTCATACATCAAGAATTAACCGTCTTTTTATGGACAAAATCGCCCCTTTTCTGCGAAAATATGGTTGCGTTTTAGTGGGAAGCGTGCTATAATAGTCCAGCGTGTTTTGATCAGCGTGCTTTTTTTGCGCGCTTCGGGCAGATCAACCGTCCGACGCGGATCAAAGGATATGTGTTTTATACTTTAAGGAGGATGTTCCATGACCGCTATGTCCATTATCATTGATATCTTACTGATCCTTGTCTCCATCGTTCTGATCGTCACTGTGCTGATGCAGGAAGGCCAGCGCCAGGGCCTGGGCGCGATCGGCGGCGGCGCTGAAACATTCTTCGGCAAGAACAAGGCCAAGAGCATGGAAGGTCGCCTGCAGAAGTACACCAAGATCGCCGCGGCCGTGTTCATCGTCCTCGCCATCGTCGCCACCATCATCACCACCCACAACAACGACGTTCCTGCTGCCATCGATGACGTGATCGTCGAGGAAGCTGAAGACGCCGTCGAAGAGGCTCAGGAGGCTTCTGAGGAGACCGCAGAGGAAGCCTCTGAAGCCGTCGAGGAGACCGCTGCCGAGGCTGCCGACGCCGTGGAGGAGAAGGCTGAGGAGGCCTCTGAAGCCGTGGAAAACGCCGCTGAGGCTGCCGAGGAAAAGGTTGAGGAAGCTAACGCGACCGCTGAGGAAGCCGTCGAGGCCGCCGAGGAAAAGGTTGAAAAGGATGCCGACGCTGCCGGCGAAGCGGTTGAAGAAGCTGTCGAAGCCGCTGAGGAAGCCACCGAAGAAGCGGCCAAGGCCGAATAAGTCTGTCGCATGGATACTTTTACCGGTCAGGATGCATTCACCTGACCGGTTTTCTACAATGATTTTCCAAAAATAAGTGTTCGAGGTGCATACCATGAAAAACATTCCCGTCTATTCGCCGGCCGATATCGAAACCAAATGGCAGCGCCACTGGGACGACACCCACGCCTTCGAGGCCGAGAAGAGCCACGCCAAGCCGAAATTCTACGCGCTGGTGGAGTTCCCCTACCCCTCCGGCGCGGGCATGCACGTGGGGCACATCAAGGCCTATTCAGGCCTGGAGGTCGTCGCACGCAAGCGCCGCATGGAGGGCTACAACGTGCTGTTCCCGATGGGCTTCGATTCCTTCGGCCTGCCCGCTGAAAACTACGCCATCAAGACCAACACCCATCCCCACGTGATCACCACCAAGAACGTGGACCACTTCAAGGACCAGATGAAGCAGATCGGCTTCTCCTTCGATTGGAGCCGTGAGATCTCCACGTCCCTGCCGGACTACTACAAGTGGACCCAGTGGATCTTCCTGAAGCTGTTCGACCATGGCCTGGTCTTCCGCGCCAAGACGCTGGTGAACTACTGCCCCCACTGCAAGGTGGTACTTTCCAACGAGGACAGCCAGGGCGGCAAGTGCGACGTGTGCCACAGCGACGTGGTGCAGCTGCCCAAGGACGTCTGGTACCTGCGCATCACCCAGTATGCCGACAAGCTGCTGGAGGGCCTGGAGACCGTGGACTATCCCGAGAGCATCAAGCAGCAGCAGGTCACATGGATCGGCCGCTCCACCGGCGCGTTCGTGGATTTCACGCTGGACGGCGTGGATGAGAAGCTGGAGATCTACACCACCCGCCCGGACACCCTGTTCGGCGTCACCTTCATGGTCATGGCCCCGGAGCATCCGCTGCTGGACAAGTACAAGGATCGCATTTCCAACTGGTCCGCAGTCGAGGCCTACCGCGAGGAATGCGCACGCAAGACCGAGTTTGAGCGCACCCAGCTGGTGAAGGACAAGACCGGCGTCCGTCTGGAGGGCCTGATGGCCGTCAACCCCGTGAGCGGCAAGAGGATACCGATCTTCATCGCCGACTACGTGATGATGGGCTACGGCACCGGCGCGATCATGGCCGTGCCCGCCCACGACCAGCGCGACTGGGAATTCGCCACCAAGTTCGGCGTGGACATCATCGAGGTCATTCAGGGCGGCGACATCACCAAAGAGGCCTACACCGGCAACGGCCCGATGGTCAATTCCGACTTCCTGAACGCCTATGACAACAAGGCGGATTCCATTGCCGCCATGCTGGATTTCCTGGCCGAGAAGGGCATCGGCCGCAAGGGCATACAGTACAAGATGAAGGACTGGGCCTTCAACCGCCAGCGCTACTGGGGCGAGCCCATCCCGCTGATCCACTGCCCGCAGTGCGGCACCGTGGGCGTGCCCTACGACCAGCTGCCGCTGACCCTTCCGGACGTGGAGAACTTCGAGCCCGGCACAGACGGCCAGTCCCCCCTCGCCCGCATCGAATCCTTCGTGAACTGCACCTGCCCCAGGTGCGGCGGCCCCGCCAAGCGCGAGACCGACACCATGCCCCAGTGGGCCGGCTCCTCCTGGTACTTCCTGAGGTTTGTGGACCCCCACAACGACGAGGCCTTCGCTTCGATGGACGAGATGAAGTACTGGATGCCCGTGGACTGGTACAACGGCGGCATGGAGCACGTCACCCGCCACCTGCTGTACAGCCGCTTCTGGCACCGATTCCTGTACGACATCGGCGAGGTCAACACCCCCGAGCCCTACGCCAAGCGCAGCTACCAGGGCCTGATCCTGGGCAGCGACGGCGAGAAGATGTCCAAGTCCAAGGGCAACGTGGTGGACCCGCTGGACATCGTGAAGCAGTACGGCGCCGACACGCTGCGCCTGTACGTGCTGTTCATGGGCGACTATACCGCCGCCGCGCCCTGGAACGACGATTCCGTGAAGGGCTGCAAGCGCTTCCTGGACCGCGTGTGGCGGCTGATGGAGATGCTGACAGACGCCGATGACCTCTCCAAGGACCTGGCCTACGACGTGCACACCTGCATCAAGAAGGTCGGCGAGGACTACGAGAAGATGAAGTACAACACCGCCATCGCCGCCATGATGACGCTGGTGAACGCCATCTACGCCAAGGGCAGCGTCACCCGGGGCGAGCTGCTGGCGCTGGTGAAGCTGCTGAACCCCGTCGCGCCCCACATCACCGAGGAGATCAACCAGCTGTGCAAGCTGTCTGACGCCGAGCTGATGTACGCCGAGTGGCCGAAGTACGACGAGGCCGCGCTGGTGAAGGACACCGTGGAGGTGGCCCTGCAGATCAACGGCAAGCTGCGCGGGCGCATGGACGTGCCCTCCGACCTGACCCGCGAGGCCGCCAACGATTACTTCCTGGCCCTGGACGAGGTGAAAAAGCTGATCGGCGACAAGCGCGTAAGGAAGCTGATCTTCGTGCCCGGCCGGCTGGTGAACATCGTGATCGGATAAGCTGTATAAACGACGATACCCCTGAGAATCGCCTGTGATTCTCAGGGGTATCGCCGTTCATGGGTCATTTCAGCAGTTCCGCCAGCTTGCCCTCCGACTCGACGCCGGAGATGTCGCGCACCTGGGTGAAGATTTCCTTCTTCTGCTTGTCGCTGTAGAAACCGGCGTTCATGTGATAGCGCTTGTTTTCACTGGTGATGAAGGCCACCTCGTGCACCGGGAACAGCTTGTTCTTTTCACCGCCCGGGCTCTTGTCCAGGGGCTCGTAGCCCAGGTCCTCCACATACCCGTACTGGGTCACCTGCTTCAGGTCGATGGTCTTGTCGATGAATTTCAGGTCCAAATCGCCCTGTCGGTAGATGAACATCGCCCGGGGCTGGCCCTGCTTCGGACGGATGTTTGCCGGGAAAGCCATGCGCATCTTTGTTCCGTCGATCACCACCTCTGCCCGGACGTACATCCACGTATAGCAGCAGGCCATGGCGAATATCAGGTAGGAAAAGAACGAAAAACTGCCCATCAGGTCGTTATTGGCGCCCTTCACCTGGCGGATGATGGTATAGACCACGTCGCCAAGGGTCAACAGCGTCAGCACATACAGCACGATGAACCCCGGTGCAAAGGGCCTGTAACGCTTCATAGACAACACCCTCCGTATACATCAATGGGAATATTATACCGCATGATGGGGGAAAAGACAAGCGGGCAAATACTGATTTATCGAGCTGTGCTCGATAAATCAGTATTCAGGTTTTAGGTTTTAGGGGTTAGGTTTTAGGGGTGGTGCAAATCCCTTCGGGATTT
>CACWZI010000017.1 GCA_902765305.1 uncultured Eubacteriales bacterium
GTTTCTCGGTCCTTTGAATAAAAGAAATCCGTCAGGATTTCTACCTTCCCTAACACCTAAAACCTATAACCTAAAACCTAACTACTGATTTGTCGCTGCGCGACAAATCAGTATTTCCCCGATTGAACGGTTGCAATAAAACAACATTCTTCGCATTGCAGTCATTGACTTTATGCGAAGAATGCTACTTTTGGGCCGCCAGGCGCTATTATTCTTCCCGATTCCTGTTTTCCCTATATATTGCCCATGCGTTGTCCAGAATCGGCCTGTCCCCGTCGTAGGTCAGCATCTCCCTGGCCTTTTCCACGGGATAGTAGTTGCCGTTCAGGAAGCCCTGGTCGTAGGAGACGTGGAATGTCCGGTCCAGGGCCCGCATTACGAACCACTGTATGCGATTGCTGATTTCCTTTCCCCGGCCCTCGGAGAAGAAGTCGTATCGGGTATTCCCGGCGATGCCGATGATCTCGGCGTGAATGCCCGCCTCGTCCTCCACCCGCCAGAGCGCCACGTCATTGGAGCGGTTGCAATTTCGTATGACGCCCTTTGGCATCACCCACTCGCCGCGGTCGCTCATCAGCAGGAATACCTCGTCGCCGTAGAACACGACGCCGCCTGCACAGCTGCGAATCGCGCCTGACATAGTGTATCACCTTCCTTTAGACTGTCATATCATATCATAAAGACGTTAAGAAATCAAATGGTAAATCCAGCTTGACCCCATGCACGCGGCGAGGGGTCCCGTCATACTGTTAAATATAGCGCCTTTTCAGAAAAGCGGCTGATGTGCGGGGGTATTTGTGATATAATCCATATATTGATGTAAAATAATGGAGGCGAAACGCCTATGAATATCGTCGTGCTGTGCGGCGGGCTGAGCATGGAGCGCAATGTATCCCTCTCCAGCGGCACGCTGATCTGCGGCGCGCTGCGCAAGCTGGGGCACAGGGCCGTGATGGTGGATATGTTCTACGGCCTGGAGGATTACGACGTCGAGCCGGCGCGGCTGTTCGAGCTGCTCCCCCCGCTGGGAGAGACCAGCGTCTCCGAACAGGCCCCTGATCTGGAGGCCGTGCGCCGGTCGCGAAAGTGGCAGAGCCCCAGCAAGGTGGGCAAGGGGGTATTTGAGCTTTGCGCGCTGGCGGACGTCGTGTTCCTGGCGCTGCACGGTGCCTGCGGCGAGGACGGCCGCATACAGGCCGCGCTGGATCTGATGGGCGTGCCCTATACCGGCAGCGGCTATCTGGGCAGCGCCATCGCCATGGACAAGGACCTGACCAAGCAGCTGGTGCGCGGCGCGGGGGTCAAGACGCCCCAGTGGCGTCTGCTTTACTACAGGGACAGCCAGATCGAGGCGCTGTGCGGCGAGCTGAAGCTGCCCTGCGTGGTCAAGCCCGTGGACAGCGGCTCCAGCATCGGCGTGGCCATCGCCCACAGCCGGGAGGAGCTGGAAAAGGCCCTGCGGGAAAATGTGGGCCTGGGCCGCGTGATCGTCGAGGAGTACGTGGCCGGGCGCGAGGTCCAGGTGGGCGTGCTGCAGGGCAGGGCGCTGCCCTCCATCGAGATCATTCCCCGCGGTGGCTTCTACGACTATAAGAACAAGTACCAGGCCGGCGCGGCGGTGGAGATCTGTCCCGCGCCCGTAGAGCCCGATACCGAGCGCATGCTGGGGGCCACGGCGCTGAAGGTGCACAAGCTGCTGGAGCTTCAAACCTATTCAAGGACCGACTTCATACTCACCGAGGCGGGGGAGATCTACTTTCTGGAGATCAACACGCTGCCGGGCATGACGCCCACCAGCCTGGTGCCCCAGGAGGCCGCTGCCGCGGGCATCGACTACAACACCCTCTGCCAGATCATCGTGGACGACGCCATGGGAGGTGCGAACGGCTGATGAAGCCCTTTACCTTGCGCGATGCGCTGAAGGCTGTGGAAGGCCGCTATGTCGGGGATGAAGCCGCGCTGGACAGCCTGATCGAAAGCGTCACCAGCGACAGCCGCACGGCGGGCCCGGGTTCGCTGTTCATTCCCCTGAAAGGGTCTCACGTGGACGGGCACGATTTCATGGCCGCCTGTATTGCCGCAGGCGCGGTGGCGACCCTCAGCGAGCGGGAGCCCGCGCCAAACGAGCAGCCCGCCGTCGTAGTGGATTCCACCGTTCGGGCCACCGGGGCGCTGGCGGCCTGGCACCGTTCCCGGTTCGACATTCCCGTGATCGGCATCACCGGCAGCGTGGGCAAGACCACCACCAAGGAGATGATCGCGGCGGTGGTCAGCCAGCGCTTCCAGACCCACAAGACCCAGAAGAACCTGAACAACGAGCTGGGCGTGCCGTGGACGCTGATGCGGCTGGACGACACCCATCAGGTATCCGTGGTGGAGATGGGCATCAGCGACTTCGGCGAGATGCGCCGGCTGACAAACATGGTGCGCCCCGATATCGCCGTGTTTACGGTGATCGGCGATGCCCACCTGGAGTTTCTGGGCGACCGCGCGGGCGTGATGCGGGCGAAGGGCGAGATCTTCGAGGGCATGGACGCGCAGGGCCTGGCCGTGCTCAACGGCGACGACCCGATCCAGCGCGCCTGCCACCCGAACATGCGCCGGATCACCTACGGCCTGAGCGAGGGCTGCGACGTCCGCGGTGCGGACGTGCGCAACCTGGGCGAGGACGGCATGCGCATGACCGTCCGGCACCCGGACGGCGCTTTCGAAGTGCGCGTTCCCGCCTTTGGCAGCCATCTTTCCTGTGCGGCGCTGGCCGCCGCCGCCGTGGGCCTGGCCCTTGGCATGAGCGGCGACGAGATCGCCCGGGGCATCGCCCGGTACCAGACCGTGGGGGACAGGGCCAGGGTGATCCACGCCAGGGACATGACCGTCGTCAGCGACTGCTACAACGCCAACCCGAATTCCTGCCAGGCCGCCTTGAATTCGCTGATGCAGCTGCAGGGCAAGCGCCGGGTGTGCATACTGGGCGACATGCTGGAGCTCGGCCCCCGCTCGGAGGCCTTGCACCGGGGCGTCGGCGAATATGCGGCGAAGGCCGGCGTCGACCTGGTGGTGGGCTGCGGCCCGCTGTCCCACGCCGTCGCGGACGGCGCGCGGGACGCCGGGGGCGAGGTGCTGTACTTCGAGGACAAGGCGGGGCTGCTGGCTTCGCTTTGGGACGTCGTCTGCCCCGGGGATTGCGTGCTGGTGAAAGCCAGCCACAGCATGGCCTTTGAGGCGGTCGTGGAGCGGCTGACGGAGGAATGATTGAGTAACAAAGGCAAGCATAGGCGCTGTATGGCGCCTATGCTTGCCTTTGTTCGTGTACCGTCAATCCTCCTGCGTCCTGACCGTGACGCTCATGCCCAGGGGAAGCTGCATGCCCGCGTCGGGCAGTATGCGCACGGTGTACAGCGCGTCCTCGGCCAGCCACGCGCTGCCGACGACCGTTCCACCGAAGGCCTTTTCCTCGGCGTCGTAGGTCTGCGTAAGCGTCACGCGCTGTCCCTTTGAAAATTTGGAGGCCTCGCCTTCGCCCACCTGTATTTCCACGCAGACCTGGCCGTCGGGCACGATCTCGGCCACGGCCTGTCCCTCCTCCACGGCTTCGCCCGCTTTAACGGAAACGGAAGTCACGATGCCCGAGACAGGCGCGTCGACCGTGCCGCCGTTGACCTCGTAGAGCAGCTGGCCCCGCTCCACTGTGTCGCCCTCGTCCACCAGCAGGCGGCTCACGGTGCCGCTGGCCTCATAGCCCTGGGTGTCGTTGGAGACCACGGTGCCGATGCCGATGCGCTGGCTGGCGGTAAACGCGTCGCTCCTGTAGAGATAGACGGCCTCGCCCAGGTACAGCTCGCCGCCCAGGGTCACGACCTGGTATTCCGCGCCTTCGATCTGGGTCAGCACGCCGACGGCGCGGTGGCTGCCGTCTGTGGTACAGCGCACATAGACCGTCTCGCCGCTGTGCACCAGCGTCGACTCGGCGCTCTGGTAGGCCTTGTCCACCGTGCAATGGATCATGTAGCGCTCCAGGGGCATAAGCTCCAGCAGCGTGCCGTCGATCTTGCCGCCTTCCCCGGCGTTGACCAGGGATACCGAGCCGTCCCGGGCGGCAAAGGCGCGCTCCGGCTTCATTGAAGCCATCACATCGCCGGCATTGACATGGCTGCCCACCTCGGCGTCGAGAGCCTGGACGATGCCGGAAGCTCCGGCGGTGACCACTGCGGTGGACAGGGGCGCCGTGGTGCCCTCATAGGCCTCGGCCAGCGCTGATGCGGCGAGCATCAGCGCCAGCAGCAGTATCGTCAGCTTCTTTTTCATATATCAGTGTCCTTTCCCTCAAACAAGTTCGCCCTCCGCAGTCAGCTGGAAGCGCTGGCCTGCCACCGTGACGGTGCAGCCGTTTGAGGATACGGAATAGCTGTAATCCCTTGATGTCCGCCCCGCGGCGCACAGCATGCCGTAGTTGCCTCCGGAAAGCTCGGGCAGGGTGGGGAAATCGACGGTCACATCGTCCAGCGTCAGGCGCAGGCTGGTCACGCCGCTGAGGGCCAGCGTCTTTAAAGCGTAGCCGTTGAGCAGCCAGGCCTGCGCATTATCCTGGGGAACCAGTGCCAATACGTCTTCCTCGATGGACGCGGTGAACAGACCGCCGTCGCTGAGCCGGATGTCCAGCGCTGTGTCGCCCAGGGTCAATACGCTCATGGGGCTTTCCGCATCCAGCGTCAGGGCGACCGCCCCGTACAGGCGCATATCCCGAGTGCCGGAGGTGTGGGTGCCGATCAACGCTTCGCCGGGGGTGACGTGGAAGCCCTGGTCCGCCTCCTGGGCGTCGCCGCCCTTAGCCGCGCCGCCCTTCTGCCCGCCGCTTTTCTGTCCGCCACCCTTGGGCTGGCTGCCCTGTTTGCCGTCCTTGCTCTGATCCTCCTCCGATTTTTCGTCCTGCGAGGGGATGTTGAACGAGAGCTGGCCCTTGGCCACGGCTTCGCCGTCCCTGAGGACGACGACGGTGACGGTATAGGTCCCGGCGGCCAGGTCCGACAGGGGAACGGTCACGGTGGCTGCCTCCGTCCGGCTGCCGTAAACGTCGCCGGAGACGCTGACGTCGTAGGCGTCGCATTCGCCACCGTACTGCCAGGTGAGGGTCAGCGCCTCCGCCTGGGCCGGGTCGACCTGATAGACGCCCTCTGTAATGAGCAGGCCCTGGGGCGAGGCGACGGTGATCGCAAGTCCGGCAGTATCGCCTTCACTGTCTGTGGCGTCGACGATAAGGCTCAGGCGTGCTTTGGATAGCGCCTTGCCGTCCTTGTTTGCAGCGACGGTGACGGTGTATTTACCGGAAGACAGCTTTTTGACAGGCAGCTTCAGCTGGCTTTTCTTCGTGGTTTTGTCATACATGCCGCCGGACACGCTGACGGCGTATTCGTCACAGGCGCCGCCGAAGGACCAGACGAGGGTCACTGCGCCGGCCCGGGCGGGATCGACGTGAAGCGCGCCGTCGACGACGGACAGGCCCTCTGCGCCCATGACGGACAGGGTGAGCTTATCGTCGGTCTTTTTCCCTTCATCGCCGGCGTTTACTAAGATGGAATCGCCTTCGACTTCCAGGAGAACCGTTTCGTTCGAGGGCCCGTCGAGTTCCAGCGCTTCAGTCTCATCCAGCGCCAGCGCCTCATCGGACCCGTCAAGCTGAAGCGCCGGCTCATCCAGTTCAGCGGGGGTGGCGTCCGGAAGGGCTTCCTCCGTGACCGCCTGGTCCTCGATCGCATCTTCCTGCGGGATCTGAATATCCGGATGAGCCAGGTCGAGGCGTTCCTCCCCTGAGGGTTGGTTGACCGCGGCGTCCTTCTTTGTTTCGACAGGGGTATCCTTCTTTTTTTCGACGGGTGCAATCTCGAAGGTGACAGCTTCCTCCTGGTCAGGCTGTTCCCAAGCGACATCCAGCGCTTCGCCGACGGACAGGATCTGATTGGCGTTCTGCGTTACGATGATGTACTGGCCCTGAATGGCGTCCTGCACAGCCTCTGCGGATGCTTCCTCAACGGCCTGTTCCAGAGTGGCGTCCTGCCCCTCAACCGCCTCTGTCGCTTCCGATTCGTCCTCTGCCGCTTTGAAAGGAAGATCCTCCGGAACAGCCGATGCGTCCGAATCAGCGCCAAATTCTATGGAATCCGGCTGAAGCACGACGGCGTCCTCGCCCTCCGCTGCTGCAATGCCCGCCTCGGGCTGGGCCAGCTGGATGGCCGATTCCTTCGCACCGTCATTTCCGATGGATTCAGACACGGGCGCCTCTGCGGCTTCGTCGGCAGGGGAGGCGACGATCTGGAAACTCAGCTTTGCCTTGGCGACGGTCTTGCCGTCGCGGACGGCCTTGACGGTCGCGGTGTACTTGCCCTCCGTAAGGCCGCTGACGGAGATCTTTGCAGACTTCTTTTTGGTGGACGCGCTGTAGACGCCGCCGGAAACGCTGACTTCGAAGCTGTCGCAATCGCCCTTGCACTTCCAGGACAGGGTCAGCGCGCTGACCTTGTCGGGGTTGACCTGCCAGACCCCACTCGAGGTGCCCAATCCGCCGGGCTTGGAGATGGAGAGGGACAGGGAGACCTCTTCATTGCTGCTCTTCGCATTTTTCTCCGACGCTTCGGATTTGTCGCTGTCGGCCTTATCCACCGACTTTTCGGATTTGCCGCTGTCGGCCTTATCCACCGACTTTTTGGATTTGCCGCTGTCGGCCTTATCCTCCGACGCTTCGGATTTGTCGCTGTCGGCCTTATCCACCGACTTTTCGGATTTGCTGCCGGACGACTTCTCCTCCGAGGATACGGTTTTCTCCCCGGTTTTGTCCTTTGTCTTGGAAGACTTCTCCGCCGCCTGGGCATCCGAGGTTTTCTTCTTCGATTGCTTCTTGCTTGATATTTCCGAAGTGGTCTCCTGCGCCTCGGAGGCGCTGCTCTCCTCTGTCGACTTTGCGCTCGCGGCGAAGGCCTCGGGCAGCGCAAAGCCCAGCAGCAGCGCGCCGGTCATGGCCAGGGAAAGCAGCCGCTGCTTAATCCGCTTCATTCTCGATCACCTCTTCAGGCGCTTCAACAGCATCGGCATCCTGGGTGGTCACCACGGCGCTCATGCCGTATCGGGTGTTTTCGTCGGGGGTAAAGTCGATGTAGACGGTGTAGGTGACGGCGCTCTCGGTCTCGCCGCCCTGTGCTTCGCTGGCATCGGCGATGGCGGATATGCCTGAGACGGTGCCGGGATAGGTGACCTCCTCGTCCTGGTTCCAGATCAGCTCGATGTTGACCGGGTCGCCCACGTGGATGGACGCGAGGTTGGCCTCCTCCACGCTGGCCTCGATGCGCATCGCCCCTTCGGGGTAGAGCACGGCCACCACCTCGTCCTTCTGGATGGTGCCGCCCTGCTGGGCGTTCAGCTGGCTGAGGGTGCCGGCGATGCCCGCTGTGATTGCGCTGCCGCTCATGTAGAGCCCGTCAAAGCTGCCGTCAAGGGTCTCGAACAGCAGGTCGCCGCGATGCACGGTTGCACCGGCGGAGACGGCGATGGACACGATGCTTCCGCTGCCGGTCACCGCGGTGGGGCTGGTGCGGCTCAGCGTGCCCCTGCCGACCCGCTTGGTGGAGGTGGCGGAATCGCCGCGATACACGTTTACGGTCTCGCCCACCAGGAATTCGCCGGAGGTCACCCGAACGGTGTAGTCGGTGCCCTCGATTGCAGTGATGACGCCGGTGCCGGTGTGGCTGCCGTCGGAATAGCAGCTCAGGTAGACGTTCTCGCCCACGTGCACGAACTTGGTGGCGGTGGTGTTGTAGGCGTTGGTGGTGGAGGCGGCGATGCTGTAAACGCTCTCGCCCTCGATGGAAACCACCGAGCCGTAGAGATTGCTGATGGTCTCGGCGGAATCGCCGGGCTGGCCGAAGACGCCGGTGACGATGCCGTCCTCCTCGGCATAGACCTTGGTGGTGGACAGTTCGACCAGTACGGTGTCGGCGCTGACCCGGTCGCCCACGTCGCCTGAGACGGTCTGCACCTTGCCGCCGATGGGGGCGTAGACCTCGTGGGTCTGGCTGGCGGCGACAGTGCCGGTGAAGGTGATACTGTCTGCCAGGGCGGCGGGGGAGAGCAGCAGGGCGAGGGCGGCGAACCTTGCGATGAGCTTGCGGGTGGACTTCTTCATGGGGATACCTCCTTAATGGGAATTAGGAATGAGGAATTAGGAATGGAGAGTGCATGTAGCGGCGGCGCCTGTGCCGTCATGCATCCTTCGCTGCAGGGGCTTGGACAGGCTTCATTATGCCGATCTCAGGGCGTCGATGGGATTGAGCTTGCTGGCCTTGCGGGCCGGGGCCCAGCCGAAGATGATGCCCACGGCGGCGGAGAAGCCCGCCCCGAGGACGATGGCGAAGGTGGAGATCACGAAGCTGGTGCCCATGACCCTGGACAGGATCAGCGACAGCGTCAGCCCGAGCAGTATGCCCAGCGCGCCGCCGATGACGGACAGCAGGAACGATTCGATCAAAAACTGCGCCTGGATCTGCCAGGGAAGGGCGCCCAGCGCCTTTTTCAGGCCGATCTCGGTGGTGCGCTCGGTGACGGTGGTCAACATCATGTTCATGATGCCGATGCCGCCCACGATCAGGGCGATGGAGGCGATGCCCGCCAGCAGGGCGCTGACCATGTTCAGCATGTTCTGCATCGTGTCCTCGATGCTGGACATGTTCATGATCTCAAAGCAGTCCTCCTCGTAGCTGAACATGGCGTCCAGCTCGGCCTCCAGCTGGTCCGTGGCGGTTTCTGAGTCGATGCCCGGGGCCAGGTATACCGTGAAGCTGGTGACCACGTTGGCGCTGTTCAGCTTCAGGGCCGTGGTGTAGGGGATGAGTATGTCGGGGCTGCCGCTCATCAGGTCGCTGATGTTACTGCTGCCCTCCTCGGTCATCAGGCCGACCACCATGAAGGGAATGCTGCCGATGTACAGGTTTTCGCCGATGGGGTCCACGCCGTAGAAGAACTCCTCGACCATGTCGGTAGAGATGATGCACACCTGGGTCATGTTGTCCTCGTCGGTGAAGTTGATGGCCCGGCCCCGGGACAGAAGGTCGGCGTTTCGGGTGAAATAGTAGCCGTTCTTTCCGGAGACGGAGATGCCGGTCTTGTAGCTGCCGCCCCGGGAGACGCGGGCGTTCATGGCCACGCTGGGGGTGACGCCGTCCACGATGTCCATGGCGGCGAGGGTCGCAAGGTCATCGGTGGAAAGGCCGGATTTCAGATCGCTGCCCGTGACGGTGACGGTCAGCGTGCCGGCGCCCATGGCGCTGAAGGAGCTGGACAGAGAGCCGGAGAAGCCGTTGACCGTGGTGATCAGGGCGATGACCGCCGCCACGCCGATCAGTATGCCCAGCACCGTCAGAAACGAGCGCACACGGTTGCCCAGGATGTTGGAGAGCGACATCTTCACGCACTCGCCCAGCATGATGAACGTGGAACGCAATGAATCAAGCATCTGCCGTGCCGCCTCCCTCCATGTCGGCCGCCCCCTCGCCCTGCGGGCGGGTCGCGGCTACGCGGGCCGGTGTCCTTCGGAACCGGCAGCCGCTAGTCGGCGGCACGAGCGATGAAACAACGAATAGATTATGCATCTGCCGTGCCGCCTCCCTCCGTGAGTATTCCGTCTATGATGTGGACCACCCGCCGGGCGTTCTTGGCGATGTTCATGTCGTGGGTGATCATGATGATGGTGCGGCCCTCGTCGTTGAGCTCGCGGAAGAGCCCCATGACCTGCCTGCCGGTCTTCTGGTCCAGCGCGCCGGTGGGCTCGTCCGCCAGCAGCAGCGTGGGGTTGCCCACCAGCGCCCGGGCGATGGCCACGCGCTGCTGCTGGCCGCCGGAGAGCTGGTTGGGGTAGTGGCCCATGCGGTCGGACAGGCCCACCCGTTCCAGCATCTCCCGGGCGCGCCGCCGCCGCTCCTTTGGGGGAACGCCGGCGTAGATCAGCGGCAGCTCCACGTTCTTCTGGGCGTTCAGCCGGGGCAGCAGCTGGCTGTTCTGGAAGATGAAGCCGATCTCGCGGCTTCGGATGCGGGCCAGCTCGCCCTCGCCCAGGTCCTCGATCACCTGTCCGTCCAGCGTATACCGGCCGGAGTTGGCCACGTCCAGGCAGCCGATGATGTTCATCAGCGTGGATTTGCCGCTGCCGGAGGGCCCCAGCACGGACAGGTACTCGCCACGCTCCAGCGCCAGGTCGACGTCCTTGAGGATGTGGGCCTGTTCCTCGCCCATCTGATAGAATTTGTTGATCTTCTCCATCCTGAAGAACGCGCTTTGCGCATCGGGGGCCTGGGCCGTCGGGTCGGCGGGGGAGGGCGGGGACCCGCGGCGCTTGAACAGCTTCATGCTCATCGGTTGCCACCGCCTCCGTTGCCGCTGCTGCCGGACCGCTGGCCGCCCGTGCCGGTGCCTCGTTCGCCGCCGGACCAGTTGCCACGCTCGCCGGACCAGTTGCCCCGTTCTCCGGGCATGTTGCCGCCGGGCCCGCCCTGGGGCTGGTTGAATTGCTGGCCGCCGAACAGGCCGCTCAGCAGGCCGCCGGAGCTGGTCTCCTCGACCTTGGCCTCCGCGTAGACCTGATCGCCGTCGGAGAGGCCGCTGGTGATTTCGATGTAGTTGCCGTTGGAAACGCCGGTGGTGACGTTGACCTGCTCCAGCTCGCCCGCGTCGTTCTTCATCCAAACGAAGGCCTGGTTGGTGCTGTCGAAGCTCAGGGCATCCACCTTCAGGATCACGACGTCCTTCGCCTCCTCCTGGGGAATGGTCACGGTCACCTGCATGCCGGGCAGGGCGTCGCCGTTCACGTCCACGTAGGCGGTGGCGGTGTAGTAGGCCACGTTGCCGGTGGAGGCCGAGATGTAGTCGATGGCCGCGATGCTGGATTCGTAGGTCTTTTCAAGGGCGGTGACGGTGACGGTGCAGGCCTGGCCCACCGCCACGTCGCCGATGTCGTATTCGTCCACCCGGAAGGTGACGCGCAGGTGGGAAAAATCCGCGATCTGGACCAGCGTATCGCCGGCGATGACGGAATCGCCCTCGTTGAGGCTCAGCACGTTTACCCTGCCGTCGAAATCGGCGCTGACGGTTTCGCCGTTGGCCAGCCGGATCAGCTTGTCGCCCTCTTTGACGTCCGACCCGGCTGGCGCGTAGATCGTCTTGACCGTGCTGGACGAGGCTGCGGTGTAGCTGGCGCTGTCGATGAGCGCCAGGTTGCCGCTGAAGCTGAGGGCGTTGGAGATGCTGCCGGTGGTGGCGCTGTAGGTGTCATAGGTGGTGGTGTATTCCCGCTTCAGCGCGTTATACGCGTACCAGCCGATGCCAGCGGCCAGCGCCAGCAACAATACGATCAACAGGATCCGCCGCACCAGCTTTCGCCTGCGGGGCTTTCCGGATTTCATCATGGTGTCTACCGTCCTTTCCCATCGTTGGAAATCATTGTAGGCCAACAACCTAAATTCAAACATAAATGTGCCGCTGGCATGGGAAAGAAAATGTGGACGACAAAATGGAGCGGTAAGGCCGGTATGTACAGGCCTTACCGCTCCGCTGCGTTGTATGGGGGGTTATTACAGTCCGAATTCAGACTTCAGCTTCGCGTACATCACATCCCTGGGCGCTTTCCTGCCGGTCCACAGGGTGTAGTTGATCGCACCCTGGTTCACCAGCATGCCGAGGCCGTCGATGGTCCTTGCGCCCCGGGCGGCGGCGCGGGTGAGGAAGGGCGTGTCCACGGGATTGAAGATCACGTCGCAGGCCACCATGCCGGGTTGCACGGTGTCGAAGTCCACGTCCGGGCACTGGTCCCCGTGGGGATGCAGGCCCACGCTGGTGGCGTTGATCAGTATGTCGGTGCCATCGGGAACGCGGGCGGGGCCCTCCCAGGGGATGAAGCGAGCCTCGGCAGCGGTGTTATCCCGGATGACTTCTGCCAGGGCTTCGCCGCGCTTCTTGCTTCGGTTGATCACGGTGACGGAAGCCGCTCCCGCCAGCGCGCATTCGACGCAGATGCTTCGCGCCGCGCCGCCCGCCCCCAGCAGGCAGACGGACTTGCCGGCCAGCGGGATGCCGGTGTCCGTCAGCGACTGTACGAAGCCCTTGCCGTCGGTATTCTCGCCGAACAGCGTGCCGTCCTCGCGGCAGACGACGGTGTTCACCGCGCCGATGACCCGGGCGGCCTCCGAGAGTTCGTCCATGTGCCTGAGCACGTTGATCTTGTGGGGCATGGTCAGGTTGACGCCTTTCATGTTGAAGGCGCGCACGCCGGCCATTGCGGCGTCCAGGTCGTCGGGCAGTACCTTGACGGTGATGTAGCGCCAGTTCAGGCCGTCGTGTTCAAAGCCCGCCTCCTCCATGACGCCGGTGGGGTTGCCGTCCACGGGATCCCCCAACACGCCGACCAGCTCCGCGCGATAGTTCTTTTCCATTGCCGATACCTCCTTTGTTGGTTTGTCGTATTTATTCTATCAGCTCTTTCTGTATCAGCGCCTCCGCGTCCGCTTCGGTGTAGACCTCAACGCCCATCGCGGTCAGTCTCTCGGCGGCGATGCCATTGCCGGGAATCCTGCGCCCGGAGAAGCTGCCGTCGTAGATCTCCCCGCAGCCGCAGGAAGGGCTTCGCGCCTTCAAAAGCGCAAGGTGCGCGCCGTAGAGCCGGGCAATATGGCAGGCCTGTTCCGCGCCGCGGGAAAAGGCCGCGGTGACGTCTTTTCCTTCGCGGTTGACGACGCGACCGCCCTGGCGCTCGGCGGGCGTGCGGGGGGTGGGCAGGCCGCCCAGCTGCTCGGGGCAGACCGGGATCAGTTCGTAGCGTTCCATCAGCGCCTCCAGCGAAGGCAGCATCTGGCCGCCGCCGTCGTAGCGGCATTCGACGCCCAGCAGGCAGGCGCTGATGAGCATGCGGGGCCTTGAAGCCATCGTTATCATCTCCATCCGGAAACCAGATTTTGAATACAAGGGTATTTTATCATGCTTTTATGTATCTGTAAATCCTGATTTGCCACCTGGATTGATTCGGTGTGTGGCCCAACAAAAGCTGGATTAATGGGGGCATAAGAATTCTTTTGTTAAAAAGTATAATTTTCAGTAAAAAACAGGTTGACAAACAAAGCGAAACATGCTATTATATTTCCAGAGAGAGGGAGAACAAAAACCTCTTGGGAGATAGCAGATCTCCAATTCAGAAAGGAAAGGGAGGCGGTGCCATTGTACTATAGCGAAGCACAGACCATGGCCTGCATTTCCCGATTGAATATCAGATGACAATTTCTCTCGGGACCAGGTTTCCAGCATGATGCGACAGGTCCACAATGTGAAGCGGAAATGATTGCTCATGGGAAATGCAGGCGCCCTTGATACTCCGGGACAGCGAGTTTCAAATAGAAAAACTCAATAGCTACAATCAATTCCCGCCGGCAGCAGATGCCGGCGGGTTCGTTTAGTGCAGGGGGGAGAGCTGACCATCAACACGACTACAAAGGTGATGAAGGGAAAGAAAGTCCTGTTCACTTATGCCAAGCCCAAGACCTTCAAGTTCACAAAGGCCAGCGTCACCCTGAAGCGTGGCACTGCCAATACTGATTTATCGAGCTGTGCTCGATAAATCAGTATTCAGGGATTAGGTTTTAGGTTTTAGGTTTTAGGTTTTAGGTTTTAGGTTTTAGGTTTTAGGTTTTAGGTTTTAGGGGTTAGGGGTTAGGGGTGGTGCAAATCCCTTCGGGATTTGTTTTAATTCAATGGAAACGGCAGGAGTTTCAACGTTTTTCAGCCTTTTAATCAAAAGAAATCCGCAGGATTTCCTCCTTCCCTAACCCCTAAAACCTAACCCCTAACCCCTCAAATACTGATTTGTCGCAGCGCGACAAATCAGTATTTACCTGTCACAACAACCACGGAAAAACTGCACAGAAGAACGATATGAAAAAAAACCCGCCCAATCAGGACGGGTTGTGGAGGTGCCACCCGGATTCGGACCGGGGAATGAAGGTTTTGCAGACCTTTGCCTTACCACTTGGCTATGGCACCAAATTTCGGCGCACGCGCTGCGTTCGCCGTAATAATGGAGCGGTAGACGAGACTCGGACTCGCGACCTCCACCTTGGCAAGGTGGCGCTCTACCAACTGAGCTACTACCGCAAATGGTGCCCAGGGACGGAATCGAACCATCGACACGTAGATTTTCAGTCTACTGCTCTACCGACTGAGCTACCTGGGCAGATGGCGACGCGGAAGGGGCTCGAACCCTCGACCTCCAGCGTGACAGGCTGGCATTCTAACCAACTGAACTACCGCGCCACATGGTGGGAACAACAGGGCTCGAACCTGTGACCCTTTGCTTGTAAGGCAAATGCTCTCCCAGCTGAGCTATGCTCCCAATTGTTCCTCGTTTGTCGCTCGCGGCGACATGTGATATATTACAACAAATCCCCCCTTTTGTCAATACCCAATTCCAGATTTTACGAATTTAAACCGCATCTTAATCATTGCGCAAGGCACAGGGCCTTGTCGCGGGGATGTCGCATGCCCGGTTTTCAGCCCAGGTCCGCCTCGAACGCTTCGCCAAAGTCGAAGCCCTCGTCGCCGTCCATCAGGGGCACGCCGTCGTCCAAAAGCGCGCAGGCGCTGCCCACGATCTGAAGGGCGAAGTCGGGGGAGAGGGCCGCCTCGTCGGTACGGGTGAAGTCGAAGGCGAGCACGTCGCCCTCCGTGACGATCAGGTAAACGCTCAACCCGTTCCCGCCGCCGCTGAGCAGCACGTCGTAGATGCCGGCGGTGCCCGGCTGGGTGCTTGTCAGGTTGGCCGCGCCCCAGGCGGCAAGGTCGTCCACGTTCCGGGCGGCCAGCCGTATGGCGAGGGTCGCGCTGCCCCGGTCGTTCGCGGCGGCATAGGCGGCGCCGTCCGGCGCGGCCATTTCCTGCCAGCCCTCCGGCAGGCAGAACTCGATATCAAGGGCGCTGACCTGGACCCAGGCGCCGTCATAGCCGTCGTCAAAGGCTTCAAAGGCGTAATCATCCGCCCAATCCTCCTCGGCAGATACGGATGCAGACGCGAAGAGCAGCATGAGTGCCAGGATCGCGGACAGCCATCTTTTCATCGGAATCGCTCCTTTAAGCATGTACTGTTTCTATTATAATGGATAGAGGCGGGAATGTCCATACCCCGTGGCAAGGTGTGCCGATACCGGGGCCGTTGGCTGCCCATTCACTTTATACCCACCATTTACATTATGAGGTTGAAAACACCAGGCCAATTCCTTTGTAACTTAACACATCTAAGGTATACTGTAAACACCATTGTATACGGGGGAACCGATCATTGAGCAAGGTGACGCGCCAGAATCACACGGTCAGACTTCCGCTGCTGCCGCTGCGGGGCCTGGCGATGTTTCCGAATACGGTAATCACGATCGACATCGCAAGGGATCGCTCCCTGTTTGCGGTGCGCGACGCGGCCCAGGGCGAGGACCAGCGCCTGTTTGTGGTGGCCCAGCGGGACAGCGCTTGCGACCACCCCGGCCTTGAGGAGCTGTACACCGTGGGAACGGTCGCCGTGGTCAAGCAGGTGCTGCACATGCCCGACGGCACCGCCAGGGTACTTTTGGAGGGGCATGGAAGGGCCATGCTCATCAATGTGATCGAGACGGGGGAGATGCAAAAGGCCGAGATCGTAGAGGTCAGCCTGGCACCCATGCCCTATACCGACGCCCACCAGCGGGCGATGATGGGGGCGATCCGAAGCCTCGCCGCCCAGGCCGCCCGGGCAAGGGGCCAGTCGATGCCCGAGCTATTACAGGCCGTGGAGGGCGAGCGAAGCCCCTCGGTGCTGTGCGACGTGGTGGCCTCCAACATGCTCAGCCGCCTGGAGGACAAGCAGGCGGTGCTGGATTGCCTGGACGTGGACCAGCGGATGAAGCTGCTGCTGGAAAAGCTGGCCGACGAGATCCAGATCTGCGAGCTGGAGGAGCGCATTCAGGCCCGGGTCCAGGAGTATATGGACAAGGCCAACCATGAATACTACCTTCGCGAACAGATACATGCCATCCAGGAGGAGCTGGGGGAGGACGAGGACGAGGAGGTCACCGAGCTGCGCCGCCGCATCCAGGCGTCAAAGCTGCCCCCCGCCGCGAGGGAGCACGTGGAAAAGGAGCTGAAGCGCCTGGCGCGCTCCTCCGTGCACGCCCCGGAGAGCGGCGTCAGCCAGAACTACATCGAATATATGCTGGAGCTGCCCTGGGAGGTCTACGATACCTCGAATATCGACATCAAGAAGGCCCGCAGGGTCCTCGAGGCCGATCACTACGGCATGGAGGAGGTCAAGCGCCGCCTGATCGAATACCTGGCGGTGCGCTCCGTGGCCTCCGATAAATTGAAGAGCCCCATCATCTGCCTGGTCGGCCCGCCCGGCGTGGGCAAGACCTCCATCGCCCAGTCCATCGCCAGGGCCCTGGACCGCAAGTTCACCCGCCTGTCCCTGGGCGGCGTGCACGACGAGGCGGAGATCCGCGGACACCGCAAGACCTATGTGGGCGCGATGCCGGGGCGCATCATATCCGCCATCCGCCAGTGCAAGACCATGAACCCGGTGTTCCTGCTGGACGAGATCGACAAGCTGTCCCGGGACATGCGGGGCGACCCGGCTTCAGCTATGCTGGAAGCCCTCGATCCCGCACAGAACAACGCCTTCCGGGACCACTACCTGGAGGTGCCCTTCGACCTGTCGGACGTGCTGTTCATCACCACGGCCAACTCGCTGGACACCATCGACCGGGCGCTGCTGGACCGCATGGAGGTCATCGAGGTGCCCAGCTATACCAGCGAGGAAAAGCTGGAGATCGCCAAGCGCCACCTGCTGCCCAAGCAGCGGGAGGCCCACAACCTCTCCAAGGGCCAGCTGAAGCTGTCGGACAAGGCCATCGCCGCCCTGATCGACGGCTATACCCGGGAATCCGGCGTGCGCACGCTGGAGCGCCAGATCGCCCAGCTGTGCCGCAGGGCGACGCTGCACCTTGTGGAATGCCCCGAGGACAAGAGCGTTTCCATCAAGCCGAAGGACCTGAAGGAATACCTGGGCTCGCCCCGCTACCTGCGCCAGCCCGTGGCCGAGCGGCGCGAGGTGGGCGTGGTCAACGGCCTGGCCTGGACCAGCGTCGGCGGCGAGGTCATGCCGGTGGAGGCGCTGTGCTTCCCCGGAAAGGGCAATATGAAGCTGACGGGCAAGCTGGGCGACGTGATGAAGGAATCGGCGGAGCTGGCCCGGAGCGTGGTCCGCGCCCGCCTTTCGGAATGGGGCGCGCCCGCGGACTACTTTGAAAAGCACGACATCCACATCCACGTGCCCGAGGGCGCGGTGCCCAAGGACGGCCCCTCGGCGGGCGTGGCCCTCAGCTGCGCGCTGATGAGCGCGGTGACGGGCCTGTCCGCCAGCGGCGCGCTGGCCATGACCGGCGAGATCACGCTGCACGGCAGGGTGCTGCCCATCGGCGGCGTGAAGGAAAAGCTGCTGGCCGCCTATCGCCTGGGCATCACGCGCATACTGCTGCCCAGGGAAAACGGGAAGGACCTGGAGAAGATCGACGCCGGGATACTCGAAAAGATGGACATCCGCCTGATGGACCGGGTGGACGACGCGCTGGAGGCCGTGCTGGAGCGCACTCAGCAGCGCCAGGCGGGGTGAGCGCCCATGATCGTCAAGAAATCGAAGTTCGTGAAATCCATGAGCGCCTTTGCGGCCTTTCCGGGCCAGGGGCTGCCGGAGATCGCCATGGTGGGGAAGTCCAACGTGGGCAAGTCCTCGCTGATCAACAACATGACCGGCAATTCCAAGCTGGCCAGGACCTCGTCGGAGCCCGGCAAGACGCGGCTGGTGAACCTCTACCTGATCAACGAGGCCTTCTTCCTGGTGGACCTGCCGGGCTATGGCTTCGCCAAGGCCCCGAAGCAGGAAAAGCAGAAGTGGGCCGATATGATCGAGGGCTACCTGAGGGGGTCGGAACACCTGAAGCGGGTGTTCCAGCTGGTGGACGTGCGCCACGCGCCCACCGAGGACGACCAGCTGATGGTGGAGTACCTTAGGCATTACGATATCCCATTTACCGTGGTGGCCACCAAGGCGGACAAGCTGTCCAAGGCCCAGCGGGGGCGGAGCATTCCCGTGATCTGCCGCACGCTTGGCGTACAGCCCTGGGAGGTCATGGTCCATTCCTCCAAGGACGGCACCGGGAAGGATAAGCTGCTGGAGCTGATCGAGGCCGAGATCGCGCTGCCGGTCGAAAATGAAACCCCGTAGCGGCGGCTACCAGCCGCCATGCAAGGGTGCAACACACCTGTTCACGGGTTATCAACCCCGTAGCGGCGGCTTCCAGCCACCATGCAGAGTCGTGCCATAAAACGCGCTCACAGATCATCATCGTTACAAACACGCCGCGTCTGTCGGCTTGAAGGGAGTTATCAACTTGGGAATCAAAGTGGCAAAGTTTGGCGGGTCTTCACTGTGCGACGCGGAGCACTTCCGCAAGGTCAAGGCCATCATCGAATCGGATCCCGACTATCATTACGTGGTGCCCAGCGCTCCCGGCAAGCGGTTTGACGCTGACGAGAAGATCACCGACCTGCTCTACCAGTGCCACAGGCTGGTGGAGCGCGGCCAGAGCCACGAGCAGCTGTTCAGGAAGATCGCGGACCGCTATCTGGCCATCGCCCGGGAGCTGGAGCTGGACTTTGACATCGAAGGCCTGCTGATCGACACCTGCAACGCCATTCGCCAGTACAAGAACCCGGATTTTGCCGCCAGCCGCGGGGAATACATGAACGGCATACTGCTGTCCAAATACCTGGGGTGGGATTTCATCGACGCCCAGGACGTGGTGAAGTTCGACCGGCAGGGCAATTTTGCCTCGGAGTGGACCAACGAGATCATGGCCCAGGCCCTGAAGCTGCACGAGCACGCGGTGATCCCCGGATTCTACGGCGCCTATCCCAACGGCGACGTGCACACCTTCTCCCGGGGCGGCAGCGACATCTCCGGCGCCATCGTGGCCCGGGCGGCGAAGGCCGACCTGTATGTGAACTGGACCGATGTCTCCGGCTTCCTGATGGCCGATCCCCGCATCGTCAAGAATCCCAAGTGCATCCGTGAATTGAGCTATCGGGAGCTGCGCGAGCTGTCCTACATGGGCGCGACGGTGCTTCACGAGGACGCCATCTTCCCGGTGCACAAGGCGGGCATCCCCACGAATATCCGCAACACCAACGCCCCGGAGGACCCCGGCACGATGATCGTGGTGAATCCCTCCCCGGACAGGGAGAAGGACCAGGTCATCACCGGCATCGCCGGGCACAAGAATTTCACGCTGCTGAGCATCGAAAAGGCCATGATGAACGCCGAGCTGGGCTTTGGCCGACGGGTGCTCCAAGCGCTGGAGGACTTCGGCGTCTCCTTTGAGCACCTGCCCACCGGCATCGACACGATGTCCGTCGTCGTGGCCGACAAGGAGCTGGTGACCCGGAAGGATCAGATCATACAGCGCATCCAGCAGACCTGCCAGCCCGATTCCATCGACATCAGCGCGGGCATCGCGCTGATCGCCACCGTGGGGCACGGCATGACCAGCGCCCCCGGCACCGCCGCGCGCCTGTTCACGGCGCTCTACGAAGCGGGCGTGAACATCCGCATGATCGACCAGGGCTCCAGCGAGCTGAACATCATCGTGGGCATCAATATAGAGGATTTTGAAACCGCGATGAACGCCATCTACAGGGCGTTCGTGAAGGACTGATACCAGGGATAAATCCAGGGAAGCGCTTGGGAGGGTTCGGATATGGGTCAAAACAGGCGGAAGGCGGGCGCTGTCGACCTGAGCGTTCTGATCATGGCGCTGCTTTTCGCGGTGTGCGTCGCTCTGTTCGTACTCACGAGCGGCGATAAGCTTTCGCACCTGTTCAAGCCGCTGTTCGTCTTCCTGAGAATGGCCTCCATCGTGGGCATCATCGGCATACCGATTTTCTTTATCGGCGAGAGCATTCCCCGCGCCTGGTATGATTACCGGCGCTTTCCTTTCAAATGCTGTGCCTGGGAGCGCAACGGCCTGATCTATGAGAAGCTGGGCGTGCGTTGGCTCAAGACCCACAGCATCGACATGAGCAGGATCATGCCGAAGGCCTTTCCCAAGCAGAATACCATGTCCCGGGACAAGGCGCATCTGGAGCGCCTCGTGCAGGAAATGTGCAATGCCGAGCTGGTGCACTGGGTGCTCGTGCTGCTGAGCCCCGTGTTCTGGCTGTTGATCGAAGGCTGGTATGGCGTGGCGATTTCCATAGGATACGCGCTGAGCAACCTGGGCGACATCATCATCCAGCGCTATAACCGTCCGAGAATAGTAATGATAATCAAGAGGATTGAAGCATGCGAAAACTGTTGATCATCACATCGATGTATACGGGGCACGGCCACAAGAGCATTGCCGAGGCCCTGGCGGAGCGCCTTTCCGCCTATGACGATATGGAGGTCAAGATCATCGACGGCTTCGCCCTGATGAACCGCTTTGAACAGTACATGGCCGAATATACCTACGGACCGATCACCCGCATGCCCGGCAAGGCGTGGGAGTGGAACTTTGCGGCAGGGATGACCTTCAGGAAGCCGGTGACCACCGTGGTCGCCTCCATGATCCGTTCCCGGCTGCTGGCCCTGCTGGACAGCTTTCAGCCGGATGCCATACTATCCGTCCATCCGATTTTCCTGGCGTCGGTGTTGGATGTCCTGCAGGAGGCTGGGCTTAAGATCCCGCTGATCGCCCACGAGGTGGATCTGGTGGACATCACCGAATACTGGTTTGACCCCCGCATCCATCGCGTCCTGGCGCCGTCGCGGGAAGCCTATGAGTGCACGCTGGCCCACGTGGACGATCCCGGCAGGGTCATCGAGGTGGGCTTTCCGGTGCGCGCAAGGTTTATGAACGTCCCCGCGCCGGCGCCTCACGAGGGTACGGTCGTCACCGTCATGAGCGGCTCGGAGGGCAGCGGCATCATTCGCGCCGTCACCCGCGTGCTGCTCAAGCACACCGACGTCCATGTCAACGTGGTGTGCGGGCGGAACAGGAAGCTGCGCAAAAAGCTGAAAAAGGCCTTTGGAGAGCCGTACCACGGCCGGCTGAGCGTCATGGGCTTCGTCGACGATATCCAGAACGTCATGGCAGCCAGCGACATACTGATTCTTCGCGCAAGCCCCAATGCCGCCATGGAGGCGGTGGCGCTCAACGTGCCGGTGATCCTGTTCGGCCAGCTGGCGGGGCAGGAGCAGCACAACCCGGACCTGCTCCAGGCCCATGGCGTCGCGGTGTATTGCCCCCAGCCGGAGGCGCTGCCCAAATGCATCAGCGAACTGTTTGCAGACGGCGGGGCAAGGATGGAGGCCATGCGCGCCGCCCAAAGGGCCTACGCCCCCGTCGACAGTGCCGCCGAGACCGCAAAGCTGCTGAATACGCTCGTCGTGCCGAGGCAGAAGTGAAGCCAACCATACATAATAAACCCATATTTCCATCGGTTGTGCGTTGGATGACCGCCGGAAATGCAGGATGGAGCGTACAATGCTTCAAATGAGAAATAACGTAAAATACGCGAAAACGCACATAACATGCTCTTGACAATAAAATGGTGTAATTGTATAGTACGTTTTAACGATGCGCGTATATTCGATGTGCGCGCAGCGCAATTCTGATTGGGAGGAATCCGATTATGAAGTTCAACAAGGCAATCGTTGCAATGATCCTCGCCATCGTGATGGTCGTGGGTATGGCCTGCGCCGCCATGGCCGAGGACGCGCTGAAGATCGGCGTCATCGGCCCCTTCACCGGTGCGGCCGCGATCTACGGCAATGCCTGCAAGTTCGGCGCCCAGGTGGCCGCCGAGCAGATCAATGCCCAGGGCGGCATGCAGATCGAGCTTCTGAACGAGGACGACGAGCACGACGCCGAGAAATCCATCAACGCCTACAACACCGTTCTGGACAACGGCGCTCAGATGATCGCCGGCACCACCACCACCACCCCCTGCATCGCCGTTGGCGCACAGGCCAATGAGGACCGGGTGTTCATGCTGACCCCCTCCGCCTCCGCCGTGGACGTCATCGAGGGCAAGGACAACGTGTTCCAGGTTTGCTTCACCGACCCCAACCAGGGCAAGGCTTCCGCTGCGTATATCAACGAAAAGGGCCTGGCCACCAAGATCGCCATCATCTACAACAACGCCGACGCCTATTCCACCGGCATCTACCAGACCTTCGTGGATGAGGCTACGAGCCTGAACATGGAGATCGTCTCCACCACTACCTTCACCGACGATACCACCGACTTCTCCGTCCAGGTTTCCGACGCGAAGGATGCTGGCGCGGACCTGGTGTTCCTGCCCATCTACTACACCCCCGCTTCCATGATCCTGCAGACCGCCAAGTCCATGGACTATGCGCCCGTGTTCTTTGGCGTGGACGGCATGGACGGCATCCTGACCATGGAAGGCTTCGATACCTCCCTGGCCGAGGGCGTGTTCATGCTGACCCCCTTCTCTGCTGACGCCGAGGACGAGGCGACCAAGGCCTTCGTCGCCCGCTATCAGGAGATCACCGGCGAGATCCCGAACCAGTTCGCCGCGGACTGCTATGACGCCGTGTATGCCCTGTACACCGCCAGTGTGAACGCCGGCATCGACGGCAGCACCTCTCCCGAGGATGCCTGCGAGCTGCTGATCGCCCAGTTCACCAGCCCTGACTTCCAGATCAAAGGCCTGACCGGCGATATGACCTGGGACGCGTCCGGCGCCGTGACCAAGCTCCCCACCGCCGTCGTCATCAAGGATGGCGCTTACGTGGGCTTCAACGGCTGATTTGCTTTGAAACGCTTTCCGTCCCGAGCCTTTGCCCGGGACGGAAAGGCTGTTTTTTCGAGGTAACTGACGATTGTCAACAGAAAGGGCTGTTGATGATGGTCAGTTACCTTATACTACTTTTCAAGGAGTTGGAATCACATGGTTTCGTTCCTGCGATTTCTGATCAACGGCATCAGCCTTGGCAGCGTCTATGCCATCATCGCCCTGGGCTATACGATGGTCTATGGCATTGCCAAGATGCTGAACTTCGCCCACGGCGACGTGATCATGGTGGGCGCGTACGTCGCGTTTTGCGCCATGTCCTATCTGTCGCTGCCGCCGCTTGTGGCTGTGCTGTGCGCCATGGTGGTCTGCACGGTGCTGGGCGTGCTCATCGAGGGCCTGGCCTACAGGCCCCTGCGCGAGGCTACCAAGCTGGCCGTGCTGATCACCGCCATCGGCGTCAGTTACCTGCTGCAAAACACGGCTCTGCTGATCTGGACGGCCAACCCCAAGGTGTTCCCGTCCGTGTTCAGCGTGGGTTCCATCAAGCTGTTTGACGGCAACCTGGTCATCACCAGCGAGATCATACTGACCATCGTGGCGAACATCGTGATCATGATCGCGCTGACCCTGTTCACAGGCAGGACAAAGATGGGCAAGGCCATGCGCGCGGTCTCCGAGGACCGGGGCGCGGCGGAGCTGATGGGCATCAACGTGAACCGCACCATCTCCGTGACCTTTGCCATCGGCTCGGCCCTGGCGGCCATCGCGGGCGTTCTGCTCTGCTCCTCCTATCCCACGCTGATGCCCACCACCGGCTCCATGCCGGGCATCAAGGCGTTCACTGCGGCGGTGTTCGGCGGCATCGGCTCCATACCGGGCGCGATGCTGGGCGGCCTGCTTCTGGGCGTCATCGAGATTCTCGGCAAAGCCTACATTTCCACGGAGCTGGGCGACGCCATCGTGTTCGCCGTACTGATCATCGTGCTGCTGTTCAAGCCCGCCGGCCTGTTGGGCAAGCCGGTGCACGAGAAAGTGTGAGGTGAGGGGTATGAAAAAGCTGAAAAAGAGCACGGTCAACAACCTCATATCCTTTGGCATCGTCATCATCGCCTTTATCATCTGCCAGTCGATGATCGCCTCCGGCGCGATGAAGCGCTCGTTGAAGGGCCAGATGGTGCCCATCTGCGTGTATATCGTGATGGCGGTGTCGCTGAACCTGGTGGTGGGCATCTCCGGCGAGCTGAGCCTGGGTCATGCCGGATTTATGAGCGTCGGTGCGTTTTCCGGCATCATAGCCTCCGCCTGGCTGCGCGCAGCGCTGCACGTGGACAACGAAGTCCTGCGCCTTGTGCTGGCCATGATCGTCGGCGGCGTGTTCGCGGGCATTGCGGGTGTGCTGATCGGCATTCCCGTGCTTCGGCTGCGGGGCGATTACCTGGCCATCGTGACGCTGGCCTTCGGCGAGATCATCCGCAACGTGTTGAACTGCCTGTATTTTTCGCTGGAAGAGGGACGGTTGCACGTCTCCTTCAACAATCCCAATATCCCGGGAACGATGCTGGTGAGCGGCCCACAGGGCGCGACCGGCGTGGACAAGATCGCCACCTTCCCGATGGGCTTTGCGCTGATTATCTTTTCACTGATCGTGGTTATGAACCTGATCAACAGCCGCTCGGGCCGGGCCATTATGGCCACCCGTGACAACCGCATCGCGGCAGAGGCCATGGGCATCAACGTGACCAAGTACAAGATGATGGCCTTCGTCACCGCGGCGGTGCTGGCCGGCATGGCCGGCGCGCTGTACGGCATGAATTTCTCCACCGTGGCCGCCTCCAAGTTCAAGTTCGACACGTCGATACTGGTGCTGGTGTTCGTGGTGTTGGGCGGCATTGGCAACATCTGGGGTTCCATCATCGCGGCGACGCTGCTGACGGTGCTGCCGGAGCTGCTGAGGGCCTTTGCCGACTACCGCATGCTGGTGTACGCCATCGTGCTGATCCTGGTGATGCTGGTCACCAACAACCCGATGCTGCGCTCCCTGTTCGGCCAGCTGGCGCGGCGCAAGGGCCGCGACGACCAGGTACAGGTGGGAGGTGCTGAAGAATGACACAGACCGAGGGCAAGAAGCGGCTGCTGGACACCAAGATGGTGCCGGCGCCAAGCCAAGGCATCATTCCGGAGCGCGACCTGTTGTCCACGCCGGTGCTGGAGGCGCGCCACCTGGGCATAGAGTTCGGCGGCCTGAAGGCCGTGGAGGACTTCAACCTGATCATCGGCAAGACCGAGATCGCCGGGCTGATCGGCCCCAACGGCGCGGGCAAGACCACCGTGTTCAACCTGCTGACGAAGGTCTACCAGCCCACGATGGGCACGGTGCTGCTCAACGGCAAGGACACCGCGGGCATGAACACCGTCCAGGCCAACAAGCTGGGCATCGCCCGCACGTTCCAGAACATCCGCCTGTTCGACAACATGACAGTGGAGGACAACGTGCGCATCGGCCTGCACAACCAGGTCAAATACGGCATGTTCACCGGCATACTGCGCCTGCCCGGCTATTGGAAGGGCGAGCGCAGGCAGCACGAAAAGGCGCTGGAGCTGCTTTCGATCTTCGACATGCAGGACTTGGCGGGCGTGCGGGCCGGTTCGCTGCCCTACGGCGCACAGAGGCGCCTTGAAATCGTCCGGGCGCTGGCCACGAATCCCTCGCTGCTGCTGCTGGACGAGCCTGCGGCGGGCATGAACCCCCACGAGACGGAGGAGCTGATGCACAACATCATCAAGATCCGCGACCAGTTCAAGATCGCCGTCATGCTGATCGAGCACGACATGAACCTGGTCATGGGCATCTGCGAGGGCATCTGCGTGCTGAACTACGGCCGCATCATCGCCAAGGGCACCGCCGACGAGATCCAGGCCAACCCGACCGTCATCGAGGCCTACCTGGGCAAGAAGAAGGAGGGCTGAGGCATGAGCGAAGCAAGCAAGAGCAAGAGTTTGCTGCGGGTGGACGACATCCACGTCTACTATGGCAGCATCCACGCCATCAAGGGCATCTCCTTTGAGGTCAACGAGGGGGAGATCGTCACGCTGATCGGCGCGAACGGCGCGGGCAAGTCCACCACGCTGAACACGGTCTCCGGCCTGCTCAAGCCCCGCAGCGGTTTGATCAGCTTCGAGGGCAAGGGCATCGTGGGCATCGGGGCCAGCCGTATCGTCGGCCTGGGCATGGCGCTTTGCCCCGAGGGGCGGCGCGTGTTCCAGCAGATGACCGTGCGGGAAAACCTGGAAATGGGCGGCTATTCCCGCCCGAACGACGAGATTCCCGCGTCCCTTGAGGACGTGTTCAAGCGCTTTCCCCGGCTGAAGGAGCGCGAAAAGCAGATCGCGGGCACGCTCTCCGGCGGCGAGCAGCAGATGCTTGCCATGGGCCGGGCGCTGATGAGCAAGCCCAAGCTGCTGATGCTGGACGAGCCCTCCATGGGCCTGGCGCCGATACTGGTGGAGCAGATATTTGACATCATCAAGGAGCTGCACGCCGCGGGCACGACCATACTGCTGGTGGAGCAGAACGCCCAGATGGCCCTTTCCATCGCGGACCGCGCCTACGTGCTGGGCACCGGCAAGATCACCATCTCCGGCCCCGCCGCCGAGGTGCTGGCCGACGATCGCGTGCGCGAGGCGTACCTGGGCGGCTGATCATGGACAGACAGAAGCTGGAGGCGCAGCTGGCGGAGCTGCCGCTGTACGAATACGCCTTTATCAAAACGGACGAGCTGCTCTTCTCCGAACGGGTCCGCTATATCTGCCAGACGGAATGCCCGATGTACAACACCACCTGGGCCTGTCCGCCGGCGGTGGGCACGGTGGAAGCCTGTCAAAAGCGGGTGATGGCCTTTGAGGAGGGCCTGCTGATCGCCACGATCACCGAGGTCAGCGACATCGCCAACATCGAAGAGACCCTGGCGACCCGCTCCGACCACGAGGAGATCACCCGGCAGGTGCTTGCGATGGTGCGTGAGCAGGCATCACAGACGCTGACGCTGTCCACAGAGGCCTGCGCCCACTGCGCCCACTGTACCTGGCCCGACGCTCCCTGTCGCTTTCCGGACCGCATGTTCCCCTGCGTGGAGAGCCACGGCATACTGGTCACCGACCTGGCGGAGAAGCACGGCATAGAGTTCCTGGCCCAAGGGAATGTCGTCACCTGGTTTTCGTTGATACTGTATAAATAAAAAATGCCCTGGCTGCATTTCAGGAATTGCAGCCAGGGCATTTTTATCGGGCGCTCAGCGCTTCGGCAACACGCGCTTTCCGCTTGAGACGATGGCGCCCTCGGGACAGACCAGCGCGCAGAGGTGGCAGCCCACGCAGCGCTTGCCGTTGAGCACGGGCATGCGCTGATCGTTCAGGCGAATGGCCTGGTGGCCGCCGTCGGCGCAGGAGATCTCGCAGCGCCCGCAGCCGATGCACTTTTCCCGGATGAACCTGGGAAACAGCACGGTGTCCCGTTCCAGGGCGTCCGTGTTTGCGCCCAGCGCGTTCAGCCCCAGGCCGACGACCTGGTCGACGCTGTCAAAGCCCTTTTCCGCAAGGTAGAGGTTCAGGCCCTCCTTTAGATCGTCGATGATCCGGTATCCGTATTGCATCACGGCGGTGGCCACCTGGATGGAGCGGCTGCCCAGCAGCAGGAATTCCAGGGCGTCCTGCCAGGTTTCCACGCCGCCTATGCCGGAGATGTGCATGCCCGCCAGCGCCGGATTTGCGGCCAGCTCCGAGACGAACCGCAGGGCGATGGGCTTTACCGCGTTGCCGCTGTAGCCGCCCACGGCGCTCTGGCCGTGGATCGAAGGCGAGGATATGAAGGTGTGAATGTTCAGCTGCATCACGGATTTGATGGTGTTGATGGCGGCGATGCCATCCGCGCCGCCGCGCCTGGCCGCCTTGGCGGCGGGACTCATGCTGGCGACGTTGGGCGTCAGCTTCGCCAGCACCGGGATGCCGCAGGCGTGCTTGGCGGCGGCGGTAAAGCGCTCCACCAGCTCCGGCACCTGGCCGATATCTGAACCCAGCCCCCCCTCGGCCATGTTGGGGCAAGAGAAATTCAATTCGATGGCGTCAGCCCCGTTTGCCTCGCATTGCCGGGCCAGCTCGCCCCATTCCGCCTCGTCCCGTCCCATGATGGAGGCGAGTATGAATTTGGAGGGGTATTCGACCTTCAGCCGGCGAAAGATTTCCATGTTCTCGGCGACGCTGTGGTCGGAGAGCTGCTCGATGTTTTTGAAGCCCACGATGCTGCCGTCAGCGCCGGTGACCGCGGAAAAGCGGGGCGAGGCCTCGTGGATATCCAGCGAGCAGATGGTCTTGAAGCAGGCGCCCGCCCAGCCCGCTTCGAAGGCGCGGGCGCACATGTCATAGGTGCTGGCGACCACGGAGGAGGCCAACAGGAAGGGGTTCTCCAGCGGTATGCCGCACAGTTCGTTGCGAAGTCGATGCTCATCGCTGGGGATAGGGGTCTCCACCTCGGGCTTCACCTGCCAGTACAGGCGATTGATCAGGCCGCGGATGGGCACCTGGCCCGATCTCACGCAGGCGCGTTCGCAGGGGGCCGTACAGTCTGTACAGGGATTGTCCTGCGGCAGCCTGGAGACCGCGCCCTGCTCGTTGCGCAACCATATGCTGCGCAATAGGCTCGAGGGATCGAGCTTCGCGCAGGCCGAATCGCAAGGCGCGTTTCCGCATAGCAGGCAATGGATCATGTCCAGCCTGCGAATCATCGGTTCATTCCGGATCACGCCGAATCACCTCTTCTCTATATTGATACTCATTTCTGTTTTTTCAAAGGATGGCGCATACGCTTTGAAGATGCACCTACTTTATCACGGAGTTCGCACAAAAAGGTCACAAGAGTTTACAAAAATGAGAATCGAGTATTCGATTCTCATAACGATTATATGAATAAATGATTAACTATTCGATGGGCGCATTTTCTTCGGGCGCTGCCTGCGTTTCTTCCGCTTCTGCCTCCGCTTCCTCCGCGTCTTCCAGCTCATCCTCCGGAACCTCGGTGATCTCCAGGTCATAGCCCACGGTGTGCATGGAGATGTCATGGACGTCCTCCACCAGCGAGCCGAGGCCGATGAACAGGCTTCCGTTCACGACGCCGATGCAAATGCCCAGCAGCGACCACCAGAAGTTGGTGAATTCCAATCCATAGTGAATGAACAGGTAGGGAAAGGGAATGAGCAACACGCCGATGACCATCAGCATGATGGAAAGGGGATAGCGCTTGCGGGCAAGCTCAGCGAGTATGGCCTTGTACCTCATGTTGGAAACCTCCTTGATGTGAATGCAATATTATTAAATCGGTTCAAACCGAATGGGCAGACCGTGGTCGAACAGCACGCGCCAGCCCTTGCAGGCGGCGGGCTGCCATTCGTAAAAGCCGCGCGCTTCCAAAGGAAACCAGCCCTCCATCAGATTGACGATGACGCCGCCGTGACAGACGACGAGCGCCGTCTTCCATTGCATTTCAAGCAGCTCATTGCCGCCTGAACGCACCCTCTGCCGGAACGCGCCCGTGGATTCACCGCCAGGGCAGGGGACGATGCCGCCCGTGTCGTTGATCCAGCGCTGGTAATCGGGGTCGTGCCTGAGCGTCTCGTAGCCCAGCATTTCAAAGCGACCGAAGTCCATCTCTGAAAATGCCGGCATAACGCGGTCGGCTTTGTGACCGGTCAATATTTCCAACGTCTCGTCGGCCCGGACCATGCCGCTGGTGACATAGAGCTCGCAGGCGGGCAGGGGGCGTTGGACTGCGATCTCACGGGCCAACGCCCTCCCGTCATCCGACAGGGGAAGGTCGGTGCTGCCGCAGTAGATGCGCCTCTCGTTGGCCTCGGTCATGCCGTGGCGCAGCAGGACCAGCACCCTCATTTGACGCGCTGCGGGATGCCGCAGAACAGCCGCCAAACCTCGTCCGACGCCTTGGCCAGCTTCAGGTTCATCCGGCCGCAGGCCTCCCGCCAGGCGCGAAGTGTCGGATCCATGGGCACCACGCCGCCGGAGACGTCGTTGGCGATGAAGATCACATCCTTGTACAGACCGGGGTCTGTTCCGAGGGCATCCGCAGGCTCGAAACCGGACCGGACGCGGTTCAGGGCGAAGCGGTCGATGTAGGCGATGCAGCGCCGGGAGAAATCCAGGGCGCCGGTGTCTTCGGTGCAAACCTGGATCTCGTCCTCAGCCAGTTGGAAGCGCTGCCGGGCGAAGTCCAGCTTGCCCTGGTAGCTGCCGCCGATGATCAGGATCATACAAAGCCTCCTTCAAACTACAGGCGCAGGTTGGCCAGCGCCATCAGCGCCGCGCACTCCGAGACGGTCAGGGCGAAGCCGGCCACGTCGCCGGATACGCCCTTCAGCGTCCGATAGCCCCAGAGCATCGCCAGCGCGTAGGCCAGCGTCTCTACGGCCAGTGCGATCACAGGCTTTCCCAGCCAGATCCAACCGGCGGCCATGGCGATGGCCCACATGGCGACGACGGCGAGGCGCTGGCCACCCTTGCCCTCGGTCCTGGCGTACTCGCTGTGGCCGATGGGCGTCAGCGTCAATACACAGAAGGCCGAGCCGCAGCGGGAGATCACCGGGATCAGCAGCAGCGTTCGAAGCCGGTCCGCGGTGAGCGCCGAAGCGGAGGCGTAGCTGAACAGCATCAAAAGCCCCAGCCCCACCACGGCGAAGGCTCCGGTGTGCACGTCCTTGAGGATGCGCAGCCGCTGCTCCAGGGGTCGCCAGGAGAGTATGGCGTCGCAGGTGTCCATGTAGCCGTCCAGGTGGATGAAGCCGGTCAGCAGCCAGGGCAGCGCGGCGGTCGCCGCCGCAAAGAGGGGGGCGACCAGCCACATCGACGCCAGCGTGGAAAGCGCGGCCCACAGCAGTCCCAGCAGCGCGCCGACGATGGGCAGGCACACCAGCATCAGGTCCCGGGCATCCTCGTCCCAGGGGCGCCAGGGGCAGGGCAGGGCGGTGAACATGCTGTAGCACATGCAAAAGGCATTCCATAATCGCTTCATACCGGCAGGACTCCCTTGTGGACGATGAATTGCCCGGCGACCACCTCGATCACGTTGTCACAGCAGGCGGCCATGCGGCGGTCGATGGCGGCGAGCCCCCTTCGATAGGCTTCCGTCAGGTCGTCGTACAGCAGGGCGTCGGAGAAGATGAAGTCGGACACCAGCACCGTGTTCGGGGCCCGGCGGACAAAGGCCTCCAGCGCGTCGGCGACGCGCCGGGCGGCGTCCATGTCGACGCCCTCTGGCGCAAACATCTCGTTGGAGAGCAGCGCCGTCACGCTGTCCAGCAGGAACGCCCCGTTGGGGTCGGCGTCATCGAGGCAGCGCAGTATGTCCCGCCCGCACTCCAGCGTCTCGAAGCCCCAGCCCGCCCGCTCCTCGCGGTGGCGGCGGATGCGGGCCAGGTCCTCCTCGTCGTGGGGGATCATCGTGGCCAGATAGTAAAGGGGCGTACCGCAGGCCTTAGCCGCCCTCTGGGCGTAGAAGGACTTGCCGTTCTTGCAGCCGCCGGAGATGTAGGTGCTCATCACGCCTCTCCCAGGAAGGTCTTGTTGCCGCGGATCTCTGAAAGATACCCGTCGTCGATGGCGGCTTCCTCGAAGGTGGCCATGTTGCGGATCACGCTCTGGGACGCGGCTACCAGCTCGAAGGCGATGGGGCAGCCGCTGCCCTCACCCAGGCGCATGTTCATCAGCAGCATCGGCTCCAGGCCCATGGCCTCCATGGCCAGGCGATAGCCCTTCTCCGCCGAGGCGTGGGAGGGGATCATGTACGCGGCGGCCAGCGGGTTCAGCCTGTAGGCGCACAGCGCGGCCACGGCGCTGATGAAGCCGTCGATGACCACCGGCAGGCGCACGGCCGCCGCGCCGAGGAACGCGCCGCACATGGCCGCCAGGTCGAAGCCGCCCACCTTCATCAGTACGTCCACCGGGTCCGAGGGGTCGGGCTGCCAGCGTGCGATGGCCGCGTCGATCAGTGCGATCTTCCGGGCGTAGGCCGCGTCGTTGATGCCCGCGCCCCGGCTGACGGTCTGCTTCGCGGGCAGGCCCAGCAGCGTGGACAGCACGGCGCTGGAGGTGGAGGTGTTGCCGATGCCCATCTCGCCGACGCCGATGATCTGGATGCCGTCGTCAGCGGCGCGGTGGGCCGCCTCGATGCCGATTTGCAGGGCGCGATCCGCCTGCTCCCGGCTCATGGCGTGTTCCCTTGCAAAATTGCGGGTGCCGTGGGCGATCTTCACGTCCCGAACGCCGGTCTGGTGGAAGTCGGCGTTGATGCCCACGTCCATCACGTCCAGCTCGGTGTGGAAGTGGCGGGCCAGCACGGCCACGCCGGTCAGCCCCCGGGTGAAGTTGATGGTCTGGCTCAGCGTCACGCTCTGGGGGCAGCTGGCCACGCCCTCCTCGACGATACCGTTGTCCGACGCGAAGATCAGCACGCGGCGGCGGTCCACCGGATTGTACAGCCTGCCTGTCATGCCGGCCAGCTTCACGGAGATGTCCTCCAGCTTGCCCAGGCTGTGGGGCGGCTTGGCCAGGCTCTCCTGGCGGGCCAGGGCCTGCGCCATGGCGTCGCGGTCGGGCTTGCGGATATTGTTCAGGGTTTCCTGAAGAAACTGTTCCATAGTTGAATGATTTTTCCTTTCTGTGCTTCTGCCTTTTCGCGGATCTGAAGGCGGTCAAACCAGTCCCGTATCGGTTTCAGCTTTTCGCCGATTTTCAGCGAATCGATCCACCTTCGCACAGGCGCCAGCTTTTCGGGGATGCCGGTGCTGTCAAACCATTCGCGGATCTGCTTTCCCGTGGGCAGGTAGGTGTAGACCTGCACATACCGCCGGGCGCCCGTGAATTTTTCCAGGTAGAAATCCTCCAGCGCGCTGATCTTGACCTCGCCGGTGGAGGAGGCGTGGACGAAGCGGTTGCCGCCGATCCAAAAGCCCATGTGGTCGCTGGGGTCCCGGTCCCGCACGGTGTCGAAGCAGATCACGTCGCCTGGCAGCAGGTCGTGGGGGCTCTTGATTAGCGGATAGTTTTCGTCGGTGCCGATGATCTCGGCGGAATGGTAGGGGAATTCAAAGCCCTCCGGCGTCAGGCAGTACATCACCAGGCCGCTGCAATCGAACCGGTCCGGCCCCGCCGCGCCCAGCACGTAGGGCTTGCCCAGGTGCTCCAGTGCCCGCATCACCACCACCTCGCCCTGGGTCAGGCCCGAACAGGTCAGGCAGATCAGCATCAGGCACAGCCACAGCGCGACGGTCTGGATCAGGAAAAAACGGGCCTTTCGGAAGGGACGGAAGCGGCGACGGGGCATGGGGCGGTACTCCTTTGTGACGGTTTATTTCCCGGCCAGGGACTTGCGGTATTTCTCGCTCTCCCAGTTGGCGATGAAGGCCTTGGCAGCCTCGCCCATGGTGGACAGGGTGCAGCCCTTTTTCTCGATGGTCCGGCAGATGAACAGCACGGCGGTCAGCGTCTCGGCGATCACCTGGGCCTTGGCGGCGGGCATGTTGAAGGTCACCGCGCCGGTCTTGGGGTTGCAGACGGCCATGCCCGCGTCGGGCTTGCCCTCGCCGAAGCTGAAGGTTCCGGTCAGGAACACCAGCTGGTCGGGGTAGAGGGGGGATTCCAGCAGGAACTTCTCGCTGAAGTCGCCGGAGGAAAGCTGCTCGGTGAGGAAGGGGCAATCCGCCTCGAACAGGCCGCCTGTGACGTCCTTCAGGCCCACCTTCGGGAAGCAGCCGTTTTCGATGCCGAAGGCCCTGGCGATGCGGTCGTTGACGTCGGTGTGGATGCGAAGGCATTCGTCGGGGTCGTCGCTGTGGGCGATCAGGCCGTGGTTCTGCATGAATATGGCGGCGGGGTGGCGGCCCGTTTCTTTCTCCACGCGGCGCACCTCGTCCCGAATGGAGAAGGTCAGCCGGGCGCCCGGGTCCACGTAGCTGACCCAGCCCCAGCTGTAGTCCGCGTCTGCCAGGGCGTCCTTGGCGATGGCCTCCAGCTCCACGCTGCAGGCGGCCAGGTTGGCGTAAACGCTGTGGCTGTGGGCCACGTAGGTGTCCAGTATCGAGTGAAAGCCCGCTTCCACAGAGGGGCGCAACGCCGCCAGGCCCTCGACGGTCTTTGTGTTGGCCTTGGCCTGTTCGCTGCCGGCCTTTTCCACGTCCACAAGGGCGGCGGGATCGGTATCGTTGTAGAAGCGGCGCAGCGCCTCATAATCCAGCACGGCATAGGCCTTGTCGGGGCGGATGTCCTTCAGGCAGTAGCCAGAGGCCTTGATGGCCATGAGCCCGCCGTCCAGCTTGGCGGAGGTGTTGCCGCCGCCGCCCTGCACGTAGTCCGCTCGGGCGCCGACGCTGGTGGAGATGCGGGTGAAGTCGTCCAGCCTCTTTTTGTTGCTTTCAAAGAAATTGCTCATGTCCGTTCCTCCGTTTTGCGTTTTATCGTATTCGCCGTCCAGTGGCGACATCTTTGCGATCAGAAAGTGTATGGCCTTGCCCTGCCCGGCGTACAGCCGCTCGTGCTCGGAGATATAGTTCGGTTCAAAGCCCGAGCCGTGCAGGTCGTCCGTCAGCCAGGTGATCTCAAAGCCGCATTCGCCCATATAGCGCTTCGTGGCCGTGAACAGGGCGTCGTTGTCGGTCTTGAACCAGATCTCCCCGCCCGGGGCCAGGAATTCCCGGTACTGGAACAGCTGCCTCGGATGGGTCAGGCGGCGCTTGTGGTGCTTGGCCCGCTCGTCCCAGGGGTTCGGGAAGTTGATGTAGATGCGGCTGATGCCGTCCGCGGCGCTGAAGGTGTCGTAGATGCGCATGGCGTCCACCTCGGAAAAGACGAGGTTTTTCGGCGGCTCATTTTCGTATTCCCGCTCCGTGTTGCGCACGGACACCGCCAGCACGGTGCGCACCTCGTCGATGGCGACGTAGTTGACCCCGGGATTGGCGTGGGCCATGCGCACCGTGGACACGCCCTTTCCGCAGCCGATTTCAAGGTGCAGCGGACGGCCCGGGCGTTCGAAGCATTCCCGCCAGCGCCCCCTGTGCGCGGACGGCGCTTCGATGAAATAGGGGCAGGCGGCCAGCTTCGGCTCGGTCCAGGCCTTTCTCCTCATCCGCATGGGTTCACTGCTCCTCCGGGGCCTTCCCGCCCCGCGCTTCCCTTTCGGCCTCTTCCTTGCGCCGGGTCACCGTGCGCATCCAGTACAGCAGCCCGATGCCGCCCAGCGTGGAGACCACCCAGAGGATCAGCGCCAGCTGCACCCGCCCGGCCAGCATGGCCACAAGCCCCAATATGTACAACAGCACGAGTAGCATCGCCGCGATGGCGCGAAGCCTGCGAAAGAGCGCGCTGCGATCATCCATGTCGAAATTCACTTCCCTGAATAAGCATATCATAATAATATTCGATCACAATCACCGTTTGTCCTGCCAATTGAGCCGCAAATCAAAGATTTTTCTTGCGTGACAGACCCTTCTGGGTTATACTGTATCTGATTATGGAGGGAGGAACCCAATTGTGATCAATACCATTGTGGAGCGCCTGGAGGCGGTGCTGGCGGAGCTGGACGCGCTGTCGGCAGAATGCGGTGCGCCGGAGGCGCTGGAGGATTTGGACGCGGAGCTTGAGGACGCGCTGATGCTGCTGTCGGACATCGATCCCCGGGAGGATGGCTGGGAGGAGGAGCTTTCGGACGGCCTGGAGGAGATAAGGGCGTTTGCCGGGGATTATCGCAAGACCGGCATCCCCGGCGCGAAGGCGCTGGCCGACAGGTTGGAGCAAGCAACTACTGATTTGTCGCACTGCGACAAATCAGTAGTTAGGTTTTAGGTTATAGGTTTTAGGTGTTAGGGAAGGTAGAAATCCTGACGGATTTCTTTTA
>CACWZI010000018.1 GCA_902765305.1 uncultured Eubacteriales bacterium
GAACATCATCAAGAAGAAGACCGTCAAGCGCGACCAGCCCCTGATCATGTACATCACGACCATGGGCAACGTGCTGGACGGGCCGCTGGTGTATTACTACGACTTGTTCACCGACGCGCTGCTGGGGCACCTGGACCCCGCGGTTTCCGACCGCATGTTTGCATTCATCGCGGAAATGGACGCCACGGACGACATCGAGGACAGCAGCCTGTGGGTGAAGGCGAACCCTTCCATCGGTACGACGCTGAAGCTGGAGGACCTGGAGGCCGACTGGAAACGCAGCAAGCTGACGCCCAGCGAGCGGGCCAACTTCATCTGCAAGCAGCTGAACATCATGGTGAACGCCGACGACATGGCCTTTGTGCAACCGGAGGTCATACGGCGGAACCGGGACAGCATACCGGAGGAAAGCCTGCTGGGCCGGCGCTGCTATGGCGGCTTCGACCTGTCCAACCGCGAAGACTTCACGGCGGCCGGCCTGGAGTTCCCCCTGGACGACGGGCGCAGCTTTATCAAGCTGCACAGCTGGGTGCCTCGGAGGAAGGTGGAGATGGACCAGGAAAAAATCGACTACTACGGCCTGGCCATGAAGGGCTATCTCACCATCGTGGAGGGCGAATACATCCAGCAAGAGGACGTTTTCAACTGGTTTGTGGAGCAGTCGAAGCTGTACGAGCTGGTGGCCATCGGCTACGACCCAGCCAACGCCACACGGCTGCGGCAGATGCTGGAAAACCAGGGCTTCGACTGCCAGGTGGTGCGCCAGGGCCCGATCACACTGAGCGACCCCATGAAGGACATCAAGGAACAGCTGCTGGCCGGCAAGGTGGTCAGCAACTGCGACCCCATGCTGGCCTGGTATACCGACAACGTGCGAATCAGCAGCGAACGCCGGCACACCGAGAAGGCCAACTGGATGCCCACGAAGCGGAACAAGTTCAGGAAGATCGACGGCTTTATGGCCTGGCTGGACGCCCACTGTGTGCGCATGGACAAGCAGCCGGCCGGCATGGTGGCGACGCCGCCCAGGATCCGCGTGGTGAACCTGGGCAGCAGAACACACAGACGACAATAAGGGGTGATGGACTATGTGGCCTTTTGGCAGGAAGAAAAGGGCCGAAAAGAAGGCACGGGACGAGCCCGGCAGGAACCGGAACCGGAACCTGCGCTCGATCAACCGGCCGCGGGCAGACAACACGATCCAGGGCAACGAGGCAATCTATGCCGCGGTGAGCCGAATTGCCAACACCATGGGCATGATCCCCATGCACATCTATAAGAATTACACCATCCAGCCCAGCCACCCGCTGGAGCGGCTGCTGGCCCTGGAGCCGAACCCCAACTTCACGGCCTTCGGCTTCCGGCAGACCATGGAGGTGCTGCGCAACACCGAGGGCAACGCCTACGCGCTGCGCATTCCGGACAAGCTGGGGATGACGACGCGGCTGGATATACTGAACCCCACGCGGGTGATGCCCATGCGGGATCCGGCGGACGGCAGCGTCTGGTATCAGATCATGCTGGACGACGGGAAGCCCTACATCGTGCCCGGCTATATGCTGCTGAACATGCGGCACATGAGCGCCAACGGCGAGAAGGGCATCCGCCCCATCGACGTGCTGCGCAAGAGCCTGGACTATGACACCCAGGTGAAAGAGCTGAGCCTGGACCAGCTGGACGGCGTGAACCACGGCATCATGCTGACGGTGCCGAACAGCGGACTGAGCCAGGAACAGAAGGACGAACTGGTGGACCGCTTCCTGGAGACCTACGAAAAGAGCGGCCGGTCTGTGGTGGTGCTGGAAGGCGGCCTGACGGCCACCAGCTTTTCCAGTTCCCCGGTGGACAGCCAGCTGCTGGACGTGGAAAGAATTACCCGGAACCGGGTGGCGACGGTGTACAACCTGCCGCCCCACATGCTGGGCGATTATTCCGACACCAGCTTCTCCACAGCTGAGCAGCAGATGCAGGAATTTCTGCAGCTGACGATCATCCCGATCGTGCAGCAGTGGGAGGACGAATACAACCGGAAGCTGCTGACGCCCCAGGACTACGCGGAAGGCTACCGGATCCGCTTCGACACCGACGCGCTGACGCGGGCGGACGCCCTGGCCACGGCCCAGACCAACCAGATGGCCATCCGCGGCGGCTGGAGGAAGCCGAACGAGGTGCGGCAATCCGAGTACAGGCCGCCGGATCCCTACGGCGACAAGCTGATGGGCAGCCGGGACATCCTGCCGCTGCAGATCATGGTGGAGAAGCCGGAGCTGCTGCTGGGCGGAGTGGCCACCCCCGGCGACCCGGACGGAAACACCCCGACGGAAGGAAGTGAAAACTGATGGCCTTTTATACCTTTACGACACGCAGAGACGAAGCCACCGGCCAGGATGAGGCCGTGCTGTACATCGACGGGATCCTGGAGGTGGACCGGGACTGGTGGCTGGGCGGCGCGCAGGTAATCGCCAGGGACTTCCGGCGAAGCCTGGGAAAGCTGTCCGACGTGACCGTGTACATCAACAGCCCCGGCGGCGACGTGATGGCTGGCGCGGAGATCTACACAGCCCTGCGGGAACACAGCCAACAGGGCAAGGGCCGCATCACCGTGAAGGTGACCGGCATCGCCGCCAGCGCCGCCAGCGTGGTGGCCATGGCCGGCGACGAAATCCTGATGAGCCCCGTGGCCTACATGATGATCCACAACCCGTGGAGCGCGGCAGTGGGCAACGCCAAGGAGCTGCGGAAGCAGGCCGACGCCCTGGACGTTATCAGCGAGGGCCTGATCAACGCCTACGAACGCCGGACCGGCAAGACGCGGGACGAGCTGATGCAGCTGCTGGACGGTGAAACCTATATGAGCGCCCAGACCTGCGTGGACGAGGGCTTCGCGGACGGCATCCTGTACGGTGAAGCGCCGGCAGCGGACGACGGCCAACGGAAGCCCACGGCCATGATGCAGGCGAAGAACTACGGCCGGCAGGCCGTGATGGCCATGCTGCGGGAACATGAGCCGGAACCGGAACCGCAGCCGGATCCGGAGGCCGCCAAGCGGGCAGAGTTCGCCAGGCGCGCCGCCTTCATGAGCATCTGCGCAGGGGAGCTGCGGCACTGGGTAACGCTGCAGAAGCCCGCGGAAACCGTCAACGAGAAGGGCAAGCGGATCCCAGGCTGGAAGGACGTGGCCAGGGTGAAGGCCGGCAAGGCCGACGTATCCGGGCGGGAGTTCTACGTGGCGCAAGCCCACCACGCCGAAGACGTGGTGACCTTTACGGTGCGCTGGCGGGAGGACGTGACCGCCAAGTGGCGGCTTGTGCACCACGGCACGGCCTACAACATTTTGGAGGTCAACCACCTGGGCTACATGCGCGATTACATGCGACTGAAGTGCAGGCTGGTGACCGGGGAGGCGGTGAAATAATGGGCACTTTTGGCACGACCGGCATCGCTGCGGAGCTGGAGCGATTCGACCTCATGCGCAAGGGCGTGGACAGCGCGCTGGAGAAGACCGTGGAAGCCGGCGGGAAGGCGCTGGCAAAGCACCTTCAGGACGCCGCGCCGGTGCTGAAGGGCAACCGCAAGGGCATCAAGCCCGGAGCCCTGAAGAAGAGCATCAAGGCCGGCAAGGTGACCTACAACGCCGCCGACGGCTACCACACCGACGTGGGACCCGTGGGCAAGGATCACGGGGAAGCGCTGGCCAAGATCGGCAACATCCTGGAATATGGAAGAAGCGCACAGACCAGGGATCCGGGGCGCGACATCAGCGCGATGCCCGCGAAGGCGTGGTTTGTGCCTGCCGTGAAGCAAGCGACGCAAGAGGTCAACCAGGTGATGAAGCGAACATTTGAGGAGGCGCAGCGCCATGGCTAACAACAACACCGCGCCGCGGCGGCTGACCATACCCGCGCCGGGCGTGGGCGGAGTCTTCGCCGATGAAGTGCAGCAGCACTTTTACGCGGCGCTGGCGAGCCTGCCCGTGCCTGTGAGCCAACCGCCTGGGGACGCCCAGGCCGACACCTGGATCACATTCAACGAAGTCTCAGCAGAGCCCAGGACGGCAGGGAACGCGGTGACGCGGATCTGCCACCTGGTGCAGCTGCACGCATGGACCCACTGCGACAACGACGACCACCGCACAGCCTTCTTCGCCGCCATCGAGCTGCTGAAGGCCGCGGGGGTGCGCGTGTTCAGCTGGGGACCCGATGACTACGAACAGGACACCGGCATCCACCACATCGCCTGCACATGCGAGTGGTGGCAGCGGTGACCGGACAAGGAGGAAAACATGGCCGAAAACAATGCGAACAACTACAGCGAAGGCTATTTTTATGGCATTCTGGACATCTATGTCGCGCTGATGAGCACGCAGGACAGCCCCAGCACCAAGCCGACCTACGGCAATTATCAGGTGATGGGCAAGACCATCGAAGCGCAGATCACGCCCAACTACAAGGAAGGCAAGGTCTACGCCAGCAACGTGGCCACCCGGAACGAGAAGCGGGTGGACAGCTACACGGTGAGCCTGAACCTGGACAAGATCCCCTACGCCATGCGTGAGAAGATCCTGGGCCGCTATAAGGATCTGAACGGCGTGCAGATCGTGAAGGGCAGCCAGAAGGCCCCGTTCGTGGCCATCGCGTTCGCCCTGACGCTGGACGACGGCAGCCTGGAGTTGTGGACCCTGTACAAGGGCAAGTTCAGCGAGCCCACGCAGGTGGGCCACACCGACAGCGACAACATGACCTACCAGCACCCGACGATCGAGGCCACGTTCATCCGCCGCGAGTGCGACGACGCCCTGGCCGCTATCGCCGCGACGGCCGACGCGAACGTGCTGGAGACCGTGAAGAACAACTGGTTCACGAGGGTGTACGAAGCCAAGACCACCTGACGCAAGTGAAAAGCTGGGCTTCCTGCAAATTCCGCAGGAGGCCCGGCGCGGATCCGGCCCATAAAGGGGAAAAGGAGCGTAAACAATGACGGAAAAAATGCAGGATGAAATCCGGGGAGTAGACATCACACGGCCCCTGGACCACCTGGAGATCGACGGCAAGGAATACCCGCTGGCCTTCGACATGGCCAGTATGCGCATCGCGGAGGATGTGTACGAGCTGCAGTACAACCGCATCCTGGGCTTCGCGACCATTGCCAGGCACCTGGCCGCCGGCAGAATCGGAGCCATCATGGCGGTGCTGTACGGCGCGCTGGTCTCAGGGGCGACCACCGGCGAGGCGGAGCCCATGACCTGGGGCGAGTTCTACGACAAGTTCAAGCTGACCAGCATCCCGGCCGTGAAGGATCTGCTGCTGAAGAACCTGAAGAAAGCCCTGCCGGCAGTGGAGACCGGCGAAGGAAACCCTCAGTAGGCCGGGGGGACAGCAAGGGCGGCATCCCATGGCTGTGGCTGTACAGCGAGGCGCTGCGCAGCGGCCTGGACCCGGCCACCTTTTGGGCATCGAGCCCCAGGGCGGTGCACCTGCTGATCCAGCAGGCCCGGAAGACGCGCAGAAACCCCGGCCGGAAGCAGGGGCAGCGCGGCGGCAACGCCCAGGAAGTGAAGAAGGTGCGGCTGAACCGGCTGCCGCATCCATAGGAACGCCCCGCGCTACTGCCTGACGGCAGGCGCGGGCACTGACGACAATGAAAGGCCACATGGGGCGTGAAGTGCAGCGTGTGGACCGACACCCGCATCCAGGACGCGGCCACCCTGAAGGCCAGGGGGCAGCAGGTGCTGGAGGGCTACAAAAACCCGTATCTGAGCTATACGGCCAAGGCGGTGGACCTGTACAGGGAAACCGGCTACAGCTGGGACAACTTCATGCCCGGCAAGCTGGTGAGGGTGATGGACGGGGAGCACGGCATCAACTTCGACGCCAGGATCGTGGACATATCCAAGCGGGACGTGAACGGCGACCCCGGCGACATCGAGATCACCATCGCCAACACGCCCAGGGACGCGGCCGACAGCATCAACACGCTGGCGGACCGGGTGGGCATCGGCGAGCTGTACAGCCAGGGGGCCACCAACCTGTTCGCCATACCCTTCGCGGACAACGCCGACGAAAACCACCCGGCCAGGTTCCGGGTGTACATCCCGGCGGGCATGGTGCGCATCAACAAGATGCTGCTGACCTGGCAGCTGCAGGCGTTCAGGGCCTACTCGACCGGCGCGGAGGCCGGCGGCGGGACCACCAAGACCAGCAGCAGCGGCGGCGGCAGCACGCAGACCACCACCACCAGGGACACGGTGACCTATACCAGCGAATACGGCGGGGACTGCGTGGTCAGCACCAGCCAGCGCATCGTGGCCAAGACTTCGGACGGCAACGCGGACCTGATCGGCTGGACGTTCGGCCCCAGGGACAACGGCGTCAGCGCCGACGGCGCGGTGATGACCAGCACCAAGGGCAGCGCATCCACGCTGAACACCGGCGCGGGCACCGCCCACCACCACGGCATGGGGCATACCCACAGCATTGACAGCCATTATCACACGGTGAACAGCCACACCCACGGGATGGACCACTATCACAGCACCTACAGCCACAGCCACACCGTGAACAGCCACAGCCACGGAATGGACCACTATCACCAGGTGGACAACCACTGGCACAGTGTCAACGACCACTATCACAGCTTCAATGGTAGCGATACCATCTACTGGCAGCACTGGCATGAGCTGACCGGGAACACGTCCTACACCGGCAACGTGCCCGACAACATCTATTCAGCCAAGGCGGTGAGCATCAGCGGCTACACCGGCAGCACCGGCGGCAGCACTGACAGCAAGGCCCCGTATACTTCAGGCGCAAAATCCAGCGGCAGCGACAAGAACAACACCGGGACATCCAGCCCCGGCACGGACAGCGCATCGCCCAACACCGGAAGCCCGAAAAACGGGACCGACGGCACCTACAAGTATAATACCGACGCCAGCAGCCCCGACACCACCGGCGTGGAACTGAACACGGGAGGCGCCAAGAGTGGCAGCAACTGGAAGACCGACACCGGCGACGAAAGCAGCCACACCCACCCGCTGACCGTTCACAGCCACGGCATGGACCACTTCCACCGGCTGGCCAGCTTCACGATCCCGCCGCTGAGCATCGAGATCCCGGCCCACGGCCACAACGTGAAGATCACCGGCCACAACCACAGCGTGACCATCCCGGCGCACACCCACGACCTGACCCTGCCGGACCACACCCACGGGATCGTGTACGGCATCTATGAGGGCGGGAAGGCCAGCAGCGTGACCATCAAGGTGGACGGGACCGCGGTGCCGGCCACGGAAATCACCAAGCGGGAGATCGACGTCAGCGGCTACCTGAGCAAGGATGACGCCGGCAAGATCAAACGCGGGACCTGGCACGACATCGAGATCGTGCCCAATAAGCTGACGCGCATCGAGGCCAACCTGACGGCCCAGGTATTTGTGCAGAGTGTGGGCGGCGGCGACTATTGATAACCACCAAAAAGCGTCAGCGCTGACGCTTTTTGGTGAATCGCCCCGCGCTACTCCCTGCGGGAAGCGCGGGTTTCGGGCGGGCCAGCCAAATGGCCGCGCCCTCAGTCCGGCGGTGCCGGACGCTAAGAGGAAAGGAGCGAAGACAATGGCGGACAACGACGTTTTGACCCTGCAGGAACCTGACGAGGAATATGCCCCGATTGATGTCAAGGATCTGGACAAAGAACCGGTCAAGCTGGGACGCCAGGGCGAGAACGAGACGCAGACGGTGAAGATCGACTGCAACGACTGGCTGGTGGCGCTTCAGGGCTGCACCTTCATGGTGGTGGCCAAGCGACCCGGCGAGAGCGAGCTGTACGTGCCGGACGTGACCGTCAGCAACGGCATGATCACCTGGCCGATCAAAGCCCAGGACACCGCCCTCGCAGGCACGGGCCGCGCCGAAGTGCGCGCCCTGAAGGGCGGCGCGGTGAAGAAAAGCAAGCTGTTCCGGACGCACATCGAGGTGGCCCTGGACGGCGAGATCAACAACACGCCGACGACCCCGCCCAACTGGGTGAAGGGGACGCTGGAAAACCTGGAGCGGGCCAACCAGCTGATGGCCGACGCGCTGGCGGCGGCGAACGCCGCCAACACCGCAGCGGGCAACCTGACTGGCGAGGTGGCCGACGCCAGGGACGACGCCCTGGGGGCCATCGCCGCAGCCAAAGCGGACGCCCAGGCCCAGGCAGAGGCATCCGTGACGGGCATAGGGGACGCCACCGAAACGGCCCAGGCGGCCATTACCGCGGCCCAGGAGGCCGCTGTGGCCGCGGCCGGCGACGCCATGGACGAACAGAAGGCCGCGGCCCTGGAAGGCGCAGAGACGGCCATGGAGGCCGCAAAGGACGCGAAGCTGGAAGAGATCGCCGCGGCGAAGGCCAACGCGGAGCAGATCGCAGGAAGCGCAGTGGAGATCGCCCAGGCTGCCAGCGCCACGGCGGTGCAGGCGCTGGAGAAGGCCGCCAACGCGGAGAACGACAGCGCGACCTTTGCCACCGACATCGACGAACTGAAGACCGGCCTGCAGAAGTACAACCTGGAGAGCAACAGCTACTTCGGCGGGGCCTTCCTGGACGAAGACACCAACACGCTGTATTTCACCGACAAGGATGGCCGCGTGATCATGGAGATCGAGAACATCGGCCGCGGCGGCGGTGGCGGCGGTGGCGGCGGAGACGACAGCGGCAGCGCCAGCAAGATCAGCATGAAGAACATCAGCGGCTGGCAGTCGAAGACCCTGGCCCAGGACGACGACGGCAACGTGCCGGCCTGCCCGGTGACCTTCCTGTGGTCCAGCCTGGAGAACGACCTGCCCACCGGCAACGGCAGCCTGCGCGTCAGCGTGAACGACCGGGCGGTGGCCATGCTGGAGGTGCCCCAGGGCGAGAACACCATCGACGTGGCCCCCTACCTGAAGAGCGGCACCAACATGTTCGATTTTACCGTGTTCGACATCTACGGCAAAAACCGGTCGATCCGCTTCACGGTGGACCTGAAGGTCATGTACATCAGCAGCACCTTCGACAACACCCAGCCCTACAAGAGCGCCTTCCCCTTCCCCTACACGCCCAACGGATCCGTGCGGAAGGTGGTGCACTTTGAGATGGACGGCACCGAGATCGGCACGGTGGAAACGTCGGTCAACGGCCACCAGCAGAGCTACACGATCCCGCAGCAGCCCCACGGCGCGCACGTGCTGCGCGTATGGTTTGAGGCGGAAATCAACGGGCAGACGGTGACGTCCAACGTGCTTTATTATGAGTTCATCGCCATCGACCCGCTGAACACCGCGCCGATCATCGTCTCCAACTTCGGCCGGACCACGGTGCAGCAGTACGAGACGCTGAGCATCGCCTATAACGTCTATGACCCCATGAGCCTGGAGGCCCCGGTGAGCATCGAGGTGGACGGGGTGAAAGTGTCCAGCCTGACGGCGACCCGCGAAACGCAGACCTTCACCTACCGGGTGAGCCGCGCCGGCACGCTGACCATCGAGATCAAGAGCGGCGAGACCACCAAGACCTTCGCCCTGGAGGTCACCGAATCCGAAGTGCATCCGGAGGCCGTGACCGACCAGCTGAGCCTGTACCTGAACGCGGAGGGGCGCAGCAATTCCGAGGACAACCCGGCCGTGTGGGAGTACGGCAGCGGATCCGGCAAGATCGCGGCGGTCTTCGACGGCTTCAACTGGACGCGGGACGGCTGGCAGCGCGACGAAAACGGCCAGACCTTCCTGCGGACCCTGGGCGGCTGCAAGGTGGAAATCCCGGCGCTGGTGTACAGCCGCGACTTCAGGGCCAGCGGCAAGACCATCGAGATCGAGTTTATGAGCCACAACGTGCTGGACTACGAGACCCCGATCATCAGCTGCATGAGCGGCAACCGCGGCTTTGAGATCTTCGCGGACCATGCGGCGTTCAAGAGCGCCCGCGCAGAGGTCAACTGCCGATTCACCACCGACCGGCGCACGCGCCTGACGCTGACGGTGCAGCCCCAGAGCGAGAACCGGCTGGTGTACCTGTACATCGACGGCGTTTATCAGGGCATTTCCCAGTATTCCACGACGGACAGCTTCCAGCAGGCGGAGCCCGTGGGCATCAGCATCGGCGACGCAGCGTGCGGCGCGGACGTGTATTGCCTGCGTGTCTACGACCGCTGCCTGACCGCCCAGGAAGTGCTGGGCAACTACATCGCCGACCGGCAGGACGCCTTTGAAATGCTGGCGCTGTACCAGCGGAACGACATCTTTGAGGACGGCAAGATCACCATCAGCAAGCTGCCGAAGGACCTGCCCTACGTGATCCTGTCCGGCCCGGAATCCCCGCAGTACAAGGGCGACAAAAAGAGCGTGGGGATGGTCTACGACGAACCCACCGACAGCACCCGGCACCTGACCGCGGAGGGCGTGCAGGTCAACGTCCAGGGCACCAGCAGCCAATATTATGCCGTCAAGAATCTGAAGATCACCTTCAAAAACGGCGCGACGGTGAACGGCCACCTGGTGACCGGCTTCACGATCCGGGCGGGCAGCATCATGGTGGACACGTTCACCCTGAAGGCGGACTTCGCCAGCAGCGAGAGCGCCAACAACATCGTGCTGGCCAAGCTGTTCGACGACCTGTCCAGGGCGCTGGGGCTGCTGACCCCGCCCCAGAAGACCAACAGCGTGGTGCGCCAGGGCATGGACGGTTTCCCCTGCGTGGTGTTCTGGGATTTTGGGGACGGCCCTGAGTTCTTCGGGAAATACAACTTCAACAACGACAAGGGGACGCCTGAGACGTTCGGCTTCACTGAGGGCGACGAGATCTGGGACGTGCGCAACTTCGACAGCCAGCTGAGCAAGTTCAAAACCAATGTGTTTGATGAGAATTGGACAAACGAATATGAATCCATTTAACTTTATTAGGGCACGCATTACAGAGTTGCGCATGAAAAAAGGTATCTCTGAATCCAAAATGAGTGGTGATCTCGGCCACAACAAGAACTACATCCAGCACATTGTTTCGGGGAAATCGAACCCCTCAGTACAAGAGCTTCTGTACATCATAGATTATCTCGGCGTTTCCCCATGCTTGTTCTTCGATGAAGGGAACCATCAAACGATACTGGCTCAAAAGATTATTGACGGGCTATCAGATATGCCGGAATCGGATTTGCTACTATTGATTTCATTTATAAACCGTATGAAAGAAGGAAGCGCGTGAGCTCAAAGTAGGCTCACGCTTATCAATACAATGTTGTTCTGTCAGATGATACTCGAAATGAGAAAAAGGGCAAGGCCAATCACCTCACCCCGTCTAGCATGTGCTTCGATCCATCCCTCAGCACAATGCTCAGAAACCTACGAGTCTAATTATTCTCCCTTGCATACTCTTCGCTCTGGATTTTTCCATTTCCATATGTTATACTGGACGAGAGCATAATCAAAGCACTGCATATTCGGGAGGGTTAGTCATGTCTAAGAGCAAGATGAAGATGCTACACCTCATCCGTATATTCAGCCAGGAGACCGACGACGAGCATGCGCTGACGCTGCAGGAGATCATTACAAGGTTGGCCGCCGAGAATATCACCGCTGACAGAAAGACCCTTTACAACGACTTTGAGAATCTGCGGCAATTCGGATTTGACATTATCGCCCAGCAACGTGACCGCACCACCTACTACCACCTCGGTGAGCGGGACTTCGAGCTGCCTGAGCTGAAGCTGCTGGTGGATTCCGTGCAGGCTGCGAAATTCATCACCGCCCGGAAATCCCAGGAGCTGATTCGCAAGCTGGAGCGCTATACCAGCATCTATCAGGCTGCACAGCTTCATCGCCAGGTCTATATAGCCGGCCGCGTCAAGGCGATGAACGAATCCATCTACTACAACATCGACCGTATCCACAGCGCCATCAACGCGGGCTCACAGATACGGTTTCAGTATGGCCAGTGGAACCTGAACAAGGAAATGGAACTGCGCCGGGGCGGCGACTGGTACCAGGTCAGCCCCTGGGCACTCACCTGGGATGATGAAAAATACTATCTCGTGGCCTACGACGCCGACGCCAACATGATCAAGCACTACCGCGTGGACAAGATGCTGCGCATCAAAGCGCTAGACGAGTCTCGGCAAGGCCAGAAAGCGTTCGAAGCCTTCGACATGGCACTCTACAGCAAGAGCGTTTTCGGCATGTTCACCGGCGAGGAAACTACCGTCACCCTGGAAGCAGAGAACCATATGGTCGGAGTCATCATCGACCGGTTCGGCAAGGAGATCAATCTTGCGCCAGTGAGCGATACGCACTTCCAAGCGACGGTTAATGTCATCGCCAGCCCCCAATTCATCGGCTGGATCGTAGCCCTCGGGAAGAGCATCCGAATCGTTGCCCCGGACGCCCTGGTCGAACGTATGCGGGAAGAAATACACCGGCTGAGTGAACAATATAATAATATGTAATCCTCGAAGGGGTGAAAACTGGACTAAGTGCCTGTTTTTTAGGAGGAACAGAAAGAATAATACATATGAATGCACTATCTGTCTATGCTTGGAGTTTCTGATTTTTCGTAGCAAGGAGGACTGTCCATGCGTTTTCTTCACATCGCGGATCTTCATCTGGGAAAGCAGATGAACGATCTGTCTCTTCTGCCGGACCAGGAGTACATACTGGAGCAGATCGTTTCCATCGCGCAGAACGAACAGGTGGACGCCGTTCTGATCGCCGGGGATGTGTACCAGCGGTCTTCCCCCCAGGCGGAGGCCATGGCGCTGTTTGATTCTTTCGTGTCGCGGCTGGTGAGCCTGGGCAAGCAGGTGTTTGTCATCAGCGGCAACCATGATTCGGCGCTGCGCGTTTCCTATCTTGCTTCGCTGATCAAATCCTCCGGCGTGTACGTGACAGAGGCCTTCGACGGCACACTGCAGAGTGTTTCACTGCAGGACCGGAACGGGGAGATCGTCGTCTGGATGCTGCCGTTCCTGCGTCCCTCCCAGGAGAAGCGGAAGCTGCCGGAGGAGAAGATCACCACCTACCAGGACGCCGTTGAAGCGGTGCTGAGACAGACGCCTGTCGATCCTAAAAAGCGGAACATCCTCCTGTGCCATCAGTTCATCACGGGATGCGAAACCTCCGATTCCGAGGAGCGGGCCGTGGGCGGGCTGGACAACATCGACGCATCTGTGTTCGGTGCCTTCGACTATGTGGCCCTGGGGCACATCCACAAGCCCCAGAGGGTGCTTCGGGATACGCTGCGCTATGCCGGGTCACCGCTCAAGTATTCCTTCTCCGAAGCCAATCACAATAAGAGCGTGGCGATCGTCGACGTCATGGAAAAGGGCGATATCACCGTGCGCACCGAACCGCTTTATCCCCTGCACGACGTTCGGATGATCGAAGGGATGCTGGATGACCTGATGAACATGCCCTATTCCGAGGATTATCTTTGGGTGACGGTACACGACGAGCTGCCGCCACCGGATGCCCGGGTGACGCTGAGCGTCAATTTCCCCAACATGATGAAGTACTCCATCGTCAATTCCAGAACCAAACAGGACATTGACGTGCTGGCCACCCAGAACATGGAGAACAAGAGCATCACCGAGCTGTTCAGCGATTTTTATCGCCTGCAGAACAACGATCAGGCCCCCAGCGAAGCCCATCAAAAGGTGCTCGACAAGGTGCTGAAGGAATTGGAGGAACGCGCATGAAACCGTTGAAGCTGATTCTCTCGGCCTTTGGGCCCTATGCCAATGAAACCGTCATTGATTTTACCCGGTTTGGCGAGGATGGCATCTTCCTGATTGCCGGGGACACCGGCGCGGGCAAGACCACGATCTTCGACGCCATCAGCTTTGCCCTCTACGGCGAGGCCTCCGGCGGCAAGGAGCGTCGCAGGAGCAAATCCTTTCGCTCGGACTATGCCTCTCCCCGGACGGAGACGTGGGTCGAGCTGACCTTCCGCCACAAGGCCGAGACCTGGCGCATCCGCCGCAATCCCGAATACGAGCGTCCGAAGAAAACCGGCGAAGGTACCACAACCCAGTCTGCCAATGCCACACTGACCCATGTGGATACCGGAGAGATCATCGAAGGCGTGAATGAGGTCAAGGCCAAAATCGATGAGCTCCTGGGACTGACCCAGGACCAGTTCACCCAGACGGTGATGATCGCCCAGGGAGATTTTCTGAAGATTCTCAATGCTTCCTCTGACGATCGGAAGACGCTGTTTCAGAAGCTATTCAACACCTCTGTCTACGCAGACCTGCAGTGGAAACTGAAGGACATGAACGGTCACTGTATCAAGGAGAAGGACAGACTGGAGCAGCAGATCACCATTGCCGCCGGTAAAATCGATCCGGAGCCTGATTTCGCGGAGCGGGATAATATCGCATTCTATAGAACGGACGCGAAATATGCCGATCAGCTCTTGGAATGCCTGGCACACCTGATCGATGATGAGCGGGCCGCAGGTGCTCTGGCTTCACAGGAAAAGACAGCGGCGACAGAACAATCGGAGGCGATCATCAAGGCCATCGCCGAGGGAAGTGCTGTCAATGCAGATTTCGACGTGATGGAAAAGGCGAAAAACGATTTGGCAATGCTTCTGGACAAGCAGAGTGACATGGACGACCTGGCGGACAGGCTGAACAAAGCGCGCAAGGCACAGGGGCTCTCTGCAGATGAAGCGCTGCTAAGCAAGAATACCGCCGACATTCAGCAACAGCAAAAGGACCTGAAGGGGGCGACCCAAGCGCTGACCTTCGCCGAACAAACCTTGCCGGAAGCAAAGGCCCGGCAGGCGGAGGCGGAATCACACGCAAAGGAAGCGGATGATCTGCTGGCCAACGCGCGGCAGTTGTCCGACTGCATTCCGGTATTGAAAGACCTGGAAGCGCAGCGGAAGGCGCTGGACCGGCAGAAGCGCCTGATGGCGAAGCTGAAGCAAGCCAGCGACCAGGCGGATCACGCCTATACCGCAGCCAAGGAAGGGTATTACCGCAGCCAGGCCGGGCTGCTGGCCGTGGAGCTGGAGGAAGGAAAACCCTGCCCTGTGTGTGGCGCTCTGTCCCATCCGCAGCCCGCGCAGCTGACCGGGGAATCCGTCACCAGGGAAGAGATGGAGGAAGCGGACCGATGCCATCGGAAAGCCGCTGACGCGCTGCATGAGGCGGATAACGCCTTGACGACCCTTCAGGCCCAGTTAAACAAGGACAGCGATCGCCTTCGTGAAACGAATATCCAGCAGGGCGAAACGGAACAGCAGCTGAAGCAGCGGATCGGCGACCTGGAAGCCCAGGCAAAGCAGCTTCGGAGCGCCATTGATGAGCGCAGGAAAGTGTGCGCCAATTTGATGACCCAGATAGAAAAGAGCCGCACAACCGTTGAGGAGGGGCAAAAGCGCCTTGCCAGCCTGCTGCAAACGGCGGGGCAGTTGAAAGCGCAGTTCCGGGACCATCTGACCGAAGCCGGGTTTGAGGATGAGCGCGCCTATCGGCTTGCGAAGCTGCCGGAAAGCACCCTGAACGATATCGACCGGCAGTTGAAGGAATACGGCGAGCAGAAGGCATCGCTTACCGATCAGGTTGCCGGACTGCGCGAAAAGCTGGCCGGAAAGGAGAAAATCGATCTTTCCGGGCTGAAACAGCAGCAGCAGGATTGGAAGGCAAGTAAGGAGACGGCCGAGACCAGGGAGGCCGCGCTGACGAAGAAGCTGGCGCTGCACGAGGACGCCCTGAAGGAGATCCGGGACGCCCGAAGGCTGCAAAAGCGCAGGGAGGAACACTGGGCGGTGGTCAGGGACCTGTACAACTGCTGCGCAGGCATTACCGGCGGCAACCGGCGGGCGAAGCTGACCTTTGAGGCCTACGTACAGCAGTACCATTTCAAGCAGGTGGTGGCCGCGGCCAACAAGCGCCTGACCGTGCTCACCGACGGGCTGTTCACCCTGCGCTGCAAGGAGGAGGCGCGGGACCGGGTGCACCAAAGCGGCCTTGACCTTGACGTGCTGGACCGTGGGACGGGCCAGTGGCGGGACGTGAGCACCCTGTCCGGCGGCGAGTCCTTCCTGGCCAGCCTGGCCCTGGCCCTCGGGCTGTCGGACGTCGTGCAGGCCCAGAGCGGCGCGATTCGCATGGAAGCCATGTTCATTGACGAAGGCTTCGGCACCCTGGACGACAACGCACTGCGCAATTCCCTTCAGGTCCTCGCGGACCTGGCCGACGGCAAGCGCCTCATCGGCATCATCTCCCATGTGCACGACCTGGAGGAGCGCATTGAAAAGCAGATTGTCGTATCCAAGACACTGAAGGGATCGAAGATCGATTTGCTGGCATAGGTATAATGGCCGTTTCGATAAAACCATTATCTGCTGACGATGTACGTATGGGCATCGTCAGCTGAGGCATCGATTTCACAGCATGTTGATCGTTCCCTGTGAAAGGTGGAGGATTGATGGGGAAGCCGGAGCATAGAGCGGTATGAGCAGACAGACAAAATACATGATGGCGAATATCGCAGAAAGGTGCAGTATGAGCAGTGAAATAAAGATCAAGTGTCGCCTGGATGAGCTGATGGACAGAAGAAATATCACCTCTGAAAAGCTGGCCATGGCCTCCGGTGTGCCGGAGATGAGGATAAATCAGTATCGAAAAGGCGCAATGGAGAGCGTTTCGATGTCTGAAATCGCATCGATCATGGCGGCGATGGGATGCACAAATATCGGTGAGCTGTTGGATGTTTCCATGCAGGCCGAGCCGATGGCTTTTACCAGCAGGGGGCCAATCCTGCACGAAGCGGACTAGGATTCCCCCTGCCCGGAGGCCATCGACGGAAAGCACAGATGGTACAAGGACATGGGTGTGTCGGACTCCCTCTACCAGGAATTCGTGTGTCAGGGATGCAGGCAGAGACTGGCTGTGATACTGTAGGCGTGATTTGAAAAGACTCCCCTCCCCCTGCTTTCTGTGTGCGACCCGAAAAGCAAACTCAAATTGTCCGACTATCACCGGTTTTGTCCGGTTTCAAAGCCGGAAAACAGGACATAACCGGACTCCTTCGGACGCATGTACCGCCGTTCAGGACCAAAAGGTCGCAGGTTTAAATCCAGTCACCTCGACCACAAAAGATGGTGGGTTCGCAACATACATTTAACTTTTTTATCCCTAAATGGTAAATATATTGTTATGTTGCCGAACGGTACCGGACTGCACCAAAACGGACCCACCCGGACTGCAACGGACTGGCAGGTTCAAATGGATCGAACAGTCCTTCGCACTTTGAATTCAACCGTCCCATACAATAGTATGACCGTCGGCCATGTTTTTCTGTTGCGTGGCCGACGGTATGTCTCTCATTCTTCATTTGCTTCGCCTGAAATTTCAGGCTGGCTGCCCATAGGGCCCATATTGCCGGGGGTGCCCGCCTTGCTGCCGGAATCAGCGCCGGTGACGGTATCCGTCAATGTGATTTCAGCGCTGGTATCGCCCTGCGTCACGGTATAGATCTCACCAACGACCAGGTCAGGGCTGCTGATGACGACCGTTTCAAAGCTCTTTTCCACCTCTGCGGCAAGAATCACATTTCCCTCCGCATCACAAACGCGGATTTCTCCGGCGTCGCCTGTAAGGTTGACGAGGAAAGCCGCCTGGGTGGAGGTATCGGAGAAGTTCTCCCCCATGCCCGAAGCGCCCGCCGCGACGACGGTTCCGCCGCTGATGATCGCCGTGCCGTTGTAGTCCAGCGCGCCGTTCATGTTGCTCACAGGCCCGGACACCACGACGGTGCCGCCCGTGACCACCAAATCGCCGTTGGAGTCAATGCCGTCGCCGCCGGCGTTCACGGTCAATGTGCCACCGGAAATGTCGATCAGCACGCCCTCCTGGGCCTCGAAGGTCTCCTTCTCCCCGGTACTGCTGCGGGCGTTCATGCCGTCGTCCGAGGCGAGGATGGAAACGCTTCCACCCGAAACGGTGATGACCTCCGCCTCCAGGCCCTCGCTGCTCTGTGTGATGTCCACCGTACCGCCGACGACGGTCAGGCCGCCGTCCGCGTGGAGGCCGTCGTCGCTGCTGGCAATGGTGATCCTGCTGTCAAAGACCAGCAGGTCGCCGTCCGCATGGAAGGCGTCGTCCGCAGTGTCCAGCTCGAGGTTGCCACCGATGACGGCGATGTCCCCGCTGGCCTTGAAGCCCTTGCAGGCGGTTTCATCCTCTGATTCCCCTTCCGAGGCGTCTTCTTCCGACATCGTTCCCCCATTCGGGGGCGCCGACATCTCCTCGCCATCCCCGAGGCCCTCCGGGTGCATCATGTCCGTCGGCATTTCGCCTTCCGCAAACCCTTCCGGGGGCATCATGTCCGTCGGCATTTCGCCGGAAAACTCAGGCGGTGTCATGGCTTCTCCGTCAAAATCCGGCATGCCCTGCGGTCCGCCCATCGCTTCCTCCTGAACCACGAATTCACCCGCGCCGCCGCCGGTCGTGATCTTAAAGCTGCCGCCCCAGATGTAGATATAGCCGAGTTCTTCGTTGGAGGTATGGCTGGCCCTAAACGCCGTGCCGTCGGTGCTCATGGTAAACGTCCACGATGCGTATGCTGTCGTTGGAATCCACGCCGCGGCCGGCAGCGGTGATCACATAGGTGCCGGAGGCGAATTTGATGTCGTCGTTGCCGTCAATGCCATCCCCGGCGGGAGAATCGATCACGAGAGTCCCGGCGCCATTGAAGGTCAGGTCCTCGTCGGACCAGATCACCGCGTCCACGCCTTCCTCCTCAAAGGTGCCGACGTTGGCCAGGGCATTCTCCGACCCTTCGGCCAGCGTGATGAACACCTTGTCCGCCTGCCTGACGACGATGGCCGCGGAATTGGAGGAGGTGATGCTCGTGCCGTTCAGCACCAGCTGTACCTTCTCGTCGTCCTTGACATCCACGACGACCTGTCCGTCGTCCAGCGTCCCGGACAGCACGTAGACGCCACCGTCCAGGATCGTCACGACGCCATCCGCCACGCTGACCACGTGGGAGGCGGTCACGGCGGTATCACCCTCTAAAGAGATCAGGGTGGCCGTCGCGTCCCAATCCCCCGCGAGGTCGCGCTCCGTAAAATAATCGTTCAGCTGGGGAAGCATGACACTCGACGCCTCCCCGATGGCCGCTTTGCCGCACAAAGCGAGCGCAATCAATAACAATGCAATCCATCTATATAAACGCTTCATCGCGGATAACCTCCTCGCAAGGCTGTTTTACAGCTCCGACGACACATTCTCCCCCTGAAGCAGCGCGATCTCCAGGTTGCCGTTGTGGCAGCGCAGCGCGTCGATGAACGCCTTTTCGTTCGCACCTTGCTTCAGGGTCAGCTGGTAGTTCAGGCGGAACAGGCTGCCCATGTTCACGGTCTTGACCTGCGTCAGCTTCCACTGCCTGCAATACTCGGCCATCAGAGCGTCGAAGACGCCGTCATAGTCCAGATCCTCGGGGATCGTGACGCGCAGCGTCTTGGTCAGCCCCCTGGCCTCCGGGTCGAAGCGACCCAGGATCAGGAAGATGACGCACATGATCAATGTAAACAGCACCGCATAGGCCAGGTAGCCCATGCCCGCGACCAGCCCCGCGACCATCGCCATGAAGATGAGGGCGATCTCCCTGGCCGTGCCCGGCGCGGAGCGGAATCGCACCAGGCTGAACGCGCCCGCCGTGGCCACGCCCGCCCCGATGTTGCCGTTCACCATCATGATGGTCACGCACACCAGCGCCGGCAGGGCCGCCAGCGCTGCCAGGAAGCTGTGGGAAAGGCCGGAGCGGCGGGAAGCCGTCAGCGCAATGCCCGCGCCGAGCGCCAGCGCCACCGCCACGCACAGCAAGAAGTCAGAAATCGAAATGACCGTCATGGCCGAGGAATCGAAGAGTCCCTTGAATATCGTATTCAGCATCGTCATCCTTCCCGGCCTTGCAATAGGCCCTCACCCGCAGCTTTTCCTTGTATTGGGGCTTTTCGATGGAGCGACGGATCAGGCGATAGTTGTCGGTGTCCAGATAGATGTTGCGGATGGTGGAATGTCCAAAGTGGTCCAGCGCCATGTGCTCCCGCATGGCTTCTCTCAGAAGTGCGACCTGCCTGCGGGTCAGCATGTATTTCAATTCATAACGCTTAAAGGTCATCTGAACGCCCATGAAAAATTCCTCCTGTTTTCCTGTTGACGGAGACATTATAAGGCCGTAACCTTAAAGGAATCTTGAAGGAATTCCGCTCTCGTATCCGCTCAGTCCTTTTATGAACTATATGAAGTTGACGAACAGGTGGAACACCATGCAGGCGAGAATGGACCGGTCGCTGACCAGGTAGACCCAGGTGATGATGAAGCCGAGGGGGATGCCACTGACGAAGAAGTTCACCACATACAGCGCTTTGACCGTGAGCCCCGCCTGGTAGGTGCCCTGGATAAAGATCAGCGGCAGGTGCCACAGCGACCACAGCGCGCCGAAGATCATCGATTCCCAGAACCAGTTCATGTAGTTGCCGATGGAATCCTCGCAGTATCCCTTCCAGCCCACCTCCTCGATGATGGACGCGGCCAGGATCGTCATTAGCGCGCTGCCGATGCCCACGCCGGTGAAGGAGAAGTCCTCGGTGAAGGCGAACTGCTCCGGCGACTGGCCGAACGCCAGCGACAACAGTATCGACAGCCCCACGATCGCCGCAAACAGCGCCACCGCCCAGAATACGTTCAGCCACTTCACCTTGTAGAAGCCCACCAGCTTGTTCCTCAAATCCTGTTTCAGCGCGTCCGAACCTGAGCGCATCACGAACAGCGTGGAGACCACAGCCGGGGCGATCAGGCCCACCGCCATCAATCCAAAGGCCATGTTTCCTGGCAGGAAGATCGCCGGGACCCAGAAGATCCATGTGAAGAGATACGCCAGCGCGAAGAACAACACCGGCCTGTATCGATAGCCTGTCTGCTGAATCATTGTTTCCTCCTTTTACCGGTTACTGCGCCGCCGGTTCCCCGTCGCTCTCCAACTGCCGGATGCTCCGGATAAAGCGCATCCCGATGGCGATGACTGCCATCATGGCGCCGGCGACCTGTATAACGAGGGCCGCGCCCCGTCCGACGCCCATGCCGGTCCACGCGCCCAGCGCATCCGCCGCGACGCCGGACATCGCGTAGGCCACCACATAGCCCAGCTGGGACAAAAAGCCGATCAGCCCCCACACCCGGCCCTGCACCGCGTCGGGAATGTGCGTCCGCGTCAGATAGTCCAGGCTGTTGTTGGCAAAGGGCAGCGCCGCGAAGAACAGGAAGCCAAAGGCGCAGATCGGCAGGACGTTCTCAAAGGACCCGAAGCCGATCATCATCAGCCCCGCCAGCGCCAGGGAGGCGCTCATGACGCCCGTGAAATTCCCCTTGATGCCCCGCACGCCCAGGACGAGCCCGGATACCAGCATGCCGCTGGCGCAGACGGTCTCGGCCACGCCCAGCGTCTTCGCGTCCGTAAAGGACAGCATCATCGGCTCCGCCAGGATCTGGAACATCCCCATGAACAGCGTGATGGCGGAGGACACCAGCACCAGCAGCAGCACGCCCTTCCGGGCCCTCAATATCCGCCAGCCCTCCCGGATGCTGGCCAGGAAGCCGGTGGCCGTCTCCGGGGCCTTCCTGCCGATGCTCCGGCGCACCACGGCGGCGCTGACCACCGTCAGGAAGAAGGTGCAGATGTCGATCGCCAGCAGCAGCTTCACGTCGCTGACCGTCAGCAGGAAGCCCGCCAGGATCGGCGAGAGCAGATACCGGGCGCTGCCGGCCAGGGAGACCAACCCGCTGGCCCTGGAGAACTCCTCCTTCGTCAGGAGGTCCGTGATCGTGGCCCGGAAGGCCGGCTCCAGCAGGGCGGAAAACACGGCGCTGATCAGCACGCCCACGCAGATCTGGGCCAGGGACGCGCCGCCGTTCATCATGCAGACCAGTATGTACACGATGCCCAGGGCGGAGCAGCCGTCCCCGATCATCATCAGGAGCCGTCGGTCGTACCGGTCCGCCAGCGCCCCCGCCGGCACGCTGAGCAGCAGCGTGGGTAGAAAGCCCAGCAGGGTGACCAGCGCCATGCTGGCCGCACTTCCCGTCTGCTGGAAGATGTAGACGCCCAGGCCGAAGCTGGTCAGTCCCCCACCGATGGACGAGATCAATTCCCCGGCCCACAGCAGTATGAACTTTTTGAGATTCGATTGGCGCTTCATGGTCACACCTCATTGAACGTCCTGGGCAGGTCGGACCAGTCCGTGGATGAAGCCCATGGTGCCGGGCTTCGCGCCCAGGACCTTTTCTGTCGCGTCGATGAACACGTCGATGACCGCGGGCGTGTAGGGGTTGTGGCCGTCAAACAGGTCGCTGCTGAGGATCAGGATCATCCGAATGCGCTCCGGGATGTGGTCGCAGTCAAACAGGCCCTCCCTCACGCCGTCCTCGGCGGCCCGGGACAGGATCGGCACGATCAGGTCAAACAGGCGCTTGCGGATCTTGTCGTGCATCAGCAGGTTCTCCGGCCGGTGCAGCGCTTCGTCGATCGTCCGCTCCTGCTGCTCCGGCTGGATGGACGCGATGATCCCCACGATCTTCTCCGGCACCGACAGATCGGCCTGCAGTACGGCCTCGGCCTTCCGGGCCTCGGCCTCGAGCATCATGCCGATCACCTCCTCCAGCATCTGCTCCTTGCTCTGGAAGTAGTAATAATACGTACCCTTGGCGATGCCCGCCGCCTCGATGATCTCGTCCACGCTGGTGTTCTCATAGCCCCGGGAAACGAACATCCCGTAGGCGATCTGAAGCAGATCCCGCTTCCGGCGCTCTCCCTTTTTCATGTCCAAACTCCTTTTCGACTGTCGGTCGGTTTTATTGTAGCCTCCTCGTCTCCAAGTGTCAAGTTAATTTTCGACTATCAGTCGGTTTTAGGCCTTTAGGTTTTCCCAATCATTCCCTCATCACAGATTAGCCATGAAAAATACGTTGGGAATATCGTTCTTATGAAAACAATCCGAATTGGTGGTCCAGGCTCGAGGCGAATAAAGGATCTTGGAGAGACAGCACAATATCCAGGTCTACGATTCTGAACAGTGATTGGCTGAGCTGCCGGTGTTGTCTGCTGTATTCCGAAGTATTCTCCATAAAGCGGCCCACAGTTCGTGTATATTGAAATACATCAACTGTGGGCCATCCCTTCACTTTGTCACATCCAAAGAAACATCCGGCAATTCCAATCCCTCATCCTCGCAGAACTTTGCAAGGGTTATCAGGGAAATATGCTCCCCTAACTCCGCGAACCTCGCACGCTGTGCGTCGGTCAACCGTTCCAGCCATTCTTTCATTGTCAGCACCTCCTCCCGTTCTGTAATCCGGTCAAGTTTTATACGGGCTGTCAAACTCAGCCTCAGCCTTTTTTACTGCGTCCTGAACCTCGGAAAGCACCTTCTCCGTGTGCTTTAATTCCCGCTGTGCAGGATCAGGTTGCAGCCCCGGGATGCCATGGATTTTGCCGTCAAATAACCGAAGCCTCGCGCCGCCCCGGTGATCAGCGCCTACTTGCCCTTCGCCTGATACATACTCTACTCCATTTCTTTCTCATATTCCGAAAGCATCCTTGAAAAATGATCCAGCTTGTGCGTGACCTTTTCCAGGTGACGCTCCATCTCCGACATTCTCCCTTTCACGACCTCCTTATGCCGCTTCAACAGCTCGCATCGCTCCCGAAGCGTTTGGTCGCCCTCGCGGGTCAATTCCATAAACCGCGCGATGTCAGACAGTGGCATGCCCGTGTTTTTCAGGCAGCAGATCAGGCCGAGGGCCTCCAGATCCTCGTCGGAATACTGGCGAAACCCGCCCCGGCTTCTGCTCACGTTGGGCAGAAGCCTCTCTTTTTCGTAATATCGAAGGGTATGCGCCGCCAAACCCGTTTTCTCGCAAGCCTCGTGGATCGTATACATGTTTCCCTCCGAGCTTTTTTGAATTATACTATTGACCTAGAGTTAACTTCAAGTTCTATAATGTCAATATCATACATTAGATTGCGTCACATGTCAACCGCAGTCGAGAAAAGGAGGGCCATTCCATGGACAACTTCAACTTCTACTCCCCCACCTACTTTGCCTTCGGCAAGGACCGCGAGCAGGACGTCGGCGCGCTGGTGAAGCGCTTCAGCGGAGGGTCCGATCCCAGCGGTACAAAGGTACTCATCCACTACGGCGGCGGCAGCGTGGTGCGCTCCGGCCTGCTGGAGAGAGTCAGAGCGTCGCTGGAGGCCGAGGCCATTCCCTTCGTCGAACTGGGTGGCGTGAAGCCGAACCCGCGCAGCGGCTTGGTGTACCAGGGCATCGAGCTGTGCAAGCGCGAGGGCGTGGATTTCATCCTCGCCGTGGGCGGCGGCAGCACCATCGACTCCTCAAAGGCCATCGCCGCGGGCGTGGTCTACGACGGCGACTTCTGGGATTTCTATTCCGGCAAGACCATCGAGAAGGCCCTGCCCGTGGGCACGATCCTGACCATCGCCGCGGCGGGCAGCGAGGGCAGCCCGGATTCCGTCATCACCAACGAAGACGGCATGTACAAGCGCGGCGCGACGGGCGATGCCATCCGCCCGAAGTTCTCCATCCTCAACCCGGCGCTGACCCAGACCCTGCCGCCCTACCAGACGGCCTGCGGCATCACCGACATCATGGCGCACCTGTACGAGCGCTACCTGACCAACACGAAGGAAGTTGAAGTGACTGACCGGCTAATCGAGGCGCTGCTGCTGACCATGGTCCACGAGGGGCCGCGGGTCATCGAGAACCCCGACAACTACGACGCCCGCGCCAACATCATGTGGGCGGGTATGATGGCCCACAACAATGCCGTGGGCGTGGGCCGCAGCCAGGACTGGACCAGCCACGACATCGAGCACGAGCTCTCCGCGCTCTACGACTGCGCCCACGGCGCGGGCCTCGCCGTCACGCTCCCGGCCAACTTCACCTATGTGATGAACCACGACGTGATGCGCTTTGCCAAGGTGGCCGTGCGGGTCTGGGGCTGCCAGATGGACTTCGACCACCCGGAGGTCACCGCGAGAGCGGGCATCGAGGCCCTGCGCCAATTCTTCATCTCTATCGGAATGCCCAAGAACTTCGCCGAGCTGGGCGCGAAGGAGGAGGACATTCCGAAGCTGGTTCAATCCCTGTGCCGCGGCAACGGCCGCCAGGGCAGCCTGAGCGGCTTCACCACGCTGAACGAGGAGGATTGCGCGAACATCTACCGGCTGATGCTGTAAAATACCACACCTGTTGATGTGCTCTACACATGGAGCACCAGTGGTTCCATCAGAAAAGAAACGGCTTTTGCTATGAGCGTTCTGTGGCTTATTCGCCCACTATCCCAGCGTAGCACATGCTGTTGACAGCGGCTCTGCGTTCCGCGGACGCTGCGCCCTCACATTCGCAGTATAAAACCGCCTCGATTGTTATGTTATGAAACATAAAATGGGGCGGTTTATCATTGTCCCTATATACCTGATCCCGACCTGGTTGATTCCAGATGGCCGGAAACTGACGTCCCGACTGTTGATTGCACATTGAATATATGGTAAAATAGAGGTAACACAACAATGCCGCGCCGGTCTGCGCGTCGACATACAAAGGGGAGCTTTCACCATGGCAAACGAGAGGATCAACGTCGTCGGGACGAATATCGCGGAAAAGGCCACCATGATCTGGAACGTGGCGGACATGCTGCGGGGGCCGTTCAAGCCCCACGAGTATGGCCTGGTCATACTGCCCATGACGGTGGTGAAGCGCTTTCACGACTGCCTGCTGCCCACGTGGCAGGCGGTGCAGGACACCTACGCCAAGGTGAAGGGCCTGGCGGTCATCGACGGCTTCCTGTGCCGTGCCTCCGGCTATCAGTTCTACAACATCAGCCAGTTCACCTTCGACAGGCTGTTGGCCGACCCCGACAACATCGAGGTCAACTTCCGGGACTACCTGGCGGGCTTCTCCCCCAACGTGCAGGACGTGCTGGCCAAGTTCGACTTTGACAACGTCATCCGCCGCATGGTGGAGAGCAACACCCTCTACCTGACCGTCAAGGAATTCAACAGCCCCAAGGGCTACCTCGGCCCAGACAGGATCAGCGCGGTGGACTGCGGCTACATCTTCGAGGACCTGGTGCGCCGCTTCTCCGAGTCCTTCGGCGAGGAGGCGGGAGCCCACTTCACCAGCCGGGACATCATCTACCTGATGACCGACCTGCTGCTCTCCGACGCCGACCTGACCCGCGCGGGCAACGTCACCGTCTACGACATGACGATGGGCACCAGCCAGATGCTCTCCTGCATGGAAGAGCGCATTCACGACCTGAACCGGGACATCGAGGTCACCTGCTTCGGCCAGGAGTTCAACCCCTCCACCTTCGCCATCGCCAAGGCCGACATGATGATCCGCGGCGGCGACCCGAACAACATGCGCTTCGGCGACACGCTGTCCGACGACCAGTTCAGCGGCTACACCTTCCAATATTGCATATCCAATCCGCCCTTCGGCATCGACTGGAAGCGGGAGCAGAAGAAGGTGGAGGAGGAGCACCGCAAGGGCGAGCTGGGGCGCTTTGCCCCGGGACTGCCGAAGATCAGCGACGGGCAGCAGCTGTTCGTGTTGAATGGCCTTTCCAAGCTGGCGCCCACCGGGAAGATGGCGATCATACAGAACGGCTCGCCGCTGTTCTCCGGCGACGCGGGCAGTGGCCCCAGCGAGATTCGCCGCTACATCCTGGAAAACGACTGGCTGGACGCCATCGTGCAGCTGTCCACCGACCAGTTCATGAACACCGGCATATCCACCTATATCTGGATCTGCGCCAAGGACAAGCCGGCGCGGCGCGCGGGCAAGGTGCAGCTGATCGACGCCAGCCACTGCTACGAGCCCCGGCGCAAGAGCATCGGCACCAAGCGCAACGACATCACCGACCTGTGCCGCAGCCTGATCGTGCAGGCCTACGGCGAATTCCGGGACGACGCCATATACGGCGACAAGGCCGGCGTCTACTGCCACAGCAAGATCTTTAGCGCCGAGGACTTCGGCTATTATAAGATCACCGTGGAGCGCCCCGAGCGGGACGATAAGGGCAACCCCGTGATGAAGCGCGGCAAGCCCGTGGCCGACAGCAGCCTGCGAGACACCGAGAACGTGCCGATGACCGAGGACATACAGGCCTACTTCGCCCACGAGGTCCTCCCCTACGCCCCCGACGCATGGATCGACGAGAAAAAGACGAAGGTGGGCTATGAGATTCCCATGACCCGCTACTTTTACGAATACCAGCCGCCCGAGCCGGTGGAGGACATCATGGCGCGGATCACCGTGCTGGAGCAGGAGATTTCGGAGAGCTTGAGGGCGCTGTTTCACAGGGAGGGATAGAGAATGAAAGAAATCCAGCTATCGAGAGAAGCCGGCTCCATGGAATACCAGGCGTTGATCTCATCCATCGGACGGGTCCTTTCAGAGGGTCGAAGCCGTGCAGCTCACGCGATCAATCACGCTATCGTGGAAACCTATTGGCAGATCGGCAAATATATCGTAGAATATGAACAGAACGGCAATGAGAAGGCAGAATACGGCTCAGATATTCTGAACCGTCTTTCCCGTAATCTCACAGCACGATATGGAAAGGGATTCGGCCGCTCAAATGTGTTTTATATTCGCAAGCTCTATATGACCTACCCAAAAGTTCAGACGCTGTCTGAACAATTGACGTGGAGTCACTACGTCGAATTGTTGACAAAAACGGGATTTGTTATAGACGGAAGGTGCTTGTAATGTCCATTGATGCACATACCATGCTGATGCGAAGCCGCGATCTTCGCAAGAACATGACGCAGGAAGAGAAGCACCTGTATTATGATGGGCTGAAAAAGCTGCCATGGAAGTTTCGCAGACAACAGGTGTTTGAAAACTATATTGTGGATTTTTACTGTGCGGAATTAAAGATTGTCGTTGAGGTGGACGGCACTCAGCACTTTCTGGAGAAGGGCAAGTCCTATGATGCAGTACGGGACGATGCCCTGCGAAATATGGGCTTGCTTGTCCTGCGCTACAGCAACGCCGATGTCAACCGGCAGTTCGACAATGTGGTAGCGGATATATACAAGCACTGCGAGAATCGGCAAAAGGAGCGATAGCACGCCCAATAGGCTCCCCATCTCAATGGGTTCGAGCGCCCGGAAAACAGTCCAGTGGACTGTTTTCAGCGAGAACGGGCCGGTAGGCCCCGGAGAGCTGTCGCCGGAGGCGACTGAGGGGCTCCCCTCCCGACAGGTTAGCGGAAAGCGGAACGTCAGGGTGCCCTATCCCCCGCTGACGCGGGTACTTCCCCACTGCGGTGGGGAAGCAAGGGAAACGCCGTCCGGCACTCCATAGCCTCCCCGCCGCAGCGGGGAGGGGGACCGCTTGCGGTGGTGGGGCTCCCCGGACGTTGCGATACGGAACAACACAGCGCGGAGCGTTGGCGGAAAGCGAAAGGTTGGGGGGCCTATCCCCCGCTGACGCGGGTACTTCCCCACTGCGGTGGGGAAGCAAGGAAAGACCGTCCGACTTTCCAAATGCCTCCCCGCCGCAGCGGGGAGGGGGACCGCTTGCGGTGGAAGGGCTCCCCGGACGATACGATACGGAACGACACAGCGACAGGAGAATGTGGCAATGGCAAGGGCTATGAAGGATAGCGGGATTGCGTGGATTGGGGAGATACCAGCGGAGTGGGAAGTTAAAAAGCTAAAATTTTGTTCTTCATTCATGCAAGATAAATACGATGATGACCATGGGTTTTTACCTTATATCGGAATGGAAAATATTGTCTCATGGAACGGTAAGTATATAACGACTGAATCACAGTATGATAAAACTCAATCCTTAATATTCCGAAAGAATGATATACTTTGGGGGAAGCTCCGTCCTTATCTGGCAAAAGTATACCATTGTAATGATGATGGATGCTGTTCAAGTGAGTTTTGTGTAATCCGCATTGATAACGAATACAATGTGCGGTATTTTTGGAATCTGCTTATTTCATCAGAATTTGTTGCAACCATAGACCAATCGACATACGGGACCAAAATGCCGAGGGCAAATGCTGACTTTATTCGCAATGTTTCTATTCCAATCCCCCCTATTGCAGAACAAAATAGGATAGCCAGCTACCTTGACGCTGAATGTGCCCGAATTGACGCTGTCATTGAGCAGACCCGCGCTTCCATCGAGGAATACAAAAAACTAAAACAGGCTGTCATCACGCAAGCTGTCACCAAAGGCATCCGCCCCAACCGCCCCATGAAGGATAGCGGGGTTGACTGGATTGGCATGGTTCCAGATGATTGGGACTGTACGCTCCTGAAGCGGCATTGCGCGTTCCAAACAGGAAGCACCCCATCTACGGCTAATGAGCAATGGTTTAATGGTGATTTAGATTGGTTCACTCCTGCGGATTTTAATGACAAGTATTATTTGATTGATTCATCAAGGAAACTTTCTCTATTAGCACGTGAAGACGGCGTAGCAACAATGATTCCTCAGAACACCGTAATGATTATTGGTATTGGAGGTACTGCAGGGAAAATCGGTTATACTACTAAAGAATGCAGTTGTAATCAGCAAATCACAGCTATAAAGGCTGATGATGCAGTATGTCCCAAATATAGCGTTATCGGTTCGGCTTATTTTTGCCCTTGTTGTGGATTTAACTCTGCGGTCAATTCCTTCAACGATTCGTTGGATAGCATTGAAAAGATGCTTGAATCTTTACGTGAAATGAAAGCAATGCTGACCGACAAGTACAATGCTGATTCAGCAGAAACAATGTGTCGGAGTATGCTTGAAAGCAGTGTTGGTGATATGGTCTCTGCCTTCCAGAAGTTTGCGAGCAGTAAATATGAAGAACTGAGCGCAAAAACATCCCGTGTCAACGACTTTCAGATTGTAGAAAAAGGCAGCAAGTTGTTTGAAGAAGAAACTGGAAAGAAATACAGTGATTGGCTGTCTGCTGAAGAATTGGCTTTTATGGGGCTGATGTTTCAAAGACGGCACTTATTAGAACACAACAATGGAATGGTAGACCAACGGTATTTGGATAAGTCAGGTGATACCAGCTACTCTCTTGGACAGAGAATTATAGTCAAAGAGGCAGATGCACATTCTCTATTGGCTATTCTGAAAAAACTTGGAAACTCAATAACGACATTGCAGGTAGGTGGTGATTCGGATGGCAATTGATGTAACGAATGAAAAGCGCTTCGAAGACGACATCACCGCCTCCCTCTGGTCGGAGGGTGGCTACACGCGCAACGAAGATGTCTACGACCCGAAGCTGGGGCTGTTTCCGGACACGCTGGTCGGCTTTGTTCGGCGCACCCAGCCGAAGGCGTGGGCGCGGTTTGAGAACGCGAACAAGGTGGACACCGTTCGGAAGTTCTGCGCGGCGTTCAGCAACGCCTGCGAGATGGACGGCCTCGTCGCGGTGCTGCGGCATGGGTTCAAGCACCGGGGCATCCCTTTCCGCGTGTGCTATTTCAGGCCGGAGTCCTCGCTGAACCAGACCGCGGCGGCGCTGTACCGGGAGAACCGCGTCTGTTGCAACCGCCAGTGGTTCTACTCGGCTGAGTGCCACAATTCGGTGGACCTGATGCTGTCGGTGAACGGCATTCCCGTGTTCGCCTTCGAGCTGAAAAACCCGTACACCGGGCAGGCGGCGGAGGACGCCCGACGGCAGTGGATGGCCGACCGGGACCCCCGGGAGATTTGCTTCCAGTTCAACCGGCGCGTACTGGGCTTCTTCGCCCTGGACCACACCGAGGTCTGGATGACCACCCGGCTGGCGGGCAAGGACACCTTTTTCCTGCCCTTCAACCAGGGCTCGGGTGGCGCGGGCCGGGACGGCGGCGCGGGCAACCCCGTAAACCCCGAGGGCTACCCCACCGCCTACCTGTGGGAGGACGTGTTCCAGAGAGACAGCATGATGGACATCTTGCAGAAGTTCATCCATGTGCAGGTGACGGACGAGCGCAACCGCCAGCGGGACGGCACGGAGAAGGTCGTCCGCAGGCAGCGCCTGATCTTCCCCCGCTTCCACCAGCTGGACGTGGTGCGCAAGCTGATCGCCCACGTCTCGGCGCACGGCGCGGGGCACAACTACCTGATCCAGCACTCCGCGGGCTCCGGCAAGTCCAACTCCATCGCCTGGACGGCCTACCGGCTGGCCTCGCTGCACGACAGGGACGACAACGCCGTGTTCTCCAGCGTCATCGTCGTCACCGACCGTACCGTGCTGGACGCCCAGCTGCAGGAGACCATATCCGGCTTCGACCACACGCTGGGCGCAGTGGAGACCATCGGCGAGGACAAGAACAGCCGCGACCTGCGGGACGCCATCAACGCCGAGGCGCGCATCATCGTCACCACGCTGCAAAAGTTCCCGGTGATCTACCAGGAGGTGGACGCGGCCCGGGGCAGGAACTACGCCGTCATCGTGGACGAGGCCCACTCCTCCCAGACGGGCGCCTCCGCCCTGAAGCTGAAGGCGGCGCTGGCCGACACCGAGGCGGCGCTGCGGGAGTACGCCGAGATCGAGGGCGACGACGTGGACGCCACCGACAAGCTGGTGCAGGAGATGATCGTCCACGGCCGGCACAAAAACCTGTCCTTCTTCGCCTTCACCGCCACGCCCAAGGGCACCACGCTGGAGATGTTCGGCACCGAGCACGAGGGCGGCAGCTTCCACCCGTTCCACATCTATTCCATGCGGCAGGCCATCGAGGAAGGGTTCATACTGGACGTGCTGCAGAATTACATGACCTACGACACCTGCTTCAGGATCGCCAAGACCATCCCGGACAACCCGGACGTCCCCGGCAGCCGCGCAGCGAAGGTGATCCGCCGGTTCGAGGCGCTGCACCCCTACAACATCAGCCAGAAGGCGCAGATCATCGTGGAGACCTTCATGGGCACCACCCGGCACAAGATCGGCGGGCGGGGCAAGATGATGGTGATCACGTCGTCCCGGCTGGCGGCGGTGCGGTATTGCCAGGAATGCCGGCGGTATGTCGCGGAAAAGGGCTACGACGTGGGCGTGTTGGTGGCGTTCTCCGGCGCCGTGCAGGACGGGGAGCAGGAGTACACCGAGCCCAGGCTGAACGTTCGCCGGGACGGCAGCAATATCGCCGAATCCCAGACCAAGGCCGAGTTCCACGAGAACTTCCACATGCTGATCGTGGCCGAGAAGTACCAGACCGGCTTCGACGAGCCGCTGCTGCACACGATGATCGTGGACAAGAAGCTGCGGGGCGTGAAGGCCGTGCAGACCCTCTCCCGCCTGAACCGCACGTGCCCCGGCAAGACGGACACCTTTGTGCTGGATTTCGTCAACACCCGAGAGGACATCCGCGAAGCGTTCCAGCCGTTCTATCAGGAGACCATGCTGGAAAGCGAGGTTAACGCCGACCTGCTGTATCAGGTGCAAAAGGAGCTGCGGGGCTATGGCGTCTATTCCGACGAGGACATCGACGCCTTCGCCAAAGAGTATTTCAACGGCGGCAAGCAGGATTCGCGCTCCATGGGCCGCATGACCAGCGTATTGAAACCCGTGGCCGACCGCTACAACCAGTTGACCTCCGACGCCCGCTATCAGTTCCGCCGGCTGTGCCGCAATTTGAAGAAGTGGTATGGGTACATCACACAGGTTGTGCGGATGTTCGACGCGGATTTGCACAGGGAATATGTGTTTGTCAGCTACCTGCTCGGCCTGATTCCCGCCGAGACCACCGCGATGATCGACCTGGAGGGCAAGCTCCAGCTGGAGTATTACAAGCTGCAAAAGACCTTTGAAGGGGCGATTGAGCTGGAGGAGGCGACGGGCGTCTACCAGCCCGCCAGCGCCAAGGGCGCGGTGAAGCCGGAGGAAAAGCAGCCGCTGGACGAGATCATCGAGAAGATCAACGAGCAGTACAGGGGACAGTTCACCGACGCCGACAGGGTGCTGGTCGACGCGCTCCGCGCCCGCCTGCTGGCCGACAAAAAGCTGCAGGCCATGGCCCAGAGCTCGGGCCCCCAGATCTTCCGCGAGAGCATCTTCCCGAAGGCGTTTGGCACGGCGGCGCAGGACAGCTATATGGAGGCCACGGATACCTATACTTCGCTGTTTGAGGACCAGGCCAAGTACAACGCCATCATGAACGCGCTTGGCGCGATCATCTATCGGGATATGCGGGGGTAATGTCGTCAACTTGGCGAGTAGGGGGGTCTTATCCGCGGGTACTTTCCCCCCCTCGGTGGGTTGGCGGTAGGCGGCAGGCGGGAGGAGCCCTATCCCCCGCTTCGCGGGTACTTCCCCATTGAGATGGGGAAGCAAGGGAACCGCCGACCGCTGTTCCGTAGCCTACCCATCTCAGTGGGTGTGCGGTAGCCATGCCCTTGGGCAGAGGGAGTATCCTTGTGGCGGTGAAGCTCTTGCCAAAAATTTTCAACATTCCGCTGTTTCGGGCGGAAATGCTAATTTATTATCAACAGGAGGTTTGCAAATGAACAGGTACGACGTCTTCAACCAACCCTATCGCATCGGCGGCGTGGAGATCAAGAACCGCTTTGCGGTGGTCCCCATGACCATGGGCGCCCTCACCTATGACGAGCAGGGCGGCTTCAGTGACAACTTCATCCACTATCTCGAGCTGCGCGCGAAGGGCGGCTTCGCTCTGATCATCCCCGGCGCGGCCACCACGGACCGCTCGGTGGACCCCTACGCCGCCCTCGGCCCCAACGTGATCGAAAACGCCCACTGGCAGGAACGGGCGAAGGTGCTCACCGAGGCCATCCACAATGCCGGCGCAAAGATCTTCTGCCAGATCACCATGGGCCTGGGCCGCAACTATCCCGGCCTGCCCGGCCCTTCGGAGAACCCGGTGTGGCGCAACCCGGATATGAAATCCCCCGCCCTGACCGTGGAGCAGATCCACAGCAAGATCGCCGACATGATCGAGGCCGCCGCCGTGGCCCAGGCCTGCGGCTATGACGGCGTGGAGATCCACGCAATGCACTGGGGCTACCTGCTGGACCAGATGGCCATGAGCTTCTACAACCGCCGGGAGGACGAATACGGCGGCAGCCTTGAAAACCGCCTGCGCTGCGCCCGGGAGATCGTGGAGGGCATTCACGACAAGTGCGGCCGGGACTTCCCCGTGGGCATGCGCCTGGGGCTCAAGACCTACATCCGGGACTACGACAAGGCCACCCTCACCGGCGAGGGCGAGGTCGGCCGCACCCTGGAGGAGGGCGTGGAGATCTCCCGGCTGCTGGAGAAGTACGGCTACGACTACCTGAACACCGACACGGGCACCTACGATTCCTTCTACTACGCCTGCCCGCCGATGTACAATCCCCAGGGCTTCATGATCCCCCTGGCCGCCGCGGCGAAGAAGGCCGTCAGCATTCCGGTGATGGCCGGCGGCAGGATGCAGGACTACGACCTGGCGGCCGCGGCCATCGAGGCCGGCGAAATCGACGCCGTGGGCCTGGGCCGCCCATCCCTGGCCGACCCCGACTATCCCAACAAGGTCATCTCCGGCAGGGTCGAGGACATCCGCCCCTGCATCGGCTGCAACATGGGCTGCTTCCGCCGCTGCGTGGAGACCGGCGAGCCCGTCTCCTGCGCCGTGAATCCCCAGGCCGCCCGGGAGCTGGTGGTCGGCCTGAAGCCCGGCGAGGGGAATAAGAAGGTCGTCGTCATCGGCGGCGGCGTGGCGGGCATGGAGGCGGCGCGCACCTCGGCGCTGCGCGGCTATGCCGTGACGCTGTTCGAAAAGGGCGACCACCTTGGCGGCCACATCGTGGAGGCCGGGGCCCACGATTTCAAGAAGGAGATCGCCCGCCTGAACGCATGGTATAAGAGGGAGCTGGACCGGCTGGGCGTGAAGGTGGAGCTGAACCACGAACCTTGCGTCAACTGCGTGAAGAAGCAGTCGCCCGACGCCGTGATCCTGGCCACCGGCACCACCCCCGCCATGCCGCCCATCCCCGGCCTGGAAAAGGCCGTGACCTCGCTGGACGCCATCAACCAGCCCGAAAAGCTGGGCAAGACCGTGGTCATCATCGGCGGCGGCCTGGTGGGCTGCGAGATCGCCCTGGACGCGGCCAACCGCGGCAAGAATGTCACCGTGGTGGAGGCGTTGGACGACATCATGGCCGCAGGCGGCGCTGACGCGCCCTACCCGAACAAACAGATGATCGGCGACCTGTTTGAGAGCAAAAATGTCACGGTGCTCACCGGGACGAAGCTTTCCGAGGTGACGGACGAGGGCGCAGTGGTGACCGCGCCTGACGGCGACAGCAGGCTGCTGAAGGCGGACACAGTCGTCTCCGCCATGGGCTTCAAGCCCGCTGCCAACCTGAAGGACGACCTCGCGGCGTTGAACGTGCCCGTCTGCGAGGTGGGCGACGCCACCGGCGCGGGGACCATCATGAAGGCCATCTGGGACGCCTACGACGCCGCAAACAGCCTGTAAATAGATAATTTTCAAGCAAATATAATTGTCTGTGTGGCTGTCTCGAAGCGACTCGATAGAGTCAAATCGAGGCAGCCGCTTTTTTTGCAGTAATGAGTATTGCGCACCAGAACGAGCATTGCGACCAGACGAATTGATACTAATCTCAACCTAAACCTATACAATCCTGCGGCGCCTTTTCCGCCATACCGGCGTTGAAGTCCCTTGACTTGCCGCCAGCAAGCCTGCGGGCCATTTAGATTGAGATTCGTATGCGCACTGTGATCGCTGAAGTTGTGCATTGTGTGAAAATGGAGGAAAAGAAATTGCCCCGCCGCAAACCTGATCGTTGTGACCAAGAAAACGGCCGGGCAATCTTATTCTGTTTAAACTGTGAATTCCATTATGGACTTTTGGGGTTTAGCGGGCCAGTGCAGCGCCCATTTCATATGCTTTCCTGCATTCCTGCGGAAAGATCGTCTCATGGCGGTGCTGTTTTTCTTCCGGGTTGAACAGCGTCCAGGGCCAATCGGTTTTGCTGTAATCCTTCAGCTGGAGTGTATTTCCGCTGACGAGGAGCTCCGTCGGCCCTACGAAGCGCGACAGGGTTTGCTGATAATTCCGCAGGAGTCCGAGATATCCGGTGTCCGGCGCGTTGCTGGTCATGATCAACAGCACGGGGATCGGGCGCGGATTGCAGCAGGGCGTTTCCACATTGTAGGTCAGGTTCTGGAAGATCAACCGTTCATACAGCGCCCGGAAGGATGCCGTCATTTCTGACAGGTAATTCGGAGAGCCGATGATCAGCCCGTCCGACTCCCGAATGGCGTCCAGCACCGGCGTCAGTCCGTCCCGACAGACACAGCGACCCTTGTTCTTCTCCCGCTTGCAGCCAAAGCAGGAGATGCAGCCGGTATACTTCTCAAGCCGAAACAGGTCGAACCGCTCCACGGTTGCGCCTGCTTCCTGCGCGCCCTTTCCGGCCTCCGTGACCAGGGTATCTGTATTCCATCCCTTCCTGGGGCCGGCGTTCACGACAACAATCTTTTTATTCATGGTCTTCTCCTCCATTAAACGACTTCTTCATCCTTGCGACGCCTGTGGTCATGGTGTGTTTGATTCTTTTCAGATGATTACAGCGCTTTGGCAAACTCGCGGATCTCCGTAAGCTTGGCTTCGGAGCCATTCTCGTCACCGGCGGCGGTGAAGACGCCCTTGTCCTCGATGCCCATAAACGCGAGCATGTTCTTATAGGTCGCGATCGCGCCTTCAAAGGGATTCGGGGACGCGGAGCTCAACAGCAGCGCCGCCTTGGTCGCCTTCGGGGGCTTTCCGATGGCATAGACGCGCTGGATCGCAGCGGAGAGCTGAGCCGTCATGTCGAAGTAGTAGATCGGCGACGCGAAAACGATCATGTCGCAGTCCATATAGGCAGGCATGACCTTCTCCATGTCGTCCTTCTGGACGCACTTGCCCTCACCCTTGCCATGACAGTACTCGCAGGCGAGACAGCCGTTGATCTTCAGCTTGCCGACCTGGATGGTCTCGACCTCATGCCCCGCGGCCTTCGCGCCCTCGGCAAACGCTTCGACCATCGCGGCAGTGTTCTGCTTCCTGGGGCTTCCGTTCAGAATGGTGATCTTCATAATGTATTCCTCCTGTTCGTTCAAACAGCTTCTCCGGCCAGTAGCTTTTCAACCTTGTCCCGCTGCTCATAGAGCACGCAGCCGCCCACATGGTCGTTGTCCAGCACGCCGCCCTCCCGAAGTGCCATGAAGAGCGGGGATCGAAGCGCGCCGCGCACGCCCAACTTGCGCACGTTGACGTCCGAATAGGGCGAGAACGGGCAGGGCTCCGCGCCGCCGTGGGAGTTGATGTGGAAGAAACCCCGGCCCGCCGCCATGCAGCCGCCATTTGCCTTCTCGTTGCCCGGGAAGGCCAGGGCCATCAGCTCGGGGAAGGTTTCCCGGAGCCCCTGGATGGCGTCGAGCAGGTATTCCCGCTCGGGGTCGTCCGGGGCCAGATGCCGTGCTTCCTCCGTCACAGGGACAAACTCGACGAAGAACACCAGCTTGCAGCCCCGTTCGACCAGCTTCTTCATGAACTGTGGCGAGGTAACCTCGTGGATATTTTCGGTAGTCACAGTGATGGACGCGCCGAACAACAGGTTCTTCCCGTGCAGCCGGTCCATGGCGGCGATCAGCCGGTCATAGACGCCCTCGCCCCGCCGCGCGTCGGTGATCTCCCTGCCGCCTTCGATGCTCATGACCGGGATCAGGTTGCGGCACTTGTCCAGCAGGGCGAAGGTGGAGTCGTCCATGTAGGTGCCGTTGGTGAAGATCGGGAAGAGCAGGTTCTTCATGTCGCCTGCCGCCTCGATGACATCCCACCTGAGCAGCGGCTCGCCGCCCGCCAGCAGGATGAAGCTGACGCCCAGCGATTCAGCCTCCCTGAAAATGGCCTTCCATTCTTCGGTGCTCAGCTGCTTCACCGGCTCCGCGTCCAACGTGGCGTTGTTGCATCGGGAGTAGCAGCCCGCACAGTGCAGGTTGCAGGCGCTGGTGATGCTGGCGATCAGAAAGGACGGCACGTGCAGCCCTTCCTGCTCCAGCTCCAGGCGGCGCTTTGTGGCCCTGTTGGCCGCCGCCGCGAATTTGACCATGAAGGCGCTCTCCCTGGGGTCGCGCAGCGTGGCCTTCAGCGTGTCTGCCACGATCCTCTCAACGCCCTTGGAGATGTGCTCCTGAAGATTGAAATTGGATTCCATGGCTCCCTCCCGTGCGCTCACGCCCTGTTGATCTTCTCCCTGGGCTACCTGTATCGCGGACATTTCCAGTCCCCGGGCAGATCCTCAAAGCAATGACTTCACGCAGGCCTCCACCTCCGCCATGTCGGCGGTGGGCTCGAAGCGGGCCACGACATTGCCCTCGCGGTCGACGACGAACTTGGTGAAGTTCCACTTGATGTCGGGCTTGCTGGCCCAGTCGGGGTCGGCTTCGGAGAACATCTTCTCCAGCAGCGCCCTGTACTGGTGCTCCTGGAAGCCCTCGAAGCCCTTCTGGGACTTGAGATACGTATACAGCGGCAGCTCGTTTGCGCCGTTAACGTCCGCCTTCTTCATCTGCGGAAAGGTGGTGTTGTAGTGGACGGTACAGAACTCGTGGATCTCGTCGTCCGAGCCGGGGGTCTGGCCGCCGAACTGGTTGCATGGGATGTCCACGATCTCAAGGCCCCTGTCGTGATAGTCCCTGTACAGCTGTTCGATGGGCGCATACTGCGGGGTAAAGCCGCAGCCGGTGGCGGTGTTCACCACCAGGATCACCTTGCCCCTGTAGTCCGAAAGGTTGAGTTCCCCGCCCTTGCCTGTCTTCAGCGTGTAATCGTAAATCATGTTCTCGTCCTCCCCATTCTCGATAATGCCTTGTCCAACAGGTATTTGAGTTGCATCAGTTCATCCGCCGGCAGGTCGATGCAGCCGTGCATCTGTCCGGGCACGTTGAGCGCCTGCTCCTTGAGCGCCATGCCCTTCTCCGTCAGCGACAGGAAAAGCTTGCGCTCGTTGCTCTGAGGGCGGGTGCGCACGATCAGCCCCTGCTTTTCCAGGCGCTTCAGAAGCGGCGTCAGCGTCCCGGAATCCAGCCGCACGGTGTGGCCCAGCTCGCTCTCCGTCATGTCGCCCTGCTCCCACAGCACCATCATCACGATGTACTGCGTATAGGTCAGGTCCAACGCCTCCAGCGGCCTGCGATACTGGCGGATGACCTCCTTCGCGCAGGCGTACAGCGGAAAGCAGATCTGGTTGCATAGGCGGATGCCTTCATACCCCGCGTCGTTCTGAATAGTTTCCATTGATACACCCTTTTTGCAAAGAGGCTGGCGATGGATGTCGTCAGCCCCTTGCCTGGTCCTTACTTCTCGGCGGGTTCCCATTTGCAGCGGATGGGAGAGACAATGCGGCCTTCCTTCTTCATCGCCGCGAACGCCTTGTCAACAACCTTCCGGTCCAGCCCCGTCAGCTCCGCGACCTTGCCCGCGTTCAGCGGCTCGCCCGCCTTGCGCATGGCCTCGAGTATCATTTCCTTTTCATTCATGCTGCGTTCCTCCTCATTCCCCAAGTTGCTCGATCAGGTAGTTCTCCATACCAATCTCCTGCATCAGGCTGAGGTGCTGCCGCACCCAGTTGAAGTGATCCTGCTCGTCCACGATGAACTCCTGAATCATGCTGCGGGTCACAAAGTCGTCCTCAAACAGGGAAAGCGCCTTGCTCATCATCGGCAGCGCCTCGGCGGCGTCCTTGCAGTCGTACTCCAGCATTTCCTTCACATCGGTGAACACGGGATACTCCTGCAGCTCCACCTTCGGGGTCACGCCCAGCTCGATCAGGCGGGCGTTCACCTTCTTGGCCTTGTAACAATGATATCCTATCATTTCTTGCTGAAAATAACCACGCAATGGCTCCGGAAGCGATGTGGCGTACACCTCTGTCAGTGTTTCCCGGCTCACGGGGTATTTCCCCAGAATCCACTCGCAGGTGAGCATGACCGTGCCGAAGCCGTATAGTCGGACGAGCATCTCCGTTTTCCTGTCATGGCCGCTTGGATCGGAAACGACGCGGATGCGATTCATCAGGGCGTTGAAGTGGATCTCCGTCATATACCGGATAAACGAATCGTATCCGTTCGTATTGGTGAGCAGATTGGCGAGGTATTCCCGCTGCTCATCGTAATAATCCGCCGCTTCTGAAAGGGACTGCCGCCAATCCTTCTGCGTGCCGTCCTCCTGCTCCAGCAGCTTCTGCACATCACGGGCGTAGTCCCAGGCGATGAGGTCGTACTTGTCCTTGAACTGCCGATAGAAGGTCGCGATGGAGTAGCCGCAGTTTTTCGCGATATCCTGCACCGTGATCCTGTCGATGTCCCGGTCCTGTGCCAGCTCCCGAAAGGATTCCGCCAGCAGCTCCTTCGCCGTCTTTCGCTTCACCTGCGCACCTCCTCGCGCATCATATAACGATTGATCTTTTCACACTGCCATAGGTAGCTTATGACACGGTATGCTGTATATTTCGATAGATATAGCATAATTCCTCTTAACCCACTATGGGAGTCAGAGATAATAAACCGATTGATTAATCCGTCATAATTGTATCATCTGCATCTCCAGAATACAAGCACCAAATAAAGAATAAGCCCATTCCGCAATACACTGACGTATCGCAGTATGGGGCTTGACTGTCTCACTTAATCTTCATCTTCCGTCCTGCTTTGGAACACTTCGTTCAAGTTCACAGTGGCCTTCTTCAGCATCTCATGTGCCGCTGTATTGTGCGGTATTTCTTAAGAAAAGGCGGCATCCTGCTTGATATTTTTACCGCCTCTGCGGGACAGCAACGGGAGGCAAAAGAGCGCGGACATCGCTACTGCTTTTCCGCAGCGCTGTCGGGGATTGACACTGTCACCACGGTGCCGCCGCCGTCGTTGGGCGTGATGGTGAGACTGCCGCCGCACATGAGTTCAAGCCTTTGACGGATGTTATTCAGGGCGAGATGCGGCTCGCTGTCATTGGCGGGATCATAGCCGCAGCCGGTGTCGGCAATCGTGATCTCGCTTCCGGTATCGGTTTTCCGGGTCCGTATGGAAATGCGCAGCGGGCCTGCATCGGGGTTTCTGCCGTGCTTGACGGCATTCTCCACGATGGGCTGGAGGGTCAGCGGGGGCACGCGAAAGAATGTGTGCGGCGTGTCGTAGTCAACGATCAGGCTTTTGGCATATTGCATCTGCTCTACGGCGAGATAGGCGCGCGTGTGCTCCAGCTCCGAAGAAAAGGGGATCGGCGCGGCGCTTGCCACGGCGGTGAAGTTTTTGCGCAGGTAGGTGGTAAAATCCATGACCACCTGCTGGGCCTTCTCCGGATCCTGGCTGCAGAGGCAATAGATGCTCGTCATGGTGTTGTAAATAAAGTGGGGCCGCATTTGCAGGACCATGATGCTGGCGCGCTGCTGGGCAATTTCCCGCTGCCGGCGGAGATCCTGCTCGATCTGGTCGGACAGGATGAGGCCGTACATGGACAGGGCGGAGAGGACCGTGCAGATGTCAAGGAGCAGAAACGCATCGACAAACACTTGAACTAGCACCGTGACCGTCATCGGTAGCAGGGCGATGAAAAAGCTCAGACAGACCTTGCGGGAAAGCAGCCTTCGCCGCCTGATCGCAGCCGCGTCATTGAGCAGCATGATCGCGATCGTCGGCAGCAGCATGAGCGGATACCAGGGCCCCCGGTGAACCTGCCTGTCCGGTGTGACGAAGAAAAAAGCGTTGTTGATGAGACCGCTTATGACCAGGAGAAAATAGACGGCCCACAGCCCGAGCACAGCCTGAAGGAGCCTGCTTTCCCGCATGTTTTCTTCGCAGCAGTGCAGCAGCAAAACCGTCAGCATCGGCAGCGGCAGAGCGAGGAGCAGGCATTCCAAAACCTGCATGAAGCGGATCGCCGCGCTCGGGGCGGAATTTGCGCGCAGGGCAATATCGGTCAGGACCGTACAGACACTCAACATCAGTACGATAAAAAAGCTCCGGAAGAAGCGCTTGTTCCAGCGATCGATACCGGGCATGATGGCGGTGAACCACAGCCCCAGCGCGCTCAGCAGCAGCGTCGCCCCGATGATGAAATAATAGAAAAAATCGTTCCAGACGTTCACTCGTCCGCCCCTCCCGTCGAAAACGGGTAGCGCAGCTTTCTTAGCTGCTCCCTTACACCTTCCGGGGTCAGGGGCTTGAGCATGAAGCCACTGGCCTCGGTCTTCCATGCGTCAAGTGAGTAGTCGGCGTAGGCGGTCAGAAACACGATGTTTGTGCAGGGATTGATTTCCAGCAGCCTGCGACAAAGATCAAGTCCACTGGCCGTGCCCAGCTCGATATCCAGCACCGCCAGGGCGACCCGGTTCATTTTTGCGTATTCGATCGCTTCCACAGACCCGGTAAAGCCCGTGACCGCGGCGTTTGGCATGACTTCCCCCAGGACGGTCAGCCCATGAGAGAGGACGACCTCGTTGTCGTCCACCATGATGACGTTGGGGATTTCATCGCTGTCTGCCGCGAGATAAAACAGCGTATTGGCGTCAACGCCGAGACATTTGGCAAGCCGGGGGATCATCGCCGCGTCCGGCAGGCGGATGCCGCTTTCCCAGCGGGCAATGGTAGAGTGGTATACAAACAACTGTTTTCCAAGCTGCTTTTGTGAAAGGCCTCTTTCTGTTCTCAGCTTCCGCAGGGTTTCCGCAAACAGCGTGTTCACGCAACTCACCCCCCATTTTATCTTACTTTCATAATAACCCGTTGCGTCGGTAAAAGCAAGCGGCTTTATGGTTTTTGATTTGCCAATCTGGAAACCCCCATGTACAAGGCATGAAATATTTAGTAAAATTAAGAATGAAAAAAACAAGGAACAATGATGAATAGATAATTTAATGAAGGAGAAGAGCAATGAAGGCAGATCAGATCATCAAAAACGCGAAAATTTACACCTCGGACAAGGACAGACCGCTGGCAAGCGCCCTTGCGGTCAAGGACGGGAAGTTCGTCTATGTGGGCGACGAGGCCGGGCTTTCGGCGTATGAGGGCCCCATTACCGACCTGGGCGGTGGATTCATTATGCCCGGCATCATCGACAGCCACGTCCACGTCACCTGGCCCATTGGCTTTGAGTACGCGACAATCGACGGGTTCATTGACTGCTGCGGAAGGCAGGAAGCCCTGGACATCATGTCGAAGGTGATCCGGGAAAAGCCCGGCCTGGAGCGTTACAGGTTTATCATGGAGAAAAAATCCCTGAACGGCGAAGATCTCACGAAGGAGGATCTCGACGCGATCTGCCCGGACAGCGAGCTGCAAATCCAGGAAACGGAGGGGCACAGCATCTGGGTAAACTCCAGGCTTCTGGCCAAACACGGCATTACGGAGGACACGCCGGCCCCCGTGCCCGGACTGAGCTATTATGAGAAGAAGGACGGACGCCTGACCGGATACATCATTGAATGCTCGGCCGAGATACCCATCATACTCGACACCTCCATAAACCTGACCGACGAACAGATCGACGCGGCGCTGAATCGCTGGATCACCTTCTCTCTGGATGTGGGTGTGAACGCGGTCTTCGATGCCGGCATTCCGGGCTACGCCGCGTTCCACGAGCGAGTCTACACCCGCCTGCGCGAGCTGGACAGGCAGGGGAAGCTTCCCATCTATGTCGACGGCTGCTATGTGATTGCGGCGCCGTCGCAGGCGAAGAAGGGGCTGGAGGAGCTCAAGCGTTTCCGCCGTGAGTTCAACACGGAGCACCTGAAGGTCCATACGATGAAGATCTTCATGGACGGCACCAACAAGATCCATACCGCCGCCATGCTTGAGCCCTACGCGGACACGCAAGCGGCCGGCGCTTCGACCGCCTTCAATAAGGACGAGCTTGCGGCGCTGCTGAAGCAGCTGAACGAAGAGGACCTGGACCTTCACCTGCACACCGTGGGCGATGCCGCGTCCCGCGCGGTCCTCGACGCAGTGGAGCTTGTCCGCAACGAGCTGGGAGACCGCTTCTACATCAAGGTAACCTGCGCCCATCTCGAGGTTCAGGCCGACGCAGACCTGGATCGCTTCGCAAAGCTGGGCGTCTACGCCAACTTTACGCCGGCCTGGCATAGCGGCAATGGCACTGGCGACTCGCTCAAGCCGCTGATTCCCCTGCTCGGCGAAAGGCGCGCCACGCATATGTACCGCTGCAAAACCCTTTGGGACAGCGGCGCGCTGGTGACCTGGTCCAGTGACAACACCATTTTTATGGATTTCTCGCCCTGGAACCCCTATCTCGGCATGGAGATCGGCATGACGCGCTGGACCACCGAAAAGACCAACGCCTCTGAGCTCACCAGAACCTTCAAGCCGTTCCCACCCGAGGACGAAAAAATGAGCATCGACGAAATGCTCACCGGCTACACGATCAACGGCGCGATACAGCTCGGCATTGAAGACAAAAAGGGCTCCATCACCGTCGGCAAGGACGCGGACTTCCTGGTGTTCGACAGGGACCTGCTCACGGCGGAGCACGAGGGCTTCAGCTTCAACGCGCCGAAGGCGGTCTTTTTCTGCGGGAAGAAAATGAAGTAACGACAACAATTTTTTAGGAGGAAATACACATGAGCAAGTTTTCCGCGAAGCTGACCCCGGCCGGGTTCTCGTTCAACCTGGTCGCGGACAACAACGAGGTCATTGCCACCTCTCAGGTTTACACCTCGAAGGGCGGCTGCCTCAAGGGCATCGAGAGCGTGCAGGCAAACGCCACCTATGCGCCCGTCGAGGATCAGACCGTCGCCGACTTTGAGCGCCTTGAAAACCCAAAATATGAGGTCTTCACCGACAAGGCCGGCAAATTCCGCTTCCGCCTCAAGGCCGCCAACGGCGAGATCATCGCCGCCTCCCAGGGCTACAAGGCGAAGGCCTCCTGCCTCAACGGCATCGAGTCCGTGCGCGCCAATGCACCCTGGGCCGAGACCGTTGCAGAGGACGTCTACGCCGAGAAGGTCATTTACGGCAATTTCTACACGGTGGACAAGCAGCAGCCCAGGGCCGAGGCCGTTGCGATCTTCGGCGGCCATTTCGTCTACGTCGGCGACGCGGATGGCGTCAAGGCGCTCATCGGCAAAAACACGAAGGTCGAGCGCTATGAGGGCGGCCTCATCGTCCCCGGCATGTCCGACGGCCATTGCCATTGCTCCGTCGGCGGCACGGTGGAGCTTTTCGAGGCAAATCTGCTGAAGGTCTTCGATGTTGACGAATTTAAGGGCCGGATCAAGGCGCTCATTGAGAAGCATCCGGAATATGAGGTCTACCAGGGCTTCGGCTTCGCTCCTCTGACGGAATTATACGGAGCCAACGGCCCCACTGCGGATATGCTGGACGGCCTGTCGGACAAGCCCATTGTCATTGCGGACTTGGGTCTTCACTCCTATTGGGTAAACAATGCCGCCATGAAGCGCCTGGGCATCAGCAAGGATACGCCCGATGTCAGCGACGGCATCGTCGTGCGCTATGAGGACGGCACCCCCACCGGCTGGTTCCGCGAGGGCGCCATGGCCTACATCAAGCCGCTGGTCGTCTTCTCGGTGGCGCAGTATAAGGAAGCCTACCTGCGCTACCAGGAGGAGTATCTGGCCCATGGCATGACCATATTCATGGACGCGATCATCAACTGGGACTACACCGACAACGAGGTGCTGGCGCTGCACGAGCTCGACAAAGAGGGCAAGCTGAAGATGCACGCCTTCGGCGCCTATCAGGTGTTCCAGGCGGCGGGTCACGACACCATTGCCGAGGTCGAGCATGCCGCGGAGCTCAGAGCGCGCACGAAGGGCCCCATGTTCGATCTGATCAACACCAAGATCCAGCTGGACGGCACGATCTCGCCGACCCACGGGACCGCCTATATGAAGCAGCCCTACTGCGATCCCGAGTCGCAGAAGAGCGGGAACCAGGGACAGCTCCGCATGGATATGGACACCCTCACGGCGGTGTATAAGAGATCCCACGAGCTCGGTATGCCGGTGCACCTGCACGCCATCGGCGACGGCGCGCTGGCTATGGCGCTGGACGCCATGGAAAAGGCCAACGCCCAGACCGGGCCCCATGATCTCCGGGACGCGGTCGCGCACCTGGAGGTCGTGGACCATGCGGACATCCCCCGCATGGCAAAGCTGGGCGTCGTGGCTTCCACCGATCCCTTCTGGATCCCCCTGCCGCCCGAGCTCGCTGCCATCCAGAGCTACGGTCTGGGCAAGGCGCGCACGGAGGCGATGCATCCGATCAAGTCCTTCTTCGACGCAGGCGTTGTCGTGTCCTCCGCCAGCGATTACCCCATCACCTATCCGGCCTATGCGTTGGAAGGTATTCAACTGGGCGTGACCCGTCAGAAACCGGACCTTCCGAATTCCCTGCATTGCCCCTCCGAGCGCGCCACGGTTGACCAGATGATCCAGGCCTGCACCCTGAACGCGGCCTGCCAGTTCCAGTGCGAGGATCGGTTCGGCAGCATCAGCGTCGGCAAGGAGGCGGATCTCGTCGTGTTGGAGAAGGATATCACCGCCTGCGATCCCGGGCAGATCGAGGATACTCCGATCCTGCGCACCATGGTGGGCGGCGAATGGGTCTACGCCCGCGCATAAAAAGGAAAACGGCTGACGAAAATGAGCGTCGGCAGCAAGGCACCCCCGGCACGGGCAGCGCTTAGCAAATAACTGAACACGGCAAGGCACCCCGAGCGCAAGATCACGCGGGGTGCCTTGCACTTTCACATATACGATGAGATGTGTCCGTTTAATTATAGCATTCCCCAACTATACGGTGCAAAACCTCGGCGCGGGAAAGCCCGAGCGGGTGCGGGCCGGCTTCTTTGCAGGGCTCAGGCTGGTTTGGAGGCTGTGCCTGCCGCTGACGGCGCTGTACTGACTTGCAGCGCCTGCACTGGTGGGCGTGTTCCTGAAATCGGCGACGGGACTGGCGCTGGAATCCGGCGTGTCGTTCCTGCGCATCGTCGCGCCGTTCTACTTTGTCGTAGCGTCAAAGCTGGTGTCTGACGGCGTGCTGCGGGGCTCCGGCCAGATGAAGCAGTTCATGTGCGCTACCTTCAGCGACCTCATACTGCGCATCGTGTTCGCGGTAGAGCGGGGCGCTTGCCGGAGATCAGGCTTTGCGCCGTGGCATAGGGGCATTTGCCAAACCGTTCCTCAAGTGTGCTTTGAGAAGCCATTAAACATCAAACTCCTCTTTCAGATCCATCATTCCGCGGATCTCTGCATGGCCGTTTTCCAGATAGAACAGTCCCATCTCCCAGCCGTTCTTGTCGTAAAGTGCCATGATCTGGGGCATGATCTCCCGCACCTTCAAAAGCAGCGCGTCGTCCTTTACGACCTTCGCTGCGCCGTCATACCGCAGGAATTCGCCGCCGTTGACGGCCAGGACCTCCACCTTGGGATTGGCTGTCAGCTGCTTGAACACATTCTTGAAGGTGCCGCAGCCAAAATACACCTTGTCGTCCACCAGCATCTGGAAGCCGAAGGGACGGCCCTTGGGCTGATCGCCATCTGTGGTCAGAAAGTAGAAGGTCTGGGCCTTGTTCAGAAACTCGTGGACTTTTGCTGCATTACTCATGAAAAACATCCTCCTTTGGTCTTTTTTCCGAAACGATTTAATTATACGACCATTGACCGGAATGTGCAAGTACGATTTTTCATGATTCCTGGCAGCTTTGATAATACCCGCTCGGAAAGCGCTCGGATACAAATCGGAAGGTGTGGTGCGCATTTAACACGAAATTAGTTTGCTATAACTAATTTTGCTGTGGTATAATTCTGTTGGAAGATCGCATACTGCTTCCACCTTCATCGGGCATTTTCACAAGATGATGTCCACTGCCGGGGCATCCGTGTTTTTCGCGGAACACGGATGTCTTCGGCAAAAAAGAGAAAGGCTATCACAGAAAGGATGTGTCTTGCAATATGAACAGCTTTGCCATCACCAAGGTCATCGGCCGGGAGATCGTGGATTCCCGCGGCAATCCCACCGTTGAGGCGGAAGTCACTCTGGCCAGCGGCATTGTCGGGCGCGGCGCGGCCCCCTCTGGTGCGTCTACCGGCGAATTTGAGGCGCTGGAGCTTCGGGACGGCGACAAGGCCCGCTTCGGCGGCAAGGGCGTGACCAAGGCCGTGAACAACGTGAACACCGTCATCAACGAGGTGCTCCAGGGCATCGACGCCCGCGACACCTACGCCGTGGACGGCGCGATGCTGAAGGCCGACGGCACGAAGGATAAGAGTAACCTGGGCGCGAACGCCATACTGGCCGTGTCCATCGCAGCGGCGAAGGCAGCCAGTGAAGGACTGGGTGTGACGCTGCACCAGTTCCTGGGCGGCGTGCAGGGCAACAACCTGCCGGTGCCGATGATGAACATTCTCAACGGCGGCGCGCACGCCGACAGCTCCGTGGACACCCAGGAATTCATGATCATGCCCGCCGGCGCGCCGACCTTCAAGGAGGGCCTGCGCTGGTGCGCCGAGGTGTTCCAGACGTTGAAGAAGCTCATCAAGGACATGAAGGACGTCACCGCCGTGGGCGACGAGGGCGGCTTCGCCCCCAATAGCCTGGGCGGCGACGAGGACGCCATCGAATTGATCCTGAAGGCCATCCGCGCGGCAGGCTACGAGCCCGGCAAGGACTTTGTGCTGGCGATGGACGCCGCCTCCAGCGAGTGGAAGAGCGAAAAGGGCAAGGGCTTCTACCATCAGCCCAAATCCGGCAAGGACTTCACCTCTGACGAGCTGATCGCCCACTGGGAGAGCCTGGTGGACAAGTATCCGATCATCTCCATCGAGGACGGCCTGGACGAAGAGGACTGGGAAGGCTGGCGGCGAATGACCGCGAAGCTGGGCCACAAGGTGCAGCTGGTGGGCGACGACCTGTTCGTCACAAACACCGAGCGGCTCAGGAAGGGCATCGAGCTGGGCTGCGGCAACAGCATCCTCATCAAGCTGAACCAGATCGGCTCCGTTTCTGAGACGCTGGAGGCCATCAAGATGGCCCACAAGGCCGGCTATACCGCCGTCACCTCCCACCGCTCCGGCGAGACCGAGGACGCCACCATCGCCGACCTGGCGGTGGCGCTGAACACCCGGCAAATCAAGACCGGCGCGCCAAGCCGCTCCGAGCGCGTGGCGAAGTACAACCAGCTTTTGCGCATCGAGGAGCGCCTCGGCGCAAACGCCGTGTATCCCGGCTTTGAAGCCTTCAACGTGAAGCGCTGACAGTCAACCGAAACAGGCTTCGATCAACCCTGTTTGCAAATCTGATTATTCTCACTTGGAAGTTCTGTACTGTGGGTTTTTCCAATCCCATATGTTATATTTAAGGAAATACCGCGCAATTAAGGTGGTCAGCTGGCGAGTGAATTTTTCGACAGATGCAATTGCAGATTTCGAAGGTTTACTGGGTTCGAGCGCCCGAGCAGATGTCGGAAAAGGCACCGCCAGATGTGCCGCCGTATTGTGCGGTATTTCCTTAACACCATGTCAGCACCGCCGGCATGGTGTTTAATATTATACCGAGTATGAGTTTGGGGCGTGTTTCCAAAACGCGCTCGGGCGCTTTGGAAACACCTCCCAGGCAAAACACAACGACAGTTTGGGAAATTCAGCGTGGCGAAGGGCAAGCTGAAGATACCATAAACGCTGATGGCGTCGATCAGCAGCCCTGCACAAATTCGATGAACGCCTGCACTTCTTCCATCTCTTTCAGTCGAGCGGTATACATGTAACGTCCCATCTGGGGCCAATTCATGGGCGGCATCTCCTCCTGCATCACCATGTGGGCACCGTAGCGGGCCATGATCTCTTCATGGGTGCGGGCGTAGCGGTGGCCGTCCTTTCGGCTGGCGTATACGCAATAGAAATGGTCATGGGATTCCGGCAGCCGGCGCGCGTCACAGCACACCATATCCGCGTAGATTTGGTAGACGTCCGTGGAGTGGGCAAAGTCCATCATATCCGGGGTATAGCCGCCTGCCGGACGCATGTTCACCTCCAGCGCCACGAAATCACCCACGTCGCCCAGCCCCTCTCTCGCCCTGGTCAGCCGGAAGAACTCCAGATGCACGAAGCGGCGGTCCACGCCGAAGGCCTTGACGGTGCGGCGGCCCAGCTGGCGAAGGGATTCCGGAACCTGGGGGCAGGTGTAGTACATCAGGTCCAGATCCCGATTGACGATGTCCATCACCGGCGGCCAGACCGTCATGCTCTCAAACAGCGGCTCGCACCTGGAATCGAGGATGGCGTCATAGGAGCAGATGTCCCCTTCGATGAATTCCTCCATCACATAGGGAACGCCGGGCAGGTTGGCATAGAACGCATCAAGGTCCCCGTCGTTTTCCAGCTTCCAGGTATTGGTCGCCCCCACGCCCACGTCCGGCTTGACGATCACCGGATAGCCCACCTCTCCGATGAAGGCGCGTCCGGCGTCGGCGTCGGACACCACATGCTGGCGGGCAGTGGGAATGCCCGCCTGGCGATAGACCTGCTTCATGGACGACTTGTTCTTGATGACGCCGATCCTGTCGCTTTGAATGCCCGTGGTCACGTTGAAATCCTGCCGAAGCCGGGCATCCTGCTCCAGCCAGTATTCATTCATCGATTCGATCCAATCCACCCTGCCGTACTTGAAGGCGAAGAAGGCCACAGCCCGATAGACCTGGTCATAGTCCTCCAGGCTGTCCACCCGATAGTATTCCGTCAGCGCGGCCTTCAGAGGCCCTTCAAGGCTGTCGTAGGGCGCGTCGCCGATGCCCAGCACATTGACGCCGTTGCGGCGCAGCCGGTCGCAGAACTGCCAGTAGGTGTGGGGAAAGTGCGGCGATATAAAGATAAAATTCATGATCTCGGCCCCCTGTATCACTTCTCGTCAATGACGTTCGGAATGAAATAGCGCATCTGCCTGAACCACCACGGCCAGTCGTGGCTGACATCATAGCCCCAGAAATCGCACCAGGCGCGAATGCCCTTTTCCTTAAAGACGCGCTCAAGGTGCCTGAGCGTGCGCACGCCGTCCTCCTCCCAGGCGCCCTGGCCCACGCAGAAGATCATCTGCTTTTGATTGTACAGGTTCACATAGGGGTGATCCACAGGCAGGTTCGGCAGAAAGCGTTCCGGCGAGTTTTCATACAGTGTCGGATTCATCCAGCCATGGAAGAAGTAATCGGAATCGTAGACGCCGGAGAGCGCCACGATGCCCCGGAACAGGTCCGGGCGCCGCAGGAAAACGATGGCCGCATGGTTTGCCCCCATGCTGAGGCCGGTCACGACGGGCAGCGCGTCGTTACGGACGCGCATCAGCGGTATGACCTCGTCTACGATGTAATGATAATACTGCTCCTGGCGCTCGGCCCGCCAGGCGTTGTCCCCGCCTTCATTGGACCAGCTCTCGATGTCCACGGTGTCCACCACGAACAGCTGAAGCCTGCCGCCGTCGATATAATCGGCCAGTTGCCCCGTCATGCCAAAGTCTTCGTAATTCCCGCACATGGAATTCTGGGTCGGGAACGCCAGAAAGGGCACGCCGCCCCGTCCGTAGATCATCACGTGCATTTCCCTGTCAAGGCTTTGGCTGTAGTGGGTGATCGCTTCTGTATACATCGCCGTTTCCCCTCCGCTCGCATTTCTGTCTCCTCATAAAACCGAATGTCAGATATTATACCACACCATGTCCAGCATTTAAATAGGTTATTCTGTAAAACCTCAATCCATTGTGGCAGGGATAATCTATCGCCCGTCATACAAAACGAATATAGGCCAGACAGAGTGGACACTGCCATCACGATGCCTTACGCATGATGACCATGCGCTACACCTTTGAAAAACGCGCACTGTTCATCATTGCAGCGACGTCCGGCTTCAGATCTCATGTCGCAATGGAAGACGTGACCCAGGGCATGCTCGGAATCCCCGTAGAAACGCATGATATGGGGCACCTGTTTTTTCCTCAGCGCGACCTGCATCGCGTCGGCCTGTTCCTGCAGGAAATCGCCCGTACAGGTAAACAGGAACGTCTCCGGGAAGGCGGGGGTCAGCCAACGCTTCCATTATGAAAGCAATCCCACCGTTTTCTAATCTTTCCCTAATCCACTTTTCTTGGCATTTCATTTTCCGGCGGTATCATTGTCCCATCAAAAGCAAAGGAGACCGAAACAATGACTGAGATGAATGCAACGATGATGGAGAACGCGACCGCAGCCATGACAGAGACCAGCAACGAGGTACAGACCACCCAGTATGAAATGACCGAACAGCTCGCCGGGAAAATGCACATCACACTGACGGAAGCCAGGGCTGCCCTTGAAGCCGCCGGCTGGAATATGCTCACGGCGACCCACATGCTGGAGCAGGAGGAATTTCTCAGGAAGCAGGCGCTGTATGCGGCGGCAGAAAGCTGCGCGGGCAGCGACGCGACCACGCAGGACGACACCCCTGCCGGGAAGGTCACACACACTGTGGCAATGGATCGCAGCACGGTCAAAAAGGCCGCGGCGAAGCCCAAAAAGAATCGCCAGTGGTTCAGCAACCTTTGCGATCATCTTCGCCGCATGGTGGCCTTTGGAAACCGGAACCGCTTCACCGTCTTCAAGGGCAACGACGCTATTCTGGAGATGCCCGTCACCGCGCTCGCGCTGCTCCTGCTCTTCAGCTTCGGAACCTGTGCGCTGCTGATGGCAGTGGGGCTGTTCGCGGGATGCAGGTATACGGTTACCAATGTCGCGGAGGCATAGCCCACCCGCCGTATCCTTTACCGATATTCGCCGGATGACGAAGCGTCATCCGGCGACTTCTTTTTACCCGGCGGTTGCTGGCCGGGGCTTCACTCGCCCGATCCCCCGGCACGCAGGCGCTTGCGCTGCAGCTTATATTAGTACAACAACGGAAGCGCGGCTCATGGGGCAATCCAACGTCTTCCGGGCGTCCAAGGTGATGTTACCCTTGTCTAATGCAATGGGCTATGATAAAATGATTATAATACTTCCTACCCGTAGGGGCGCTCTCCGGGCGCCCGCAGAACGGCTGCACCAACGGAGTAACATAGGCACAACGATGGAAAGATACGATTTCGAACAGTACGCAAATGAGCTGTTGTCCGCGTTCCGATCTCACGGCGACGCGTGGGCATTGCTTTGTCTGCGCGACGACGGTTCGGTTTGGAGGCTGTCATTCAAGACGCTGGTGCGCTATATCGAAGACTTTGCCCAATGGAAGCAGAGGCTGGGACTGGTGGACGGCAGCCGCGTGCTCATCGTGGCGCAGACCACGGTGGACGCCCTTCTGACGTTTCTGATCGTCTCCCTCAACCACCTCACCGCGGTGATGGCCGACCCTGCGGTGCCCATGGAGGAGCTGGAGCCGCTGCTCCATCAATGCCGCATCAGCGCGGTATTCACCGACCGAAAGAGCGAAGAGGCCGTGAAGCCGCTGCCCCTCGGGCCGATCTGCCGCGTATACGGCATGGATTCCCACATGGGCGTCGTGGAGGCGCGCCCGCTGAATGCGGACGCCGGCATGCCCACGCCCCTGTCCCCCGTCATCATGTTCTCCTCCGGCAGCACCGCGCGGAGAAAATGCGTGGAGGTCTCCTATGCCAGCATGCTGATCACCCACCGCAAGGTGAACCAGCTGGTCGATACCCACCCGCCGAAGAAGACGCAGCCCATCTTCGAGGTCTTCCCCATGAGCCACGTCTCCGGCCTGTTTTCCGCCTACACGCTGCTCAACGAGGGTGTCACCGTCGCCTGCGTCGAGACCCTGAACACGGACACGCTGAAAAAGGGGCTCAAACACTTCAAGCCCCACGCTTTCGGCATGGTGCCGAGGGTAAACGACCTGTTTGTCAACACCCTCGAGGAGGCCCTGAAAAAAAAGCACCTGTTCGGCCTCTATTCAAAGCTGTCCGCGCTGTCCCGCAAGGCGATGGTGCGCACGCGCAACCTGAAGGCCAGCCGCCGCCTGATGCTGCCGTTCAGGAGCCTGCTCTACAACCGGAACTTCACCTGCCTGTTCAGCGGCGGCACCGCCGGCACCCCCCATACCTCCGAAGCGCTGGAAAACATGGGCGTCGCCTACCTCGACCTCTATTCGTCGACGGAGTGCGGCGTGTTCATCGCCTGCACCGACCCCTCCGATCCCTTCGATACCGGCAGCGTGGGCAACGTGAAGCGCGACCCCTGGACCGAGGTGTGCATCCACGAGCCCGACGAACAGGGCACGGGCGAAATCTACGTCAAGACCCGGCAGATCATGAACGGCTACTTCGGCGACGAGGAAGCGACCCGGAACGCCTTTGACGGCGGCTGGTTCAAGACAGGCGACCTCGGCCACATCGACGATCGCGGCTACCTGTACGTCACCGGCCGCTGCAAGGAGAGCATCCAGATGGCCAACGGCGCCAAGGTCGCGCCGTCGGACCTCGAACGGCTGCTCGCGCCCGTCATGCCGGAGGACGTGGAATACGCGGTGGTGGGCGTGCCCTTCGCCGGCGACGGCATGGACCGGATCCACCTCTTCATACAGCACATCGGCTTTTCCGAGAGCCAGCGGGAGCAGCTCCGGGAGAAGATCTCGGCCTTCCAGCGGAAAAAGCTGAGCCAATACCGGATACAGGCCATTCACTTCATCGACAAGCTGCCCAAGACCAATATCGGCAAGATCCGCCGCTACCTGCTCAAGGAGCGGGCGCTGCGCGAGGGCGCCGCCGCCGAAAAGCGCGAAGCGGTCCCGGAGATCGCCGAGAGGGCGGAGGCGACGGCAAAGGCCCACACCCGGGAGCAAGCGCGCGAGATCGTGTTTGAGGCGGTCCGCCGCGTATTGGACCTCGAAGGCCCGCTGACAGGCCAGGAGCGCCTGAAGGACGATCTCGGCCTGGACAGCCTGGGCATGATGGAGCTGTCGATGGCGCTGGAGGCCGAATTCGGCGCGCTGCCCAGCGACGTCCTGGGCAGCATTCCGAACCTCGACGCCCTCGCGGATTATTGCGCCGCAAACCAGGGCAGCGCCAAACCCAGACGGCACGAGACGGACCTGGACGTCAGCCGCTATCCCGTTCGCCGGCGCTGGTATCACCGGGCGCTGTTCAAAACCGCAAAGCGCTGGTGCCTGACGAGCCTCGACTTCCACGTGGAGGGGCTTGAAAACCTCGTTCCGGGGCGTCAGTACATCTTCTGTCCGAACCACGCCGCCAATTTCGACGGCCTGTTCGTGCTCGCGGCGCTGGATCGCACGGGCATCGACCTCAACCGGTTCGGCAGTCTCTCCAAGCAAGAGCTGGCGCGCAACCCCTTCACCGCCCTGATCACCAACACCGCCGGCAGCATCCCCGTCGACCGGTTCGGCGACACGCTGCCCTCCGTGCACCGGGCCATCGATTTCATTCGGGAAGGCGGCAGCCTCATGATCTTCCCGGAGGGCACCCGCACCCGGGACGGCAGCCTCGGCCGCTTCCACGAGGGAGCCGCCTACATCGCCCTCTCCTCCGGCATGACCATCATCCCCACCGCGATCATCGGCAGCTACAAGGTATTCCCCCACACCCAAAAGCTGCCCCAGGTCAGGGATCGTACCACCGGCCAGCGATACCGGGTCACCGTCTGCTTCTGCCCGGAGGTGGAAACCGCCGGCCGAAGCGAGCGCGAAATCACCGAGGCGGTCCGACGGGCCATTGAGGAAAGGCTCGGCAAGGCGTAACCTCCAAAACGGCGGGAAATCAAACAGATCGCCCCTGCAACAGCGCATCATTGCGCGCACGGCTTGAAATCAGAAGAGAGCACTGATAAAAAACCCCCGTGGAAAAGAGCGTGAAGCCGATTCTGCGTGGAGGAACCATTGACAACAGGGAGGAACCTTTATGAAGTATCGCAATTTCGGCAAGCTGGGCATCCAGGGGTCTGCCTTCGGCCTGGGATGCATGCGCTTCAACGGACCCGCTTCCGGTGACAGCATCATCGATGAACAGAAGGCCATCGGCCTCATTCGCCGCGCCATCGACGGCGGCGTGACCTACCTGGATACCGCCTATGTCTACCTGGACAGGACCTCCGAGACCGTGCTGGGCAAGGCGCTTCGGGACGGGTATCGGGATCGCGTCACCGTCGCCACCAAGATGCCCATGGAGTATGTGCACAACCGCGCCGAGATGGAGGCGCTGCTGGCGGAGGAGCTTAAAAAGCTGCAGACCGATCACATCGACTTCTACCTGATGCACGGCATCAACCGCCAGAAGTGGGAATACTTCAAGTCCATCGGCGCGCCGGAATTCTTCGACGACATGAAGCGGGCTGGGCGCATCCGCTACAAGTGCTTCTCCTTCCACGGCCCCTCCGAGGAATTTGAGACGATCATCAACGACTGCGACTGGGACATGGTACAGATCCAGTACAACTTCATGGACGTGGACAACCAGGCGGGCACGAAGGGCCTGGAGCTGGCGGGCAGGCTGGGCATTCCGGTGGTCATCATGGAGGGCCTGCTTGGCGGACGGCTGGCGAAGGCCCCGGAAAACGTCCAGGCGCTGTACGACGCCTTCCCGGTGAAGCGCTCGCCGGTGGAGTGGGCGTTCCGCTGGCTGTGCAACCACCCGGAGGTGGCCACGGTGCTGTCCGGCTGCAACGAGGCGGAACAGATCGACGACAACCTGCGCATATTCGACACCGTGGCGCCGGGCATCATGACCGCCCAGGAGCTTCAGCTGATGGACGACGTCCGCGCGGCCTATCTCGCCCGAACGAAGATCGGCTGCACCGGCTGCCGCTACTGCATGCCCTGTCCCAACGGCGTGGACATTCCCGGCACCTTCGCGGCCTGGAACAACGTCTCGCTGTACGGCGTCGACCCCAAACAGGACTGGGGCTTCAAGCAGATGCTGGAAAAGGGCGCGACCCCCGATAAATGCGTGGCCTGCGGCGCGTGCGAGGCGGCGTGTCCCCAGCACCTGGGCATCATCGAAGGGCTGAAGGACGCCTGGCGCGCCCTGAACCGATAAAGGAGCCGAAGCCGATGGACGGACTGTACGACTATATTCAATGGCTGGGCGATTACCCCTTCTCCGCCGTGCCGTTTCAGGAGGTCGACGCGGTCATACTGTGCCTGCTGACCTACTGCGACTACACGCCGCTGTTCGAGCGATCTGACACGGCGAGCCTTCGCGACTGCCAGCGGATGATCGACGCGGACGCGGTGCGCATCCAGCGAATCGGAAAAGTTGAACCGTTCATGCAGATACTGAAGGCGGCCGTCGCTTCGCGCCGGTTCGGCGAGCTGGGCATGTCCGGCTTCGTGGACATCATGATTCCCGAGGAGGCGATACAGTTTGCCGCCCTCACCTTCCAAAGCGACGCCGGCTGGGCCTTCATCGCCTATCGGGGCACGGACAGCACGCTTGCGGGCTGGAAGGAAGACTTCATGATCAGCTTCAAGCGCACGCAGGCCCAGGAGCTGGCAAGGCAATACGCGGAAAACCGCATCGATTCGGAAAAGGCGTGGTACCTCGGCGGTCATTCCAAGGGCGCAAACCTCGCCCTGTACGCGACCTGCATGCTGCCTGACGAAATGCGCGCCGCCGTCAGGCGGATGTACGTCCTCGACGGACCCGGCTTTTGCCCGGAGGTGGTGGACCCCGCCACGGTGGACAGGGTGCAATCGCTGGCCACCTGCATCGTTCCGGGCTTTTCCATCATCGGAAAGCTCTTCGACCCCCATATCCACGATACCCGCGTGGTCCAATCCTCAGCCTCCGCCCTCGACCAACACGACCCCGCCACCTGGGGCGTGGATCACGGGAAGCTGGCGGAGTTGGAGGCAAACGACCCACGCAGCACCTTCATCAACAAGATCCTGGGCAAATGGATCGGCGATCTGCCCCTGTCGGACAGGGAAGCCTTCGTGACTGACCTGTTCGACGCCCTGGGCGCCGGCGGCGCACAGACGGTGGAGGAACTCACGGCCCAGGGGTACAAGGGCTACGAGGCCATGAGCAATCGGCTGCGGGATGCCAGCGATACCTCGAAGCGCGTACTCAAGGACCTGTCGCACCAGGCGCTGGAGGTCATCCGGGAGTCGCTGATATAATATGAACACCATGTCGGTTTTTGCCGGCATGGTGTTTTGCTGCGTCTGCGACAGATTGCCCCGGAATGGCTGACGTCCGCTACGCGGGCTCATCCCCCGGCTGCTGTCCCCAGATGTACTCCTCCAGCGCGCTCACGCCGTCCTCCTTGGGCTGCAGCGCCTTTGAAAACTGGGTTTCGTACAGCTCGCTGTACACGCCGCCCTGGTTGACCAGCGCCTGATGGGTGCCGCGCTCCACGATCCTTCCGTCCTTGACCACCAGGATCTCGTCGGCGGCCAGTATGGTGGAGAGCCTGTGGGCGATCAATATGCTGGTGTGGCTGCGAATGATCGGGTCGATGGCCTCCTGGATCCGCTGCTCCGATATGGAATCCAGCGCGGAGGTGGCCTCGTCGAATATGAAGATCGTGGGGTCCTTCAACAGCACGCGGGCGATCGACAGCCGCTGCTTTTCGCCACCGGACAGCTTGAGCCCCCGGTTGCCCACCATGGCGTCCAGGCCCTCCGGCTGGTTCTGCACGAAATCCCAGATGTTGGCCTTTTTCAGCGCCGCCTCCATCTCGGCCTCGGAGGCGTCGGCCTTGGCATACAGCAGATTATCGCGGATCGTGCCGTTGAACAGGTAGGTCTCCTGGCTGACCACCCCCACCTGCGCCCGCAGGAAGCCCAGATCGAGCTTGCGCACGTCGATGCCGTCGAAGGTCACACAGCCCTCGTCCACGTCGTACAGGCGGGGAATCAGATTGATGATGGTACTCTTGCCGGAGCCGGAGGGCCCGACGATGGCGATGCTGTGCCCCGCCTTCAGCTCGAAGCTGACGTCCTTGAGCACGGGTCGGTCCTTCTCGTAGCCGAAACAGACGTGGTCGAACACGACGTTGCCCTCGACCCGGTCCGGTATGACGGCGTCCGGCGCGTTGTCGATCTCCACGGGGATGTCGAAGTAGTCGAATATCCGTGAGAACAGGGCCATGGCGCGCATCCAGTCCACCTGGATGTTCAAAAGGCTGTTCACCGGCATGTACATCCTGCCCAGCAGGGCCACCAGCACGGTGATATCGCCGATGGTCAGGTCCTGGTTGTAGCGGATCATCAATATGCCGCCCACCAGGTAGATCAGCATGGGGCCGATGCTGGTAAACGTGGACAGTATGACCCGGAACCAGCGCCCGGCCATCCCCTCCCGTATGTTCAGCCGGATCATGCGGCTGTTCGCTTCCTCGTAGCGCCTGTATTCGTACTGCTCCCTGCCGAACAGCTTGCTCAGCAGCTGGCAGCTGACGGACAGCGTTTCGTTCAGTATGCCGTTGATCTCATCGTTGCAGGCCTGGGATTCATTGGCAAACTTCCAGCGCGTCCGGCCCGCCCGCCGGGTGGGGATGGTGAAGAGCGGCACGATCACCATGCCGATCAGCGCCAGGACCCAATTCTTGCGAAACATGGCCACCATGGCGATGATCAACGTGATGACATTTGAAAGGATGCTGGTAAAGGTGTTGGTGATTACCTGCTGCACGCCGTCGATGTCGCTGGTCATCCGGGTGATGACGTCGCCCTGCCGGCTGGTGGTGGAAAAGCGCTGGGACATCTTCTGTAGGTGACCGTACATCTGGTTTCGCATGTCGTAGGTGATGTGCTGGGCGATCCAGGTGTTGATGTAGCTCTCCACGACGCCGATGAGGTTCGCCCCCAGCGTCACCGCCAGCGACAGCACGATGTACTTGACAAGCGCGCTCAGGTTCCGCTGCGTCAGGCCCTCGTCGATGATCTTGCCCGTCAGTATGGACGGCAGCAGCGAACAGAAGGAGGCCGCAGCGATGCACAGCAGCACCAGGACGAGCTTGCCCGAATAGGGCTTGAGATAGGAGAACACTCGCTTCAGCAGCGCGCCCGTCACCTTCGGCTGATTGGCCTTTTCCTCCTCGGTCATGAACCCCCTTGAGAAATGCCCCCTGTATGCCATCTCAACGCCTCCTTCCGGTAAGGTCGCCGAAGCGTGGTATTACCCCTTCAACAAAAATTGGTCAAAGCCCGTCGTCTCCAGGATCTCCCGGACCGCGTCGCTCGCGCCGGTCATCTCGAAGCCGTCCTTGTCCTTCAGCGACTTGTACATCATCAGAAGCACCCGCAGGCCGGCGGAGGACACATAGGACATCCGGCGCACATCGATGTGGATCGCCCTGACGCCGCTGCCCGCTTCCTGGAACCGCTTCAGCAGTTCCGGCGCGGTAATCGTATCCATGCGGCCCTGGATCGAGACCTCGAAGGCGCCGTCCTTCACGCTGCATTCGACCTTGAAGGGCAGGTTGGCGTCCACCGGGGCGGGCTTCGCCGCAGACTGCTCCGCCACAGTGAGCTCCCAGAACATCATTTTCCTGAATACCTCCCGCACCGCAGGCTCCGCCTCCGGGCTCTGCCTGAGGGACCCGATCTCATCGGGCAGGTAGTCGCCCATGCAGATCTCATTCAATTCAAAGCCCATCCTGCCGATGAACGCCCGAACTTTTGCGTCGTCGGGATCGAAGAACACGCTGTCGTTGAATTTGACGTCCGCCGTCGTGGCGGCGGCGCGGTTGGTCACCGCCGCGTACATCGCGGTCAGCTGGGGGTCGTTGTTCAGCGCGGCGGCGACGATCTCCCTGTCGTGCAGGAAATAGGCCCTGTCCGTGATGACCCAGCTGCCGCCGTGCTTCTGAAGCAGGCGGTGGATGTTGGCGAACACCGTCTCCAGCTCGGATTGGACGAAGTACATCAGCAGCCCTTCCGTGGTGACGAGCAGGGGCCCGTTCCCGGTCAACGGCGCCGCCATGGATTCGTAATTCGTGGCGTCAACGGCGTGGTAGCTGACTGATTCGCTCTTGCCAATGATGCCTGCCACCGCGGGGACCATTGCGTCGATGACCGCGGGAAGGTCAAAACCAAGGTAGGTCCTGCCCTGGCGGGACATGCGAATGCCCCGGGAGGTATAGCCGCAGGGCAGGTCCACGATCCGGCGGTCCTCCATCTGCTCGATCAGCCGGTTCATGGCCTGGAACCGCGATTCTATGAGGATCGTATACGCCGGAAAGAGCCGCTTGACCTGCTCATGGAGCTCCTTCGGGACGGGCTTTTTCGACATCTGCGCGCCAAAAGGCTCGAAGCCCAGGGCGTCCAGCAGGCGCTGGGCGTCCGCGTCTCCGGCCGCCGCGTCCAGCTGCACGCAGGACTTTGCCGTGTTGAACACGGGATTGACGAGCTCCCTCAATTCCTGATTATCCATCTTTGACCTCCTTGTCCCGCAAAGCGGTGTCATTGTGCGCGATCGTATTCGAAAATCTCGTGGATCTCATGGTCGTAGCCCTGGTAAAAGCCCTTCGGCATGCCCAGGACGATCTGTGCGCCGCGGTTGTAGCTGACCAGCATGCGCCCCGCTTCCCGGTCGAAGGAGATGCCCTCCACCTCGCCCTGCAGGGTCACGTCGTCCAGCGTCCGCTCCGGCAGGACCGTCCAGGCCGTGCGGGAAACGTCCACCCGGCAGCGGTAGACGTGGTCCGGTTCTCCCAGGTCCGCGTTGCCGTCGTCCGCCGTCATATAGATCCAGCCGTCGTCATAGGCGATGCCCTGGATCCACTGGGGCACGGGCTGCAGGTGATGCTTGCCCAAATAGGCGCCCGATTCCAGGTCGTAGCGGTAGAGATAGCGCCCGCTCTCCCCGTCCGCCCAGGAGCACAGCCAGACGGAGCCGCTGTCCGGGTCCACGGCAATGCCGGATACCTCGGTCTGGCCGCTGGCCGCGTCAAAGGCGTAGGTCCGCTTAAGCTCCAGCCGCCCGGCGTCATAGACCGCGATCTGGATGTTCCTGGCCTCGCCGTCCATGAAGTATTCCACGCCGGCATAGATCTCGCCGCCGTACACGTCGATATCCCCGATGTGGTTGACCTCGTCGGCAAAGCCCGAAAACGGGTCCAGGGCAGTGGCCGCCAGGTTCCAGTCGCCGTCATACCGGGTGAGCGTCGTGCTGCCGCTGACATAGCAGAAACCGCCTTCCCAGGCGATGCCCTGGCGTCCGTCGACGGCGTGGACGCCGTTCAGGGTATAGGCATGGCGGGGACCCAACTCCCCCGCCTCGGCCCGCCCCGGCACCGTGACCGGCGCGGGGGGCTGCGCCGCCTCCGCCAAGGCAAAGCCCGAAACGCTGAGCACATCGATAAACACCGCCGCGATCAGCAGGATCAACGGGCGAAAACACAGATGCCTGCCTGTGACCATGTCATCCCCTCCATATCCCCGGGCGAACCCGTGGCGTTCATTCTACCATGGTTCCATGATAGCAGATTATGCGGAAGATTTCAACCGTAAGTTTGAATGAGAATAAATACACTTTGTCGATGAAAACCGATTGACGAAACCGACTCAATACGTTACAATTACAATATGATATTGGCTTTGCGCCGCCCAGGCGCAAACGGCATTCCTTGAGCGAATAGCACGGAAAGTGTAGTGATGTTATGCTGTATTCCAGCGCCGGCCTGTTGGCCCTGGTGATCAACCTCATCATCAACCACGATGTGATGCTGGGGCGATTCATCCTGAAACGGGTCCCGGCGCGCCGTTCCTATCGGCAGTTCCTGGTCGCCATCACGCTTTATTTTGCCACGGATATCGCCTGGGGGCTGCTCTACGAGCGCGGATTGATCGGCCTGACCTACGTCGATACGGTGCTTTATTTCCTGACCATGGCCCTCTCCATACTGTTCTGGACCCGCTACGTCATCGACTATCTGCAGGACCGCGGCGCCTTCGGCAAGCTGCTCTCAGGCGCGGGCTGGCTGGTATTCACCTTTGAGTGCGCCGCGCTGCTGGTAAACTTCTTCCGCCCCGTGCTGTTTTCCTTCGACGCCGCGGGCAACTACCAGGCCGAATTCGCCCGGTATACCTTACTGATCGCACAGATCGTGATGTTCCTGGCGACCGCCATCTATGCCCTGGCTTCGACCCGGACGGGGGCCATGCGGCTGCGCCACCGTTCCATCGGCCTGTCCAGCCTGACGATGGCGCTGTTTATCACGCTGCAGGCCCGCTTTCCGCTGCTGCCCATGTACGCCATCGGCTGCCTGCTGAGCACCTGCATACTGCACAGCTTCGTGCTGGAAAACGAGAACGAGGAATACCGGGACAAGCTGGAGAGCCAGCTTCAGGAGAACATCCAAAAGGGCAATTACTACGACCTGCTGACCGGCCTTCCGGGCATGATCTACTTCTTTGAAAGCGTGCAAAAGAAGCGGCAGGCCCTCATCCACCAGGGCGGCCGCCCCGCCTTCCTCTACCTGAACCTCAGCGGGCTCAAATTCTACAACCAGAGCTACGGCTTTGCCGCCGGCGACGCGCTGCTGCGGGATTTTGCAGAACTCCTCGTCTCCATCTTCCGGGAAGACAGCTGCAGCCGCTTCGGCCAGGATCACTTTGCCGTTTTCACCGAGGCGGACGCGCTGGCGGACCGTCTGGAGCGCCTGTTCAAGGCCTGGCGGAGCGACCGCCCCGCCATACTGGTGGGCGTCTGCGTCGAGGCGTCGGAGGGCGTGGACATCAGCACCGTCTACGACCGGGCCAAGATCGCCTGCGATGCCATACACAGCACCCACACCTCCTCGGTGCAGCACTACGACAGCGCCATGTACGAGGGCGCCGAGCGGCAGCAGTACATCACCTCCCACCTGGACAAGGCCATCGCCGAGGGATGGATACAGGTCTACTACCAGCCCATCGTCCGGGCGACCAACGGCCGGGTCTGCGACGAGGAGGCCCTGGCCCGCTGGATCGATCCCGAGCGGGGCTTCCTCTCTCCCGCCGAATTCATACCCATACTGGAGGACGCGCGGCTGATCTACAAGCTGGATCTGCACATGGTGGACCAGGTGCTGGAAAAGCTGCGCCAGCAGCGGAAAAAGGGTCTGTTTCTGGTGCCCCAGTCCATCAACCTGTCCCGCTCCGATTTTGACATGTGCGACATCGTCGAGGAGATTCGCCGGCGCGTGGACGACGCGGGCTTCCCCCGCCGGCTGATCACCATCGAGATCACCGAGAGCATCGTCGGCACGGACTTCGAATTCATCAAGGGCGAGGCCGAGCGCTTTCGCTGCCTGGGCTTCCCGGTGTGGATGGACGACTTCGGCAGCGGCTATTCCTCACTGGACGTGCTGCAGAGCATGCCGGTGGATCTGATCAAGCTGGACATGCGCTTCATGCAGCAGTTCCACAGCGGTGACAAGAGCCGGGTCATACTGACCGAGCTGGTGCGCATGGCCATCGGCCTGGGCATCGACACCGTCTGCGAGGGCGTGGAGAAGGCGGACCAGGTGGAATTTCTGCGGGAGATCGGCTGCTCGAAGCTCCAGGGCTATTACTACACCAAGCCCCTGCCGCTGGAGGCGGTGTTCCAGCGCTATGAACAGGGCACCCAGATCGGCTTTGAAAACCCGGAGGAGGCCGCCTACTTCGACGCCATCGGCAGGATCAACCTATACGACCTCTCGGCCATCGCCAAGGAGGAGGCCGACAGCTTCCAGCACTACTTCAACACCCTGCCCATGGCCATCATCGAGGTTCGCGACGGCAAATCCCGCTTTACCCGCACCAACCAGGCGTACCGGGATTTCATGGCGCGGATCTTCCACCTGAAGCTCGCCGAGATCGGAGACAGCTTTGAAGAAACCCCCGAAAGCCCCGGCCTGGCCTTTGTTGCGCGACTTCACCAGTGCTGCATCGAGGGCGGCCGGACCGTGTTCGACGAGGTTCTGCCCGACGGCACCACGGTGCACTCCTTCATGCGCAAGATCGCGGACAACCCCGTCACCGGCACCCAGGCGGCCGCCGTCGCGGTGCTGGCGATCACGGACAGGTGATCAGGATATGTAACGGCGCCTTGTACCAGCGACTTGTAGCGGCGACTTGTAGCGGCGACTTGTAGCGGCGACTTGTAGCGGCGACTATCAGTCGCCAAGCCATCTTCCCCACCCATGCCGCCCCACTGCCGACGATCACGAACAAACGGCAATCAGGGACAGGAGATCAGCGTACATAGCGGCGACTTATTGCGGCGACTTATTGCGGCGACTTGTAGCGGCGACTATCAGTCGCCACGCCATCTTCCCCACTCATACCTTCCCGCTGCCGACGATCACAAACAGATGGCCAGGCCCCTATGCCTGGTCCTGGCACTGGGCCAGGTATTCATGGTACCTGATGTCGTCGATGTATTTCCTGTGGGCGCGGTAGTATTGCTCACGGTTCTCCTTGTCCTCTCCCATGCCGGGTCGCAGCAGCACGAGCAGCGCCGCCACCCCCACGGGAAACAGGATCAGCCCGCTCACGCCCGCAAAGAATTTGCACAGCATGAGCCATATGACCACCGGTATCAGTATGCCCACGATGTGCAGCACCCGATCCTCCTTCAGTATGCGCCCGCGGTTCTCCGCCTGTATCGCCCCGCAGGCGATCAGGCGGTCCGTAAAGGGCACCGTAAAGCTGGAAAATCGCCTCAGTGCGTGAAATTCCGTCACCGCCAGCAGCGCCACCACCAGCACCATGATGTCCGCCATCACTGTAAGGGCTGTTCGCATGGGATAAACCTCCTGTTGTCAATTAAACGCTACATTCTAAACTCTATTCCTGTGATACCGTATACGCAGAGCATTTCACCCAATGGAGGCACGTGCCGATGAATCTGAAGAACCTTCTGTCGGAGATCCTGCACGCCGTGGTCAATCACGAGCGCAACAAGGTCAGGACCCAGAAGCCGGACTATTACCTCAACCAGAAAAAGCAGCTCTGGTACGGCATGATGAACCAGGTGGACGACGCACAGGACGAAGCGCAAAAGTCGAATCCATCATGATTCCCCGTCCTCCAGCCGGCTTTGGCGGCGGTAGATCAGGGGGCTGACGCCGGTGAGCTTCTTGAACACCGTGCAGAAATAATTGCCCGACGACCAGCCCAGGTTGTAGGCGATGTCGGTAATGGATTGATCCGTGCGCTCCAGCGCCAACTTGGCCCGCTCCACCCGGAGGGCCGAGACGTACAGCGCCGGCGTCTGGCCTGTCTCCTCCCGAAAGCGCGTCTTGAAGCGGGACAGCGAATACCCTGACAGGCCCGCCAGAGTCGAAAGGGAGAAGGGCTCGGAGATGTTTGCCTCTACAAAGTCAAGCACCCGCTGTATGCGCTCATCCGCAGGCTCGCGCATCATCGCCTCCACCGGCGGCAGCCGCAGGAAGCGATACAGGAAGCACAGCAGGTGCGCCACCCCCGCGTCCCGATCCGCCGCATCCCGGGTGGCAAACAGCCCGAAGGCGTGGCGCATCAGCGCCAGGTCCTGCGCGCCCAGGCGCACCAGCCGGCGGGGCATATGCGCCAGGTCCTCGCACAGTGCCCGCCCTTTTTCCGGGTTCAGCCCCAGGAAATCGGCGGCCTCCGCCAGGTTCAACTGCACGGCATACAGCTCGCAAGGCTCCTGCCGGCTGCCGTTGCCCCGGGCGTGGCATTCCCCCGGGAACACCGCCATCGCCTCGCCGCCGGTATAGGTCAGGGTCTGGGTTTGGCCGCCAAGCATCAGCTGTATCATGCTGCGTCCCTTGACGATGCAATGGATCTCCATGATCCCCTGGTGGTAGTGCATCGGCGTGGAGGGCTCCGAGGCCAGGTGGCTGAAGTAGGTAAAATTCATCAGCCCGCTGACGCCGTGCACGTCCCGCGTGATGATCTTGCTGCGCTTTTCCCAGGTGAAGCTGTCCACCAGCTCGAACGGGTCCCTCTCCGCCATAGGTTTGCCTCCCGGAATAACCGATTTCAGAAAATTATAAAATCGTATTGTATCTCATTTTAGTTGCAATTCTCATTCCATAATATTATAATAAGAATGTACATATCTTTCAAGGCAATTTGGATAATCCGTGAATAAAAAGATTAGAGGTGTTGCGCTATGAAGACCATTGCCAACGGCGTCTGGCCCGTCATGATCACCCCCTTCACCGAGGACAACAAAATCGACTATGCCGCCGTGGAAAAGATCATCGAGTGGTATGATAAAGAGGGCGTCACCGGCATCTTCGCCGTGTGCCAGTCCAGCGAGATGTTCTTCCTCAATAAGGACGAGCGGCTCCAGCTGGCGAAGTTCGTGATCGACAACACGCCCAAGCACATCGGCGTGGTGGTCTCCGGCCATGTGGCCGAGAACGTGGACGACCAGGTCCGCGAGGCCCAGGCCATGGTGGACATGGGCGCCGGCGCCTATGTTTTCATCTCCAACCAGTTCGCCCGCCAGGACGAGGGCGACGACGTGGCAAAGAAGCGCATCGAATACCTGGTCAGCCACATCGAGGCGGATACCTTCGGCGTATACGAGTGCCCCGCGCCCTACAAGCGCCTGCTGACCCCCGAGATGCTGAAGTGGCTGGCAGACAGCGGCAAGTTCGCCTTCCTGAAGGACACCTGCTGCGAGCTTTCCCAGATCAAGGCCAAGTGCGAGGCCGTGAAAGGCACGGGTCTTAAGATCTTCAACGCCAACGGCGCGACCCTGCTGGAATCCCTGCGGATGGGCTGCGCCGGCTACTCCGGCGTCATGGCCAACTTCCACACCCGCTTCTACGCCTGGCTGTGCAAGAACTTCGATAAGGAGCCCGAGCGCGCCGAGAAGATGATGGCTTTCCTGGGCGCCTGCAGCACCATCGAGTGCCAGGTCTACCCCGTCAACGCCAAGTACCACATGAACCTGGTGGGCGTGCCGATGAGCCTGGTCACCCGCTCCAAGGACCCGGCGCTGTTCACCTCCAGCCGCAGGCTTGAGATCGACCAATACTTCGAGTGCGAGAAGATGTTCGAGGAAGCGTTCTTCGCGCAGAAGTGATTCCCATTCATCCCGATCATATAACCGCCAAGGTTATCAATGATATATTTTAAGGAGGTACCCACTATGAAAAAGCTGCTTGCCCTGATTCTGGCCGCCCTGATGGTGCTGACCGGCGTCGCCGCCCTGGCCGAGGACTTCGAGGTCTCCCAGGACTACTCCAACATCCCGATGGAAAAGACCGGCGACTATGACGCCTCCGGCGATCCCGCCGCTGAGCTGATGTTCACCTCCGTGTCCGTCACCGGCGACAGCCACACCACCGCCATGTCCGCCTTCGCCGACGCCGTCAAGGAATTCTCCGGCGGCTCCATCGAGTGCAGGACCTACGCCGACGGCACCCTGTTCTCCTCCGAGAACGAGTGGGACGCCATCTCCATGGGTCAGGCCGACCTGGCCTACATCTCCTTCCCCACCCTGTCCACCCAGCCCGGCCTGGAGTGGTGCGCGATGGTGAACTCCGGCTACTTCTGGTCCAGCTATGACCACATGACCAACACCCTGAACAACTCCGAAATCGGCCAGAAGATCTTCGCCGAGATCGAGGAGAAGACCAACGTGGTGCCGCTGGGCGCCTACTACCTGGGCAGCCGCGTGGTCAACACCCGTGCCAAGGAGATCAACGCCTACGAGGACATGGCCGGCCTGCTGCTGCGCATGCCCGGCTCCGAGGCCTGGCAGAACCTGGGCGCGGCCCTGGGCGCCAACCCCACTCCCCTGTCCTTCTCCGAGCTGTATACCGCGCTGAGCACCGGCGCTGTCGACGGCCAGGACAACCCCCTGCCCTCCGACATCTCCGCCAAGTTCTACGAGGTCGCGCCCTACATCGCCATCACCAACCACGTGGTGGACTCCATCCTGCCCTGCATCAACAAGGACAAGTGGAACAGCCTGACCGACGCCCAGAAGGCCGCCGTGAAGGACGCCATCGCCTATGCCGCCAAGGTCAACGATACCCTGCGCATCGCCTCTGAGGACGCCGCCGTGGCTTACCTGGAGGGCAAGGGCTGCACCGTGACCCATCCCGACCTGACCGCCTTCCGCGAGAACGTGCAGAAGTACTACGCGGATCATCCGGAGCAGACCGCCGCCTGGAACATGGAGCTGTACGAGGAGATTCAGGCGCTGGCCAAGTAATCGCGCCGCAAATGCCCTGAACCCAACTGCCCTAAAGGAGATGGAGCCTCCGGGCCCATCTCCTTTTCCATAGGCAGCGTGTCTGGATTTCGCAAAGAAATCCTGTTTTTTCGCCAACATCCCGCCAATAAAAACGAAGGGAGAAATGTCCATTGACGACTGCCGTCATCATCGTCGCGGGCATCATCCTGCTTGCCGCTGTGCTGGCCTTCCCTGAGGCCAAGCTGGGCAGCAAGATCATGACCGTGCTCAGCGAGGGCGTGCCCATGGTGGCCTTCCTGGTGGTGTTCGTCACCTTCATGATGACCATCATCTGCCGCTATGTGCTGCGCTTCGCCATACCCTGGAGCTACGAGGTGTCCATCCTCGGCTACATGTACTGCATGTTCTTCGGCAGCGGCATCGCCCTGAAGCGGGACGAGCACGTGGTGTTCAGCCTGCTGTACGACAAGCTGCCCCCCATCGGCCAGCTGATCTGCAAGCTGGTATACAACGCCGTGCTGGTGGTTTTGATCGCCATCATTTTCGTGCCCTGCCTGAACAGCCTGATGGCCTCCACCATGACCACCGGCATACTGAAGATGCCCTACAAGGCCGTCTTCGCGCCTTTTTTGTGGATGCTGTTCGAATGCGCCTTCCGGTGCCTTTTCTACATGAAGGCCAGCTGGAAGGAGTACAAGGCCCTCACTTCTAAGGATGTCAGGGAGGTGGCTGAAGCGTGAACTGGGCGATATTCGCGGTATTCGCGACGATGGTCGTGTGCTTTCTGATCCGCATGCCGATCTCCTTCTCCATGCTGACCTCCTCCATCGTCTACTTCCTGATCAAGTCCCCGGCCCAGCTGGGCCAAGTGGCCACGGTGCTCACCGGCAACATGTTCGCCAACTACACGATGCTGGCCGCGCCGCTGTTCATCTTCATGGCCAATGTGCTGAACGAGTCGGACATCACCGACCGCATGTTCTCCTTCTGCAACGGCCTGCTGGGCCGCCTGAAGGGCGGCACGGCCCAGGTGAACGTGCTGATTTCACTGATCTTCTCCGGCATGACCGGCTCCGCCGTGGCGGACGCCAGCGGCATCGGCGTCATGGAGATCGAGCAGATGAAGGCCGAGGGCTACGACGCCCCCTTCTCCTGCGCCATCACCGCCGCCACCGCCACCATCGGCCCCATCTTCCCGCCGTCGATCCCCATGGTCATCTATGCCATGCTCTCCGGCGCGTCCGTGGGCAAGCTGTTCATGGGCGGCATGGTACCCGGCGTGCTGCTGGCGATCCTGCTGTCCATCTACGTGTTCTTCATCTCCAAAAAGCGCAACTATCCCGCCGGCGTGCGCATGAGCTTCAAGGCCTTCCTGAAGGCCACCGTCGTCGCTGCCCCGGCGCTGTTCACCGTGGTGCTGCTGCTGGGCGGCATCTATTCCGGCGTCTGCACCCCCACCGAGGCCGGCGCATTGGCCTCCGCTTGGGCGCTGCTGATCTCCTTCCTGGTGTACCGCAGCATGGGCCTCGAGAAGCTGATCTACGTCATCAAGAAGACCGCCGCCAACACCGCAACGCTTGCGCTGCTGACCGGCACCAGCCTGCTGTTCAGCTACATCATCTCCCGCGAGCAGGTGGCCATCCAGATCGCCAACTGGGTCGTGGGCCTGACCGACAACAAGTACCTGTTCCTGCTGGTCATCAACGTGGTGTTCCTGTTCCTGGGTTGCGTGATGGACGTTTCCACGATCCAGTACGTGTTCGTGCCCATGGTGCTGCCCCTGGTGAAGATGTTCGGCATCGACCTGGTACACTTCGGCGTGGTGATCTGCCTGAACATGATGATCGGCCTGTCCACCCCGCCCTTCGGCATGGTGCTGTTCATCGTCACCGGCATCGGCAAGACGCAGATGTCCAAGGTCATCAAAGAGATATTGCCCATGGTGGCCATCATGATCCTGCTACTCCTGCTGTGCACCTACATCCCCCAGATCATCATGTTCATCCCCAACACGATGGGCGTGGGCTGATCGGCTGTCCCCTTCCGCGGCGGAATCGAAGCGATTCCGCCGTTTTTGTTGGGGAGGAGACATCAAATTCATAAAACCCCGTGACAGAACCCCGCTCCTCATGCTATAATACCTGTACAAAACCCCACGGAGGTCGGATCCCATGGCGATGAAAACCCTGGTCAAGAATTGTCCCTTCTGCAAGAAGGTGGTGGAGCAGCGGGCCTATGCCAGCTGGGGGCGACAGCCTTCGGAGCAGGACAAGTGGCAATTTGGATCGCCGCTGCGGCTGTGCCCCCACTGTGGCAAGCTGTTCATCGACAGCGACCGGCAGGAGCTGGCCATCACCGGCCCCCGCAGGCAGGACATGGCCGTCGTCGGCCCCGCTTCGCTGCGGCTGGCGCTGATGGGCATCGTGCTGGGAGCGCTGCTGCTGGTGGGCAAGCTGAATGTACTGGCGTACATCGCCTTCGGCGTAGCCCTGGCGACCCTCGTGGCGGACGCCGCCCTGTACCCCACCCGGCAAAAAAAGCTGGCAGCCGAACGGGTGGCCTCTGAAAAGCGGTTGAGCGATCCCGGCTATGCCCGGGCGCTGAAGAAGGCCGGGTACGACATCCCCGAGCGTTACCTGAAAGAGGAGGAATCAAAATGATATTTGACAGGCTGGAACGACTGGAACAGTACAAGGGCCTGAACGGCAACCTGGACCGGCTGATCGACTACGCACTGTCCCACGAATTCAAGTCCCTCACCCCGGGAAAAAACGAGATCGACGGCGATAACTGTTGGATGAGCAGTAACGTGGCCGAGCTCGCGCCGACCAACGCCGTCTATGAACGGCATATGGCCTACATCGATCTCCAGATTCCCATCGACGAGGGCGAGATCATCACCGTCAGGCCCGTGGAGGATCTTAACTGGCCCGAAACGGACGACGAAACCCGGTTCACCGAGGGCCCTGCGGGCACGCCGCTGGACCTGGTTCCCGGCACCTTCGCCATATTCTTCCCCGGCGACGCCCACAACTGCGGCATCTCAAAGGGCGACCAGGCGCGCGTGCGCAAGTTGGTTGGAAAGGCCCGAATTTGACAGGCAGCATCCACAGATCCCCTTGATGGAAGAGGAGGCGTTTTTTATGGAAATGCTCGTTAAGGATCGCGCGGGAAACGTGCTGGCCCATGCGGCACACCCCGAGGAGGTACTGCTCTGCCTGGATCGCCGGTGGACCGAAGGGGACCGGGTGGAGATCGCCGCCCCGCCCCATGCCCACCTGTGGCTGCGCATGGGCGCGGCGATTGGCGAGGGCGAGGTCTACTGCCCCACCGGGCGGATGACCTGGCGGGTCCCGGCGGGCGAGCACCGGCGGGCTTATGCGCCTCTGGCCTTCGACGCGCCCAGAAACATACTCTCCGCCCGGATCATGGCGGAATCGGAGGTGCAGGCTCTGCGCGACATCGCCCGGAACCCCCTCGACCTGCGGGGGGACACGGACTTCTATCCCCACTGCACGGCCAACGTGGAAACGCGAAACGAATCGGTATTCGCCGCCCGAAACGTCATCGACGGACTGCGCTACAATACCTATCACGGCGAGTGGCCCTTTGAAAGCTGGGGCATCGGGGCCCGGGAGGACGCCTGGTGCCGGCTGGACTTCGGCAGGGAGGTGCTCGTCGAGCGGATGGCGCTGACCCTGCGGGCCGATTTCCCCCACGATGCCTACTGGGTCTGCGGCCATGTGGTGGATTCGACGGGCAGGGATATCCCCTTCGACCTCACCAAAACCGCCGAGCGCCAATGGATCGATCTCGGCGGCCAAAGGGTGCGCTGGCTCCAATTGGAGCGCATGGTCAAGAGCGCCGACCCGTCCGCCTTCCCGTCGCTGAGGGCGTGGGAGGTGATTGGGAGGGACGGCAACTACTGATTTGTCGCGTTGCGACAAATCAGTAGTTAGGTTTTAGGTTATAGGTTTTAGGTGTTAGGGAAGGTAGAAATCCTGACGGATTTCTTTTAT
>CACWZI010000019.1 GCA_902765305.1 uncultured Eubacteriales bacterium
GCTACAATTCGCACGGTATTGATAGGTTCGCGGCAGCCGCCATTCCTGTTCCCTGTTCCCTGTTCCCTGTTCCCTCGTCTCCCCGACAAATCAGTATTTACAGATCAACTCTTAACCGTAAACTCCATCATCCGATATTGAATCCATACAAAATGGGTGGTATAATCCCTTTCGCTGCGTGGCGGCGGGAGGAAGTGCTTTTATGAATCTGCGTTTGCGCCGGGGGCGCTATGATATCGACATGCTGAACGGGCCGGTGCTGCCGAGGCTGTTGAGCTTCGCGCTGCCGCTGATGCTGTCCAGCATGCTGCAGCTGACCTTCAACGCCGCGGACGTGATCGTGGTGGGGCGCTTCGAGGGTGACGCCGCGCTGGCGGCGGTGGGCGCGCCGGGGTCACTGATCAACCTGCTGGTGAACCTGTTCCTGGGGCTGTCGGTGGGCGCGAACGTGGTGGTGGCCCAGTGCTGCGGCGCGGGAGACTACCGCCAGACCGGCGAGGCCGTGCACACCGCCGTCGCCCTGAGCCTGGTGGGCGGGGTGCTGGTGGGCGTGTTCGGGTTCCTGCTGGCCGGGCCGCTGCTGGGCCTGATGAGCACCCCTGCCGAGGTGCTGCCCCTGGCCACCAGCTACATGCGCATCTACTTCCTGGGCATGCCGGCCAACATGCTGTACAACTTCGGCGCGGCGATCCTGCGGGCCATCGGCGATACCCGCCGCCCGCTGGCCTACCTGACCCTGGCTGGGGTGGTGAACGTGGTCCTGAACCTGCTCTTCGTCATCGCCTTTCATATGGGCGTTTCCGGCGTGGCGCTGGCCACGATCATCAGCCAGCTGATCTCCGCGACGCTGGTGACGCTGTGCCTGATCCGCACCGACGGAGCCATCCACCTGGACGTCAGGCGCATCCGCCTGCACCCGGACAAGGTGTGGCGCATCGCGCGGGTGGGCCTGCCCGCGGGGCTGCAGGGCATGGTGTTCTCGCTGTCCAACGTGCTGATCCAGTCCACCGTGAACAGCTTCGGCAAGAGCGCCGTGGCGGGCAACACCACCGCCAGCAACCTGGAGGGCTACATCTACGTGGCCATGAACAGCATCCACCAGGGGGCCATCACCTTCACCGGGCAGAACGTGGGCGCGCGGAAGTACGACCGCATCTCGAAGGTGTGCGCGGCATCGCTGGTGGCGGTGACCGGCATCGGCCTGGCGCTGGGCGGCTTCTTGATGCTGGCCAAGGGCTGGCTGTTTCGCATCTATACCAACGACGATGCCGTCATCGCGGCGGCAGGCCTGCGCAGCGGCATCATCGCGCCGACCTACTTCCTGTGCGGCATGATGGAGGTCATGGTGGGCCTGCTGCGGGGCATGGGCAGCTCGGTCACGCCGATGGTGGTGTCGATCCTGGGCGCCTGCGTGCTGCGCATCGTCTGGATACTGACGATCTTCCCGCTGAATCCCACCCTTCCCACGCTGTATCTGTCCTATCCGGTGTCCTGGTTCATCACCTTCGCCGCGCACACGGTGTGCTATGTGGTCATAAAGAACAGGAAGTACAAATAAAGTGTAACTGTTCAGTTGTTGCAAAATACTGATTTATCGAGGAGATGAGGGAACAGGGAACAGGGAACAGGAATGGCGGCTGCCGCGAACATTTCGATAACGTACGAGTTGTAGCGCCCCTAAGGGACTAACTTCGTGTCGCCCTTAAAGGACTAACTTCGTGTCGCCCTAAAGGACTAACTTCGTGTCGCGGCAACCTGCCGCCACCGGTCCCAGCCGATAAGAATGCCGTGGCGGCAGATTGCCGCCGCTACAGGGCTTTCAGAGATTCTATACTTCATTTTCGTCGCGGGAACGTTCCCTTCGTTCTGGCTGCAACATTCCGTGACAACTTTCTAACCGCAAGAAGTTGTCAACAGAACCGTCCCCATGACACTTTTTTATTCCTCCACAGGGCAGTGGGCGTGGGCCTTCACCTCGTTCCAGGGCACGGTGTAGCCCGCCCCGTGGGAACAGAACACCGAATCGGGGGTATCGTCGGCCAGGGGGTTGTAGTGCGCCGCCTCGATGACGGTCCCGGCGTCGCGACAGGGGGCGTAGTGGTCCAGCCGGTATTGCAGCTGGCCCCGGCCGTGGGTGGCGGCGAGGAAGGCGTCGTTGTACAGCGAGAATTCGGCGACGGTGGCTTCACCGGTTATGGTGAAGCGCTCGCCCTCCGCCTGGGGGGCGTCGGTCTCGGCGTGCATCCGGGCCAGGTCGCCCATCACCTTGCCGTAGCTGTCCGCCGGGGCCCGCAGCGTGAAGCGGCAGATTGGCTCCAGCAGCACGCTCTGGGCGTACATCAGCGCGTTGCGGATAGCCCGGTAGGTGCTCTGGCGGAAGTCGCCGCCCTCGGTGTGCTTCAGGTGGGCCCGGCCGTGGAGCAGCTGCACCACCACGTCCGTCAGCGGCGCGCCGGTGAGCACGCCCTTGTGGGCCTTTTCATAGACGTGGGTCTCGATCAGCCGCTGCCAGTTCAGCGCCAGCTCGTCCACGTGGCACAGCGATTCAAAGCGTACCCCGCTGCCCCGGGGTCCGGGGACCAGCCGCAGCTGGACCTCCGCGTAGTGGCGCAGGGGCTCGTAGTGGCCCACGCCCACCGCGGGGGCGGCGACGGTCTCCATGTACAGCACCCGCATCGGCCCGAAGTCAACGGCGGTGGCGAAGCGGTCCTGCATCAGCTGGCGGATGACCTCCAGCTGGATGCGCCCCATCACCCGCAGGTCGATGCCGCCGGTGGCCTCGTTGACCGATACCGATAGCGCCGGGTCCTCGTCCTCCAGCGTAAGCAGGGCGGAAAGGACTCTGTTCGCGGGGACGGATTTGTCGAATAACACGGTGGCGGCCAGCATCGGCTCGGTGTGGAAGCGGTTGCGCCCGCCGCCGAAGCCGATCACGTCCCCGGGCCGCGCCTCGGGAAGCCCCGGCGCGGCGCAGAGCATGCCCGCCCCGGCCTCGGGGATCAGGGTGTATTTCGTGCCGCTGTACAGCCGAAGCTCGTTCACCCGGGCCGTGCCGCCGGGGACGGGGAATTCCTCACGGGGCCGGAGGCTGCCGGAGCGCACCTTGAAGAAGCACACCCGCCCGCCCTGGGCGTCGTGGCGGACCTTGTAGACCAGGGCGCTGAAGGGGGCGTCCTGTGGCGGCAGGTTGCCGCCGCTACGGGGTAGGGCGGGTTGGGGCATGTAGCGGCGACGATCAGTCGCCATGCCATTTTTTCCGCTCTGTGGCGGCAGGTTGCCGCCGTTACACAGCAGGCACAGCGCGTCCAGCAGGGTTTCTACGCCCACGTCGTTCAGCGCGGAGCCGCTGTACACCGGGAACAGCTGCCGCCGGAAAAACTGCCCGCGCAGGCCCTCGAGCCAGGCACCAGGGTCGTGGTCGTCCGCCATCCACCGATCCAGCAGCGCCTCGTCCCGCTCGGCCACGGCCTCGATCACCCCGCCGGGCATCGCGCCGCCGCCCCAGCCGCCCATGTCCGTGATGTCGCCGGAGAGCCGCTGCTTCAGCTGGGCCAGCACCGCAGGGGCGTTGCAGGCGGGGCGGTCCGTCTTGTTGATGAACAGCACCGTGGGCACGCCGTAGGCCGCCAGCAGGCCCCACAGCGTCTCGGTGTGGCTCTGTATGCCCTCCGCGCCGTTGACCACCAGCACCGCCATATCCAGCACCGACAGCGCCCGCTCCATCTCGGCGGCGAAGTCGGCGTGGCCGGGGGTGTCCACCCAAAAATAGCGGTGCCCGTTTCGCTGGAACACCGCCTGGTCCGAGAATATGGTGATGCCCCGCTGGCGCTCCAGCGGATGGGCATCCAGAAAGGCATCCCGATGGTCCACCCGTCCCGGCGTGCGGAGCACGCCGGCGTGGAACAATAGCTGCTCCGACAGGGTGGTCTTGCCCGCGTCCACGTGGGCCAGTATGCCGATGACGTGATTTTTGCTCATTTGATCTTTGCTTCCCGCTCGGCCCGCTTCAGCAGGTTCCAGAGGTTCATGCCCGCCAGGCCCTCGAGGATCCCCTCGCTGTAGCCACGCTTGCGCAGCGCGTCCAGCAGCGTCGGGAAGCCGGAGGGATCGCCCAGGCCCTCGGGCCATAGCTCGATGCCGTCGAAGTCGGAGCCGAAGCCGATCACGTGCTGGGCCCCCAGCTCGCACAGCGCGTCGATGTGGCGTACCACGTCGTCCAGCGTGGCGGGGCCGTCGCTCTTCAGGAATTTGCTGTAGAAGTTGACGCCGATGAAGCCGCCCCGGTCCACAATGGCCTTCACCTGCTCCTTCCTCAGGTTGCGGGGCACGTCGCACAGCCAGCGGCAGTCGGAGTGGCTGGCGATGGGGGGCAGGGCGGCGCGCTCGCACACCTCCCAGAAGCCGGCCTCGTTCAGGTGAGAGGTGTCGGGCAGTATGCCGTAGCGGTCCATCGCCGCCAGCAGCTTCCTGCCGAAGGGCTTCAGGCCCCCCTTCGGTCCCTCGGCGGCGGGATGGCCGATTTCGTTTTCAAAGTTCCAGGTCAGGGCGATCATGCGCAGCCGCGCGGCCACCTGGAACTCCGTCAGCCGCTCCAGCGCCCCCTCCAGCATCTCGCCCCCCTCGCAGGAGAATATGCCCATCGGCGTCTGCGGGGGCTTCTCAGGAAGGTCGTCCGTCAGCATCGGGGCGTTCAGCCAGCTGGCCGAGGCCAGCATCGCCAGGCCATCGGCATAGGGCGTGCCCTTGGGGCCCTCCCGTCCGGCGAACAGCGCAAAGGTCTGAAGGCCCACGCCGCCAGCCGCCAGCCGCTGGGGCGTAACGACGCATCTTCCGGGCGCCTTTCCATTGATGGCGATTTGATAAAGCGTATCGCAATGAGCGTCTGCAACAAACATGACAATCGCTTCCTCTCATGTAAAAAACATCATATATATCATAACACACATATACGGAAAATGCAATGTTATGGCGAGAGAAACGCAGTGACGAATGCTTTATATTAGCATTGACCAATTTATGGTTAAGGACATATACTATATATAAATACTATACGTGTATACAATACACGAACATATAAATCAAGCGAGGAGGAGTATTCCATGAGCACGATCAAGATCAAACAGGAAGGGTCCCTGGAATACACGCTGGATCGCGGCTATGTGGCCAAGGTTGAACCGTCGAAGTGCGTCAACTGCGGCACCTGCCGGGAGAGCTGTCCCGTTGAGGCCATCGAGGAGGCCCAGCGCTGGATCTGCCGCGTGTGTCCCGAGTGTACCGACCAGCCGGTGATGCGCCTGGCGAACATCGACGCCTTCTGCACCAAGCAGTCCTGCACTACGGCCTGCCCCCTGGGCATCAGCCCCCAGGGCTATATCGGCCTGGCCCGCAGCGGCAAGGACGAGGAAGCCTTCAGGATCATCTGGGAAAAGAACCCCCTGCCGTCCGTGTGTTCCCACATCTGCCACCATCCCTGCGAGCAGGTCTGCAAGCGCGGCGTGCTGGTGGACGAGCCCATGGCCATCCGGGGTATCAAGCGCTATCTGGATGAAAACGTCGCATACACCCGCCCGAAGTACCCGAGGCTGCACGACGAGCGCGTGGCCGTCATCGGCGCAGGCCCGGCGGGCCTGTCCGCGGGCCACTTCCTTTCCACCCTGGGCTATGACGTGACGGTTTTCGAGGCCAACAACGAGCCCGGCGGCATGCTGGTGCGCGCGATTCCCGAGTTCCGGCTGGACCGCGACGCGGTGCGCAAGGACATCGAAAAGCTGGAAGAAGCAGGCCTGGACATCCGCTGCGCGTCCCCCCTGGGCAGGGCTCAGATCAAGGCGCTGCAGGCGGAGTACGACGCCATCGTGGTCGCCGCGGGCACGCCCCACGGCAAGGAGATCACCTGGGCGCCGAAGTGGAACTACGACGCCGTGTACACCGCCATCCAGTTCATGGACTTCGCCAACAACGACCAGGATACCTACCGCATGCCCCACCAGAACTTCGTGGTGGAGGGCCGGGAGGGCGTCGTCATCGGCGGCGGTTCCGTGGCCATGGACACCGCCCGCACGGCGCTACGCCTGGGCGCGAAGAAGGTCACCGTGGTCTGTCTGGAAGAGGGCGAATACGTGCCCGCCCACAAGTGGGAGAAGGACGAGGCTGCCGAGGAGGGCGTGGCCTTCATGGAGGGCTACAGCCCGAAGGCCTATACCGGCCGTGTGAACACCCTGGAGGGCATCGACTTCGTGAAGGTCACCAACTTCGCAAAGGACGAGAACGGCAAGATCCACTTCGAGACCGACGACGACCAGCTGGTGCACATCCCCGTGCAGTTCTGCATCGTGGCCATCGGCCAGTACGCCGATCCCATCTTCCCCGAGGCGGACGGCGAGAGCGTGTTCTATGCCGGCGATATCGCGGGCGGCGCCTGCTCGGTCATCGACGCGCTGGCCAGCGGCCGCAAGGCGGCCTTCGACGTGGACGCTGCCATCCAGCAGCGCGTGCTGCGCGACGCGGCGATCGGCCACAAGCTGGTGGCCGGTCCGATGGAGGAGAAGATCTATCCCTGCAATCGCCGCAAGACCCGCCATCACGAGCGCCCGATGCAGGCGGTCGAGGATCGGCTGAAGAACTTCGACGACGTGGAGATCACCTATACCGCAAAGCAGGTGCGGCAGGAAGAACTGCGCTGCCTGGGCTGTGGTTACGCGCTGATCGATCCCGAAAAGTGCATCGGCTGCGGCGTGTGCCAGAAGCTGTGCCCGAAGGGCGACGTCATTTCCATGGTGAAAAAGTAAGGAGGGCAGTCAGATGAATAAGATCAAGAGAACGGCACTGGTCGTCGGCGCAGGCCCTGGCGGCAGCACTGCGGCATACTATCTGGCCAAGCTCGGCGTCGACGTCCTGTTTGTGGATAAGGAAACCTGGCCCCGTGACAAGATCTGCGGCGGCGTGTACGTCCCGGCGCTCTATCCCATGCTGAAGGAAATGGGCGCGTTTGACAATATGATGAAGTATCAGGCGTGCTCCATCACCGAATTCCGCCTCATCGACCGCGACGAGGACTACGTGGACATGAAGACCGAGCCGGCCATGATCGCCACCCGGCGCTTCACGGACGACTGGATCCGCCGCGCAGCCATCAAGGAAGGCGCGGATTTCATGGAGAACTACGAGGCCACCAGCCTTATCATCCGCAAGGGCGTGGTCAAGGGCGTGCACGGACTGTACCACAACCAGGACATGGACATCGAGGCGGACATCACCGTCATCGCCAACGGCTCCCACAGCGAGCTGACCCGCCAGCTGGGGCTGTTCCCGGACGACCCCGACCTGACGATGTATTGCTTCCGCGCCTACCTGGACGGCGTGGAGGGCCTCGCCCCCCACATGGCCGAGGAGTACTACGTGCCCATGGGACTGAACGGCTGGAGCCCGATCTGCACCACCTGGCTGAATCCCCACTACGGCGGGAAGCAGGCGGTCCTCGGCCTGACCATCACCGAGAAGGCCCTGCGCGACACGGGCCTGTCCTCCATGGAGTTCTATGAGTATTGGCGCGACAACACCAAATTCGGTCACGAGCGCCTGAAGAACGCCACCCTGATCGACAAGTTCCGCGGCTGGCGGCTGCCCGGCTCACGCAAGCTGGGCAACGGCGTGGTGCCCGGCGCCATCGCCATCGGCGATGCCATCGGCGCGGCGGAATGCGCCTTCGAGTACGGCATTCCCTCCGCCATGACCGGCGGCATGATCGCCGCCCAGGTGATCGCCCAGTGCGCCGCGAGGGACGATTTTTCCTTCGAGGCGACCAGCGTCTACCAAAAGCTGGCCGAGGACGCCCTCAATCCCAGCCTCGGCTTCAACGCCCTGTTCCGTGACGAGCTGCTGAACAAGGAAGACGTGATGAAGGACTTCTTCAGGTACGTCAAGGCCCAGAAGGACTATCCGAACATCATGTTCGGCGACACCGCCGCCAAGTACATGATGGAGGTCCTGCACCTGGATCTCGGCGGCAACAAGAGCAATCAGTAAGCCGATACATGATACAGGCACCCGCGGGTCTGACCCGCGGGTGCCTGTGCGTGCTTGCGGCTCACATTTTAAAGAACCGGATCATGTCCTCGTTGGCCTTCATGCTTTCCGGATACTCGGGATGCAGCACGTTGAACACGTGGTCCAGCTTGCGCGCCGGGCTGGCATATTCCCGGTATTCGTGGGGAATGCCCTTTTCTGTCATGTATTCGTGCATCCGCCGCGTGTGGGTGTAGAGCAGGAAATCGGTGGGCGAGGTGCAAAACCAGACGCGGGGATAGCCACCCGCCATGTAATACTCGTAGGAGGAATGACGGACATATGCCTTGTCAAAGGTGTATTTGTGGAGGATGAAGTAGAGCATTCGGGCAGAGAGGTTGGGCGGCAGCAGCTGCCAGTCGAAGCTGCCCTCGGGGCAGGACGCGGCATATCGGGCGATGGGGAAGGGCGGCTTGCGGACGTGGAAGAAGTCCGCGGATCGGCCGGTGGTGAACATGGCTGCGGCAAGCAGCACAAAGTGGCCGCCCGCGCTGTCTCCGGTGAGGCAGACGCGCGAGGTGTCAAAGCCGTATTCCGTTTTGTGCGTTTCGATCCATTCAAGGACGTCGACCAGCTCGTTGAGGATGACGCCGATATCCCCCTCCGGGCACAGCGTATAGTTCATGTTGACCACGCGAAAGCCCCTGCTGGCGAGGTATTGCCCGTGCTGGGCGTTGATCTCCTTGTTGCAGGAAATATAGCCGCCGCCGTGCATCTCCACGATCACAGGCATCGAGGCGCGACCCTGAACGGGCGCATAGACGTCCAGCAGGTGCTCTGCCCTGTCGTCTCCGAGGTAGGGGATATCCCTTATAATATGAACCCCGTAGGGGTTGGGGTTGGCGGCGATGCGCGGCGCGTTGGCCCGTAGCTGGGATTTTCGTATGATCTGAATGATTGGATTCATGGCTTTTCAGTTTTTTTCTTTTTATTTTGAACAGACCTCGTAGGGGCGATTTCCAATCGCCTGCGGGCGCTCGGAGAGCGCCCCTATGACGCGTTCATTCATGGAGGCGCGGGTTACCGCATGATGATTCAGTCGCATGCAGAACCGCCATTAACTCGCCTGCCGTGTGACCTGGCCGGCCTGCGGCGGGCAAGCCCTTCTGACCGATATTATACCATGCGACAGGGGTATTTTCAATCGGTTTTGGCAACACACTCCAAAGTGGTCGAATCTAATAAAAAAAGCATGCAATGCGCAGCATCGCGCAACCAATGAATGGTTTTATTCGTTAGTTCACGCTCTAATAATATTATAGATTGAATTGCCAATAATTGTACAATAGTTTTCTGCGCTTTTGCTTACCTTGTAATGCAGATCATCGGTCAGCGGGCGCAAGGCATGGGGTTTACCGTTTGGGCAGGCGACCTACACGCTGGTGGGCGTCTGGCAGAGCATGGGGTGGGGACGATCCTCTACCTGTCGGCCATCACCGGCATCAACCCGGAGCTGTTCGAGGCGGCCAAAATCGACGGCGCCAACAAGCTGCAGCAGATCTGGCACGTCACGCTGCCGGGCATACGCGCCACCATCGTGGTGCTGCTCATACTGAACGTGGGCCAGATGATGAACAAACGGCACCCTGGTTCAGCAGTGCATCGATGACGAGGGCATCTGGACGACCTGCTGGATACTTACGGCGAAAACCTCAAGGCTTTCCTGGGCGAGGAGCTGCTGCCCTACGGCCAGGGCGACCACGACGGCGACGGCACGCCGGAGCAGTGGTACATTCCCGCCCGTCGCATTTCCCGGGCCAACGCGGGCAACTTCATCCGCCAGGACTGGCTGGATGCGCTGGGCATGGAAAAGCCTACGACCGTCGATGAGCTCACCGCCTATCTGCGCGCGGCCAAGGAAGCCGGCCTGGGCGGCGACAGCACCGTTCCCTTCGCCTTCAGCATCTTCGAGTCCGACCCGCTGTTCAACGTGCGCCGCATCACTGACGCTTCGGCGGGGAACTGTCTTATCGGTGTATATCCGTGCTGTTCAGGTGGGCGCGCCAGAATAGCATGTGGATATAATCCGACAGGGCATGATATGAATGACTGCGTATTGCATTGGGCCGGATCATGGTGGTATAATGGTGATGATAATATATCCTGAATACCCACGGGCTGCCGGATTCAGAGGGAGATGACGGTATGAACGGCAAATCCTTCTGTAGAGCGCTCTGTATCCTGCTGGCAGCGCTCCTGCTGCAGATGACTTTGATTGCGGGGGGACTTTGATATGCGTGAGATCCCGGTGACGGAGGTTGGTCCGGTATTTATCGGGCAGACAGAGAATGCCGAGGCCGCGACGGGCTGCACGGTGCTGATCGCGCCTCAAGGCATGCGCGCCGGACTGGATGTGCGGGGCGGCGGTCCCGCCAGCCGTGAAAGCCAGCTGCTCAACCCGTTGATGGCGGCCCAGCGCATCCACGCCATCGTCCTGGCCGGCGGCAGCGCCTACGGCCTGGGCGCGGCGAACGGCGTGATGGAATATTTGGAAATAAACGGCATCGGCTACGATACGGGTTATGCGCTGGTGCCGCTGGTGGCGCAGTCGGACATCTACGACCTGTCCGTGGGCGACGCTTCCGTTCGTCCGGACGCGGCCATGGGCTACGAAGCCGCCCGGCTGGCCATGGAAGAAACGAATTACAGGGACGGCAACTATGGCGCGGGGTGCGGGGCCACCGTGGGCAAGCTGGCCGGGATGGACTTCTGCATGAAGTCCGGCATCGGAAGCTACGCCGTACAGATCGGTGAACTGAAGATCGGCGCCGTCGTGGTCGTGAACGCCCTGGGGGATGTCTATGACTGGAAGAGGGGCCGGCAGCTCGCAGGCATGCTGAACGAGTCAAAGGACGGATTGCGCTGCACCGCAGAATACATGCGCCAAAGCTATGCCGTGGTCGACAATAAGTTTACCGGGAACACCACGGTTTGCGTTGTTCTCATCAACGCGCACTTCGAAAAGGCGCAGCTGTGCAAGATCGCCGGCATGGCCCACGATGGCTATGCCCGCTCCATCAATCCCGTGCACACCTCAGCCGACGGCGACAGCATCTATGCGGTGTCGATCGGCGACGTCGCCGCAGACCAGGACCTGGTGGGCGCGGTTTCAGCGGAGGTGGTCAGCGCGGCCATCATCCGCGCCGTGGAAAATGCCGAAGGGGCCTATGGCTTCCCGGCACTGCGGGACTTGGGTGGGAAAATTTTACAGCCCAGGGCTTAACAATATGCAAATACTGATTTGTCGCTCCGCGACAAATCAGTATTTACCGAACTGAATAGATACATATAGACTTGTTATATGTAAATATGGTATAATCGTTGTATGAACCTGGGAAGGGACAGTTCTGCATGAGCGACTACCTGTTTGACCTGTGCTCAATACCGATCTATATACTGATCCTGTGGACGTGCTACGTGCGTAAGATATCCAAGGATCATGCCAGCCGCATCTTCATCACGATGAATGCGGTATCGCTGTTGTGCGCCGTGCTGGATGCCGCGATGGAGCTTGCCGTCAATCCTGTTCCGATCAGCAACGCTGCTGTTTTTTGGGGGAGCCTGACCAATTATCTGTATCTGTTCTTCAGGAATGTCACCCTCGTGCTGTATCTGCTGTTCGTGTTTGCCATTACCAGGACCGATTTCAGAATCCGGTCGCCCCAGATGCGATGCCTCCTATGGGCGCCCAATGGCGTTCTGGTCCTGATGCTGCTCCAGAATCTGTTCACGCACAACGTCTTCAACGTGACCACTGCGCAGGGCTATACGCGCGGCCCGTTGATGATCGCGCTGTACATCATCGCTGGGATCTACGGCCTGAGCGCCGCGGGGTACAGCTTCGCCGTGCGGCAATACCTCCCGGCGGAGAAGTGGGCCGCGCTGATCTCGGTATTCGTGCTGACCGTCATCGCGGTCATCGTGCAGATGATCAAGCCATACTATCAGGTCGAGATGTTTTCAACCAGCATCGGCTCGCTCATGATCATGCTGCTGGTCATGCGCCCGGAGGAGTCCATTGACGCGACCGTCAATATCTCCAGCTGGAAGGCCTACCGGGACGACCTGAGAAATATCGTGCGATCGGGCCAGCAGGTCCAGATCGTCGTCGTGCGCATGGGAAACGCCGCCGAGATACGCAGCTACATCGGTGAAAACAAGTTCAACGATTTTGTCAAGGAAGTGGCCGACGAGATCGTGGGGCTGTACAATCGCCAACACGTCCGGATCAGCCTCTATTTCGAGCGCCCCGGGACCTTCTACCTGATACTGGATGACATGGGCGTCGACGTGCCCGCCCTCGTGCCGGATTTTGTCGACGCCACGACGGAGCGGGTGAAGCGATTCGCGGATCAGGGCGTGCGGTTCGACCCGAAATTCTGTGTGATCCACGTGCCCGACGACATGGACACCTTCGAGGACATCATCAACATGGGCCATCGGTTCAACCGCCTGGGCGCCCACGATCGGGTCCTGTTCGTGGCCTCAGAGCTGGTGGATTCCAGGAATTACCGGATCATCAGCCACATCGACGGGATACTGAACCGGATCATCACCGAAAACACGCTGGAGATGGTCTACCAGCCGATATTCGACATCCGGGAGAACCGGTTCAGGTCGGCAGAGGCCCTGGCCAGGATCAGGGATACGGAATACGGCTCGATTTCCCCGGCGGTATTCATTCCGGCGGCGGAGAGCGCCGGGCTCATGTGGCCGATCGGTGAGATCATACTGGAGACCGTGTACCGCTTTATCTCCCGGCACGATCTGAAGTCGATGGGCCTGTCCTATATCGAGATCAACCTCTCCGTGGCGCAGTGCCTCCAGCGGGAATTGCCGGAGACCATCCGGAGGCTGCAGCATAAATACGGGGTCTCGCCGAGCCAGGTCAATTTTGAAGTGACGGAGACGATGTTTGACAACCTCAGCGGCGTGATGGACAAGAATCTCCGGGAACTGGCAGGTATGGGCTATACCTTCTCGCTGGACGACTACGGCGTGGGCTATTCCAATATCCAGCGGCTGAAGAGCCTTCCCCTGAGCATCATCAAGGTCGACAAGAGCCTCGTGGACGATATGTTCACGGAGGACGGCAAGGTCATCATCGAAAACACCGTGCACATGATGCAGGGCATCCACAAAAAGCTGGTGATCGAGGGCGTGGAGACGAAGGAGGCCGTGGAAGCCTTCGGCAGTCTCGACTGCGATTACATTCAGGGGTATTACTATTCCAGGCCGCTGTCGGCCGGTGATTTTGTGCGGTTTATGCAAGCGCGCAACCGAACCGGCGCGTAGTCGCTTCATGGCGCAAGACCCGCTGCATGCGCTGGCGCTCCTTCAATCGGCCCAATGATTATATAGGCAAAGATCAGAAATCAATAAACCTGTGGCAGAATAGCTGAGATCTACACGCGCCTGTTTGCTATAGCTTGAAACGATTCCCGGTTAAACGGAGGCATACGGTGAAAAAGGCAAGGGAACAATCCATTCATAAAAGAACGATACGCGCGTTGGTCATCATGGCCATCATGCTGGTCCCGGTCTGCGTCTTCATGGTCCTTGGAGGCATGCGCCTTGCCAAGGACAGGGAGAGCGCCCAGATCAAGCTGAAGATGGATGCCCTCGCGCAGCTCGTCGACAACGAAAATGAAATGTACAACGCTGCGGTGGAGGCGTTTGACAAGAACCTGGCCACCCATGTGAATATGATGCGGGTATCGCTGGGCAATCTGATTTCCGAGGACGGTTATGTCGGCCCGCGCACGCTTTCGGATGGATTTGTGGTGGAGCTGCGGGGCGACGATGTCATACTGCCCGAGGGCATGCCCGGGGGCGCGCTCAAGCTCACCCGAAGCGGCATTGAACAAAGCCTTGCTTCAGGTAAGCTGAGAACAGGACGCTTCAAGGTTGAGGAAGCGGCTTCAGACAGCGCTTCCCTGCTTGCAGACGCGCAGGATGCCGCGGAGGATACCGTCGTCCAATACCAGCCGGGAGAGTATTATCTGTCCTTTGGAAGAATTGCAGACAGCCTGGTCTATGTGAGCATGATTTCCAAATCCATGTTTGACGAGGTGGTCAACAGCTATGTCCAAAGAAACTATACTGCCGTTGAGAATGAAAATGGCGGGTTTGGAGGCATAACCCTCGTCGTCAACGAGCAGGACGGCAATGTCGAGCTCCTGAAGGCATACGGGGACGTCGGCGCCTACGACAGCCTGTCGGATGTTGGGATCACTCCGGACCAGATCCTGAACCGGACGCCTTTGCTGATCGTCAATAATACGACCTATAGCTGCAACTATTCGACGATCCAGGGCGCCCGGGACGGCTGGGAGGCCCCGGTCATGATCCAGATGCTTCCGGTTGTGACCATCGGCACGCGAAGCCTGGTCCAGTCGGCGATCATCAGTTATGTGATGGTGCTGATCCTCGTGAATATCATCGTATACGTGATGTCCGTCCAGCGCCACGTCAGGGATCACGTCATCACCGAGGCGCAGGCGGCCCGCTACACGCCCAAGAGGCTGCGCATAAGAATGACGAATGCCGCCGTGATCGGTACGATCGCGATCTTTGTGATCGCCCTGATCGTCCAGGGCGTGGGGCAGCTGTATATCGAGCTGAGGTATGGTCAGGATACCTTGCGCGTGTTTTCAAAGCAGCTGGAGCAGGAGGACCATCGTCAGAACGATATCCTGCAGCGCATTCAGGAGGATTGGTACGTCTACTATGGCGAGCACATGGCTTCGCTGTTGACCGCCTGTCCCAGCCTTGCCACATCCGGGATGCTTCAGAACTGGTGCGACATACTGAGCGTGGATTTCATCATGCTTTTCGACGGTCAGGGCAAGGAGACGCTGTGCAGTCGGGATTATGTGGGCTTTACGCTGGACAGGGGATTGGGCCAGAAGGGGTCGGAATTCCGCCGGTTGCTGTATGGACTGTCGAGCATCGTCCATGAGCCCTCCGTGGATTCGACCACGGGCATGGAGCGGCAGATGATCGGTGTAAAGCTGGATCTGCCGAATTCCAGCGGTGGGGAACAGCATGGCGCGCTGATCATGGCGCTGCTGCCGGAGCAGACCAGGCAGACCGAAAACCAGTTCCACATCAATGAGCAGCTGGCGCAGCTCGAAGCAAAGGGTACGCTATGCTTCAATGCCGACGCGTCCTCCGGGGTGATTCGCTTTTCCGGCGACGCCAAAATGGCGGGCCAGGCCATTCAGGATTGCGGGCTTTCGGAAAACAGCCTGCGGGACGGCTATATGGATTTTATGATCGTGAACGGCGTCAGGCGGTTTATCGTCACGTTGAAGCAGGACAGCTCGGTATTCTATTACGCGCTGGATCTGAAGGTGATGTTTGGACATACCCTGGCGTATGCGGGTATTACCGCGGTCCTGTTTGCGCTCGCGGTTGCGGTTGTGCTGGTGAACGTGTTCAGGGACTATAACGACAAGGTTTACGCCGCCTGGGCGGTCGTCCGCATGCCGGGAGAGGATTCACAGGCGCTGCTGGATTCGCGGAAGGAAGCGCGCCCGGCGCAAGAAAAGCCCGGCGGCGTGAAATCCCATGAAAAGCATGGGACGATCAAAAAGCTCGTCGGCAAGCTCGTCGATAAGGTGTCGGACACCACCCAATGGAGGAACCGCACGCCGGAGGACAAGGCCAACCTCATGTTCCAGGCGAGCATGCTGGTGCTGCTCGTATCCTGGGCAAGCCTCCTGCTCAGCAAGAACATCGTCTACAGCAAATACGATTCGCTGGCCGGGTTCCTGCTTCGGGGTGACTGGATGCGGGGCGCCAACCTGTTCGCCTTCTGCAGCATATTCCTGGTCATCGCCTATGCCTACCTGATCAATCTGCTCAGCCGTGGCATATTGACGCTGATATCCGGCTTTCTGCTGGGAAAGGGGCAGACCTTCTGTCGGCTGCTGTACAGCTTCGTCAAGTATTTTTCGCTGTTTGTCGTGCTGTATCTGATCCTGCACTATCTGGGCTTCCCCATCGGCACGGTGGTGGGTTCTTTGAGCATCGCCTCGCTGGCCCTTTCCCTGGGCGCGAGAGATCTGGCCGCGGATATCCTGGCGGGCTTATCCATCGTTTTCGAACGCGCCTTCCAGGTGGGCGATATCGTGGAAATCAATGGAAAACAGGGCACTGTACAGGAAATCGGCATGCGTTCGACCAAGCTGATCGTTCCGGTCAACAACGTGTTGGTCATCAGCAACCATGAAATCAGGGATATCCTGAACCTGACCCAGGACGTATCGATGTATCAGATGGCGTTGAAGGTCAGGCTCTCCCAGTCCCTGACGGACACAGAGGCGGTGCTGAAGCGGGAATTGGCTTCCATACAGAGGGGGAATGAAAGGATCATCTCGCTCAGATACCTCGGCGTGACGGCGCTGGGCGGTGGCCTGGGCGAGGAATCGGCGTCTCTGGTCACGCTGGCTATCGGCGCGTACTGCCGTCAGGAAGACATAGAAGACATTGAACTCTACCTGAAACGGGAGATCCGGTTGATGTGCGAACGCGAGAATATAAGGATCGGGTAACTGTTCGGCGCGGGGCGCATCCGCATCTTCTGTGGCGGCGTCTATGCCGCAACGACCGAAAGCCCCGCCGCTCCCGACTTCGACGGGTACGGCGGGGCTTTCGCATCGCGCTTAGCGCCTGCCATGCGGGCGTTTGATAAAGCCATGATGCTCAAGGCGTCCCTTTTGTCGGTCGATCTCGGCCTTCAGCTGCTTCACAGCATCGTCGGCGGACGATTCATCATAGAGCATGTCGATCAGCGCCTCCTGCTTCCCGATCAGATCGGCGCGGATCAGGCTGGCCGGCTCCAGCCTTTCGGCGAACCTGCCCTTCTGTTCTTCAAAGCGCTTCTCCGCCTCCTTCTGCATGCGCTCCGCCTCTGCCTTTACAGAGGCGATGCGCGCCTGCACGCGCTCGGTCCTATACACCACCTCGGGATAGGCGTCGGCGAAGCGGCTGTAGAAGTAAGACCTGTTGGTCAACAGCTGGCGCACTTCCCTGCTGATGTCCTCGGTATTGTCCGCCTGGCTGCTGTCCACGCCGGTCTTTACCAGCTTCAGCACGAACCAGGAGATCACGAAATCCGCGGCGAGTATCGCCAGCAGGACCCCCGCGACGATCTTCCGGGTGTTCAACGGGATGCGGTCCAGGGCGGGGAAGAGGACGGGGTTGACGATGTGGATGATCGCCACGCCAGCCAGGCCGAACAGCGCCAGGTTGCCGATCCAGACCCGCCCGTTCAGGTTCATGGGCTTCTGGCTGTAATCCCACCATCGGGCGTGGAAGATCTTTTCGAGAACTAAGCTGGTCAGGTATTCCACGACGCCGCAGATCAACATGGACAGCGCGAAGGTCGTCACAACGCCGGATTCGACGCTGACCAGATTGCCCACGACGACGGTGATCAGCACCACGCCAAAACCGTAGATGGGAAGGATCGGCCCCGTCAGGAACCCGCGGTTGATAAAGCGGTGGTATTGGCGGTATTTGAGTATGACCTCCATGCACCAGCCCGCAAAACCAAAGATAAAGAATTGCAGGACGATATTGATCCAGTAAGACATACTTCCATCTCCTTTCAACGATCGGGTCCTGGACAGCGCAGTCATTTCATCATAATAACACATTTTTCCGTAAGAATGCTTATAAAACTGATAAAATAGGCATAAAACTCAAATATATAACACAAATTACATATTGGTTTTGATCCGAAATCTGTTATAATAAAATAGAAGACATATGTGGACAGCGCATGACTTCCTGGATTTCTAAGTTTTCACCTGTCGGCGCCTGCGCGCGTCGTGACGGTGATACTGCGCCGAAAACGAAGAAATGAGGAGCCCCGCAAATTGCGGGAAGATATGCTCGCGGGGCTTTTGACAGTTTTGATCATACAGCCGGGAACAACGAGGCTGATGAAATATACACAAATCAGAAAGGAAGCTGTTAACAATGGCAAGAACATGGGACGAGAGATTGGCAAGCCTCAGCGTTAAGCTGGACGAGCTGAGCAAGAAGGCGGCGGAGGCCTCGGAGGAGGCGAAGATCTATCGCGAGCAGCGCACCGAAGTGATCCAGGACCGCATCAACACCGCCAAGGGCAACGTCGCCGCAATGCAGGAGAACGCCCACATGGCAGAGGAGGAGCGCGAGAGCAAGCTCCGCAGCGCGATGCTCAAGGCCCGCATGACCGTGAAGGCCAAGCATGAGGACCACGTGGACGCCCGCGACAAGAAGCACCTTGAGCGGTTCATCGACGAGGAGATCAATTACATTCTCGATTGCTACGACGCCGCCGCTTTCCTGATTGCGGATGCGGAGCTGTCGATCTATGAGGTGGCCGTCGCCCTGAAGACGTATGAGGAGCGCTTCGGCGGCGCGCCGGAGACCGTCGAGACGGCTGAGCCCGCTCAGACTGCCGAAGCAGAGAAATAAGCTCACATCGAAGGGCTGTCTCAAGACGATCATGGGGCGAGAAGGCGCTTTCTGCCGCTGTCTGCGCCGGGCAAGCGCCGCCGCGTTCGCCTTCACAGTGCACGCGTTTTGGGACAGCCTCCCGTAAGGGGCAATGTCATCAGCTTAAGGAACTACCGCACAATACGGCGGCACATCTGGCGGTGCCTTTTCCGCCAGTCATCTCTTGCAGATTTTTTGATTTACCTCCGGGGCTTTGCCAGCCCGTTCTCGCTGAAAACGCTCCACCGGAGCGTTTTCCGGGCGCTCGAACCCAGTAAACCTTCAAAATCTGCAAGAGCGCCTGACGAAAAATTCACTCGCCAGCTGACCACCTTAATTGCGCGGTATTTCCTTAAGAATTCACTTCACGGCAATCTCAACCACGTTTGACGGCTGGGCGATTGATAGAGGCCGCTGCGGAGGCGATAACTCGCGTTGTGAACGCCATAAAACTTCTTCTTAAGCTGACGACATTGCCCTGCGGAGGGTTTTGCGTATGCGCGATGTGTTCCCATCGGCGCATGCAGCTATCGACAGGGAGGGATAAGTATGCTCTTTCAAGAACTGGGAAAGCTGAAGCGGTCGTCGATCATGACGTCGATCATACTGATGGCGGTGGGGATATTGATGATCATCTGCCCGAAGCAGTATGTGAACGCGCTGGTGGCCACACTGGGCTACGGGGCGCTGGTCTTCGCGGTGGTCATGATACTGGACTTTATATCGGGTAAGAAGGCGCTGATGAACTATATCTACTTCACCGGGGCGCTGATACTGGCGCTGCTGGGCATCGCCATCGTGGCCTTTGAAGCGGATGTGGCGCGCATCATCGGGTTGATTTTCGGCGTGATACTGGTCACAGACGGGATCGCGGGCATCGTCAGCACCTGGATGTACGTTCGACGGGCCGGACGCAGCGGCTGGTGGGTGCTTAACGTGCTGAACGCGCTGTTGATACTGTTTGGGCTGATCGTGCTGGTGAATCCGTGGTGGAACGAACCCACGATGCTGTTTGACGTGATCGGCGTCATGCTGCTGTTCTCATCGATCGTGAGCGTTGCGCGGCTGTTCTATCTGTGGCCGATCAGGGAAGCGTAAGGAGGGTGGAACGATGGAGAACAACAGGGACAGGGAAATGAAAGGCGCGCCGCTGGAGGACGCGCTGGAAAACGTGCTTGAGGAACAGACGGTACAGCCGGACGAAACGCCTCTGGATGGGGCGGAATCGGGCAAGCTGGATGAGATGATAGAGTCGCCGGACGTCGAAGTGTCGCAGGTAGCGGAATCGGCAGATGAGGCTGAAGCCGTGGCGCCGGCGGTGAGCGAGGTGGAGGCCCTCAGGGCAGAGCTGGCCCGGGCGGAGCAGGCCTTGCAGGAAGCCCGGGCGGAGGTTGAGACGGGCAAAAAGCGGACGTTCGCGTCGCCGAAGGAAATCGCTGAGGCGAGGAAAGCGCAGGCGACCCAGAGGAAGCAAGCCAAAGAGGCTGAGCGGCGGGAGAAGCAGCAGAAGAAGCAGGAGGCCGCGGCGAAGAGCAAGGAGGAGCGGCACCTGGAGCTGGAGCGCCGGAAGGCGCAGCTGCAGCACACCCAGGCCGAGATGGGCGCCAAGCTGAAGAGCATGCTCTCGAGCGAGCTGAAGGCGATGGAGAAGTACAAAAAGACCCGCGCCGCCGAGATCATGGCCGTGTTCGCCAAGCATAATTTCTATGCCAACGGCTTTACGCCCGTGGAACTGCGCACGACCCTGGAGGACCTGGGGCCGACCTATGTGAAGATCGGTCAGATCATGTCCAGCCGTGTGGACATGCTGCCGGAGAGCTACTGCAAGGAGCTGGAGAAGCTGCGGCAGAACGTGAAGGAGCTGGACCCGGAGATCGCCCGCGCGGTGATCGAGCAGGAGACGGGGAAGAAGATCGACGAGATCTTCCTGGAATTCCGCGACAAGCCGCTGGGCTCAGCCTCCATCGGTCAGGCGCACTACGCGGTGCTGAAGGACGGCACGAAGGTGGTCACGAAGGTGCAGCGGCCGCTGATTGCCGAGATGATGCGGGAGGATTTCGTGCTGCTGAAGAAGCTGGCGGGCATGGTGAATGTCGTCAACGAGGCGGATTCGGACGGCGAGCAAATGATCGACCTGCTGTCGGTGATCGAAGAGCTGGAGAAGGTGGAGGACGAGGAGCTGGACTTCCGCGTGGAGGCGGAGAACACCAAGTTCTTCAAGGAGAACTGCATCGACGACGAGGAGAAGATCACCTGCCCGACGGTGATCGACGAGCTGACGACGGAGCGACTGTTCACGATGACGTTTGTGGACGGCTATTCCATCGCCAAGCGGGACCGGCTGATCGAGGAGGGGTATGACCCGGAGCAGATCGGCTCGGTGATCCTGGACAACTACATCCACCAGGTGCTGGACGTGGGCACGTTCCATGGCGACCCGCACCAGGGCAACATCATGATCAGCCACGGCAAGCCGGTTTGGATCGACTTCGGCATGATCGGGCGGATCACGGACCAGGACGTGAATATCATCCAGTCGCTGATCATGTCGCTGATCGAGCGAGACCTGGACGCGCTGGTGAACGCGATCATGTCCATGGGCGCGACGTCGCCGAAGACCGACCGCAACAAACTGATCCAGGACGCGGACATGATGTTCGACAAGTACATGAACGTGACGAATCTGGACGAGCTGGACCTGGCGGCGCTGCTGACGGAGATCACGGACCTGGCGGCGAAGCACCACATCTCGCTGCCGGGCAAGTACACGATGCTGGTGCGTTCCATCGCAACGATCGAGGGCGTGATCGAGCAGCTGTGCCCGGAGCTGAATCTGTTCAAGCAGATCACGGACAGGATCATGGAGCGGATGCGGCAGAGCTTCAGCATCGAGCAGGAGCTGATCTCGGCGGGCAAGGACGTCCTGGAGCTGACGAAGAAGGTACAGAAGATGCCGGGCCTGGCCTACGACGCGCTGAACAACGCGGTGAAGGGGAGGCTGAAGCTGAACTTCGAGCTGACGGGCTACGAGGAGATTCTGAAGAGCCTGGGGGACACGGCAAAGAGCATCGTGCTGGCGCTGTTCGCCTGCGTGCTGTTCTTGGGCTCGGCGATACTGTCCACGGCGGACATCAATCCCAAGACCCCGGACGGCCAGCCCCTGGTCGCCGCGGCGGGCCTGGTATTCTCCATCGCGCTGGCGATCTACACCGTAAAGCACATGTCAAAGAAGAAATAGCATGCCGATATTCAAAGGGGGCGGCGCAACCTGCCGCCCCTGGCCGTTATATTCATTATGGGCTGCGTACTGCGCAAAGGGCAGATAGGCAGCCGCTTTGGCCGCGGGGCCTGTGAGAGCAGTCGCCGGTGGGTTTCGGAGCTTCTGTGCTTCGTGGAATCGCTGACCTTCTGACGGGAGGAACGGGCAATGAGCATTTTCTCCGGGATATCGAAAATCAAAAAGCTGCATGATGCCGGGACGGATGCCATCAGGAAGGGCGATGCTCAGGCGGGTGACGTTAGAGTGTGTTTCTAAAATGCCTGAAGCGCAATTGGCTGGAAACTCCGTTGCAGTTACGGCGTCTTTGCCTGCATTTCCGCGGTGATTTCCCTTGATTTACCGCCAGGTAAATCAAGAAAACGGCATCAGATGACTGGTGGAAAAGGCACCGCCAGATGTGCCGCCGTATTGTGCGGTATTTCCTTAAACCGCATACTGTCCTGGCTGTCCATACTGATCGAAGCGGCGCTGGGGGTGAATTTCTTTGTGCCGCTGCTGTTCAGCGTGGATGCCCAGGGCGTCTATCGCCGGGGCGCACTGTTTCCGCTGGCCCTGGCCCCGGTGCTGGTGGTGCTGCCGCCGCTGACCCAGGACTTCATGCGTTACGACGGCCCGGATAAGATCAAGCGCGTGGCGCGGCTCTTCTTTTTGCTGCCGCTGATCGCTGTGGCGCTGACCTGCGTCAACGCCGGTCACGAATACCCGCTCGTGAAGCGCGCCGGCGGCGCGCCGCAGATGTACGGCAGCTATCAGTGGTCCATGGAGGATTACCGCGAGCAGCTCAGGCAGTACCGGGAACAGAACGCCGAGGGCAGCCAGGAGGCATGGGACGAGCTGGAAAAGTCGGTCGTATCCCGCGTGGCGGACGACGTGAAGGTGAGCATCCTGGGCCGGACGGTGGAAATGACCATCGTGAAGCGGATGGCATGACGGGCCATGCGCAGGTGTGCGCATAAGAATCCCCCCTGCCGAACTGCATTGCGGGTTCGGCGGGGGGATGTCCCTCCTCGTAAAAATCCTCTTTTGAATGGTTGAACCCGGATGCACGGCCGGGAACACGCATATCCGCTGTCTGCGCGACGGCCCTGCACGAACTGACGCGGCAGGTCGCAAACCTGCCACGCTTGTTACAAAATTATTGTATCACCATTTCTAATTTATGTCAATAATGAATATTTATGTAACTTTGACAAACGATACAATGATGCTTTAGCTTGGCTTAAGGATGCCCGACTATACTGACGTCACAGCAGGAAAGAGAGCCTGCGAATACAAGCGGGGTATCGTGCGGCGCAAGCGTAAGTCCGGATACTTCGATGGAGGTAAGGGAAAATGAAGCGTTTGTTTTGCATGGTGCTTGTGGTTGCAATGGTAGCGATGGGAATGGCGGCGTTGACCGAGGGCGAAGGGCCGCGCGGCGGCTTCGGCGGCGGCCCCAACGGCGAACGCGGGGCGGGCGGCCCCAACGGCGGCGGAGGCCGCATGGGCGGCGGACAGGCGGACAAGTCCTCCGACGAAGCGCTCCAGGCGATGATCGCCGAAGTCGCGCCGAAGTTTCAGTTGCTGATCTATGAGGACGCCGAAACCGGCACGACGCTGCAATACCAGCTGTACATCCCGGAAGACTATGACGAGACCCGGAGCTATCCGTTGATCCAGTTCATTCCGGATTCCAGCGTGGTGGGCAGGGACGCCGACTATGTGCTGACCCAGGGGTGGGGCGGCCTGATCTGGGCTACGGAGGAAGAGCAGGCCAAGCACCCCGCCTTCGTGGTGGTGCCGGTGTTTACCGAGACCGTGGTGGACGACGACTTCAATCACTCAAGCCAGATCGAGGTGGCCGTGCGGCTCATCCAATCGTTGGCGGAGCAATACAGCATCGACACCAATCGCCTGTACACTACGGGCCAGTCGATGGGAGGCATGACCTCGTTCTACCTCAATGTCACCTATCCCGACCTGTTCGCGGCGTCGCTGTTCGTGGGCAGCCAGTGGGACAACAGCATACTGAACGCGCTGGAGGGCGATCGCTTCTTCTATGTCGTTTCGGCGGGCGACCCGAAGGCCTCCGCCGGGCAGGCCGGGTTGATCGAGGTATTTGAAGCCGACGACGCGGCCTACAGCCACAGCGAGTGGAGTGCCCAGTATGACGCCGACACCCAGAACGCCGCGGTCGCCAATATGCTGGCCGAGGGCAACAGCGCCAACTTCATCACATTCACGCTGGGCTCCACCACGACGGACGGCAGCACGGGCGGCGGTGGCGCGGGTGAGCACATGACCTCCTTCGACTACGCCTATAAGCTGGAGGCCGTGCGCGACTGGCTGTTTGAACAGTCGAAGTGAGCGCGTGCGCAAGAACTTGATATCAACGGTTATCCCCCTGAATTTTGTATTTCAGGGGGATAATTTAACATAAATACCATAATATAATGCTACAATGCCGACATAACAATTGTTCAAGGGAGGTAGATATGATGAAGAACCTGAAGCGCGGTGTGTCGCTTTTCCTGGCCGTCCTGCTGGCGCTCACAGCCGTCAACGGCCTCGCCTTCGCGGAGGCGTCGGAGGCGCCGTTTTCCCTGTGGAACGCGGAGGCCGCGTCACTGAAAGCGCTGACCGACTATGTGGAGGCGGTGACGGACGAGGTATCCCCGGAGTACATCCCGCCAGAGAGCCGCATTGCCACCTTCGACATGGACGGCACGCTGATGGGCGAGCTGTTCCCGACCTACCTCGAGGTGGTGCTGCTTGTGGAGCGCATCCTTCGGGATCCGACCTATCAGCCGGACGCGGAGATGCTGGAATTCGGCCGAATGTCCCGGGACCACGCGCCGGACAAGTCCTTCCCGGCTGATTACGATTACGAATTCTCCTACCACCAGGCCAGGGCCTTCGCCGGCATGACGCTGGACGAGTATGCCGACTTCGTCAAGGGCGTCCTGGCCCACGAGGCGGACGGCTTCGAGGGCATGACCTACGGCGAGGCCTACTACCGGCCCATGGCCCAGGTGGTGAAGTACCTCCGGGCCAACGGCTTCAAGTGCTATGTGGTCACGGGCAGCGACCGCTTTATCTATCGCGCCTTCGCCGAGGACATACTGGGCATTCCCCCCGAGAACATCATCGGCTCCGATACCGCGCTGATGGCGAAGGACCAGGGCGACACGGACGGCATCGAGTATGAGTTTACCGACAAGGATACGCTGGTGCGCACGGACCGGCTGATCATCAAGGATCTGAAGACCAACAAGGTGGTGCAGATCGCCCAGGAGATCGGCAGGCAGCCGGTGCTCTCCTTCGGCAACAGCTCCGGCGACGTCAGCATGCACAACTACGCCCTGCACAACAACCGCTACAGGAGCGCCGCCTTCCAGCTGATCGCCGACGACGACGTGCGCGAATACGGCAAATCCGAGAAAGGCCCTGCGCTGCGTGAGAAGTGGGAGGGCATGGGCTTCAACGTGATCTCCATGCGGGACGACTGGAAGACCATCTACGGCGAGAACGTCAAAAGGACCGGCAGCTTCCACTGGCTGGAGGACTACGCGGACGATCCTGTGGCCGCCGACGCCAGCGACGACGCGGGCTATGCCCTCGACAGGATGGTGATGCTGAGCCGCCACAACATCCGTTCGCCGCTGTCCGGCAGCGGCTCGCTGCTGGGGGACATCACGACCCACGAGTGGTTCCAGTGGACCAGCAATCCCAGCGAGCTGAGCCTGCGGGGCGCGATGCTGGAGACGCGCATGGGCCAGTATATCCGGCTGTGGCTGGAAAAGGAGGGCCTGTTCCCCGAGAATTATCATCCGGAAGAAGGCGCGGTGCGGTTCTACGCCAACGCCAAGCAGCGCACCCAGGCCACCGCCCGCTACTTCTCTGCGGGCCTGCTGCCGGTGGCGGTGGCGCCGGTGGAGATGCACGCGGAATACAATACCATGGACCCGATATTCAACCCCGCGCTGACCTACATCTCCGAGGCCTACACGCAGGCGGTGCAGGATCAGATCGCCGAAAAGGGCGGCGTGGCCGGCATGAAGGGCATCCACGCGGGCCTGATGGACGCCATCGGACTGCTGATGGACGTGACCGACATGGAACAGAGCGAAGCCTACAGGGCCGGCACCTACGGCAACCTCCTGGAGGACGATTCCACCGTCATACTGGAGCAGGGCAAGGAGGCCGGCATGACCGGCCCCATCAAGACAGCCACCTCCGTGGCGGACGCGCTGACCTTCCAGTTCTACGAGATGGCGGACGACAGGGCGGCGGCCTTCGGCCACGACCTGACCGTCGAGGACTGGCGCAAGCTGCACACCATCGTGGATACCTACACGGACATGCTGTTCGGCACGCCGCTGATCGCCGTCAACGCCGCCCATCCGCTGCTTCAGGAGATCCGCAGCGAGTTGGCTCAGGACGGACGGCAGTTCAGCTTCCTCTGCGGCCACGATTCCAACCTGGCCAGCGTGCTTTCCGCACTGGGGGTTGAGGACTACCTGCTGCCCGACACCGTGGAGCAGCACACGCCCATCGGCGCGAAGCTGGCGTTCTCCCGCTGGGTGGACGGCAACGGAGAGGCGTATTGGACGGTCGAGCTCATCTACCAGAGCACGGACCAGCTGCGCAGCCTTGCCGAGCTGTCCCTGGACAACCCGCCGGTGCGCTACCCGCTGCATTTTGACGGCGTGGCGGAGAACGGGGACGGCATGATCGCGGAGGCGGACCTGCTGGCGCTGCTGGATGGCGCCATCGCAGCCTACGATGCGCTGGAGGCGCAGTACGGCGCGGACGCGGCGCTGACGCCCGCGGCATAACCGGACGGAAAGCGCAAGCCTGGAAGCGCAGCGCGACGTTGTCGCAGTCCCAAACAAATACCATGTCGGCAAAGCCGGCATGGTATTTGTTTGGGACCGATGCTGTTGTGGATATGGAATGGGTGACCTCGCACGAGCCACAGCGGCGGCGCCGTCACTCCGATGCATACTGCTTCAGGTATTCTCCGACAGACCTGCTCATTTCACGGGCGAAGTCGGAGTTGTACTTTCTGTTGCAGAAGGCGGCCATCCATTCGGCGTACTGCCCCTCCGGTGCCCTGGCGGCGAACATCTGACGCAGCCGGGCTTCGTCGGGCGTCTGATAGCGGTTTTCATGCACGATGAAGCGCATGTCCACCCGTTCCGGCTTTGGGCGCTGCTTCTGCTGCTCGGTCGGGTACCCGAAGACGAGCAGGGCCGCGGGGAATACGAGATCGGGCAGCCCCAGTATCTCCCGCTGGGCCTGGCAATTCTCCATGATATCGCCGATGTAGCAGGAGCCGATGCCGAAGGACTCGGCGGCCACGACGGCGTTCTGGGCCGCGATCAGCGCGTCGTCCACGGCCAGCAGCAGATCGCCGGGACCGGGCCTGCGGGGCGCGCAGCCGACGTCGCAAAAGGCCCGGTACCACTTCAGGCAATCGGCGCAGAAGACGAGGACGAGCTTGCCCCTCGCGATAAAGGGCTGGTGGTCGCAGGACTCCGTCAGGCGATGCGCTCAAATACCGGCATATAATCGATGGGCGCGGCCACGCAGACCGTCCGTCCGCCCTCGTAAACCTCGCCGGTGGCCGTCAGCTTCCACTGCCCGGCGGGCAGGTAGACCGCGCGCTCGAACCGGTTCAGCTCAAATACCGGGGCCACCAGGTACCGGCTGCCGAACATGTACTGGTCTTCAATCGCCCAGCAGCGCGCATCCTCCGGGAACTCGTAGAACATGGCCCTCAGCAGCGGGGAGCCGTTTTCATGGGCCTCGGCGTAGAGGTCTCGGATGTAGTCGTGCAGGGACAGGCGGATGTCGTAGTATTTGCACAGGATGGCGTAATTTGCCTCGCCGTAGCTCCACAGCTCGTTGGGCTGGCCGGTGTGCAGGTAGCCGCCGCCCCAGTCACGATCGTCCAGCGGGGGAATGTTGTAGGGGCCGCGGTCGCCGTGCATGCGCAGGACGGGGGAGTATACCGCGAACTGGTACCAGCGGATCAGCAGCTGGCGGAAATCCGGGTCGTTCACATCGTCCGTCATGAAGCCGCCCACGTCCGTCGTCCACCAGGGTATGCCCGCAAGGCCCATGTTGAGCCCGCACTGCAGCTGGTCCCGAAAGGCTTCAAAGGTGCTGGGTACGTCGCCCGACCAAATCACGTTGCCGTACTTCTGGCTGCCGGCCCAGCCGCAGCGGAGCAGGTTCACCACGTCGCCGCTGTCCTTCATGGCGTCGTAGAAGATGCGGCTGTACAGCTGGGGATACAGGTTGGAGCAGGTCAGCGCCGGGCCGATGGCGTAGCGGTAGTGATCGAAGTCGTAAACGCCGTAGTCCGGCTCGGAATTGTCCAGCCAGAAGGCGTCGATGCCGAGATCGAGATAGTTCTTTTTGCAAACCTGCCAGACGTATTCCCGGGCCTCGGGGTTGAACACGTCGATCTCCACGCAGTCGCCCTGATAGTCGTAGGTCTGCACCGCGCCCCGTTCGGTGCGGATCAGCAGCCCGCGCTCCAGCATCTCTTCGAAGTGTTCGCTCCTGCGATCCACGCTGGGCCAGATGGAGACGATCACCCGGATTCCCATGGCGTGCAGCTCCTCCACCATGGCCCTGGGATCCGGCCAATAGGTTGGGTCGAATTTCCAGTCGCCCTGTACCGTCCAGTGGAAAAAGTCGATCACGATCATGTCGATCTTGATGCCCTCCTGCCGGTAGCGCCGGGCCACGGAGAGCACCTCCGCCTGGGTGCGGTACCTGAGCTTGCACTGCCACAGGCCCATCAATTCCTCCGGGAACATCCCCGCGCGGCCGGTGACGGCGGTGTAGTTTTCCAGAAGCTGCTTCGGCGCGTCCGCGACGGTGATCCAGTAATCCATCTGGCGGGTCGCCCGGGCGGTCCACTCGGTCAGGTTCCTGCCGAAGGTGACCCGGCCCACGGCGGGATTGTTCCACAGCAGGCCGTAGCCGAGGCTGGATACCGTGAAGGGCACGCTGATCTGGCTGTTGCGCTGGGCGAGCTCGAGGGTGCAGCCCTTCAGGTCCAGGTAGGGCTGCTGGTACTGGCCCATGCCGTAGAGCCTTTCGCCGTCGTTGGGATCGAAGCGCACGGTCAGAGCGTATTCGCTGCCGCCGATGTTGCCCTTCCATTCCCGGTTCACCACCTTCAGGCAGCGGCTGCCCCGGGACAGCGTGCCCTCGTAGGCGCGGTAGTACTCGCGCAGGATCAGCCGGTCGTCCCGGTAGACGGAGATGACGCCGGCGAAGTTCACCACGGCCCGTATGCGTCCGTTGGTGATGGAAGCGATGGGGCGGGTGTCCACGGTGCCGTCCCCGACCCAATGGGGTTCCTCCCCGATCTCGATCTTCGCTTCGATGGCCCCGATCGGCTCGGACAGCGCCCAGTTCACACCTTCGATGGCGGGCTGCATGGTGGCGCGGAAGCGCAGGGAATCCTTCCCCCAGGGCTCGATGCGCAGCGTTTCGCCCATGCGCCGGGCGATCAGCGCGCCGCTTTCGTTCGTGAATAGCATTGAATAACCTCCGTTTCTCGTCATTCGCCACTATATTGTAATCGCTTCAGGCTTCAAGGTCAATCGGTTTTTGTACAAATTATGTCAAAGGGATGGCGAGCGGGCGTCAATGCGGTTTATATGGCAAATCGTGATCGGAATGACATGTTTTTTTAGAATTATTCCCAAATCACCTGTTGCAGAATGCGAGAAGAGCGGTATAATATATAGTTGAGAGTAGTTTAATCCGTTCCCTGCCGATGGTACATTGCGGTTGCGGCGCATTCACTCTGCAAAGCAGTATGGACGCCGCCTGAAAGGAGTGATTTGCGTGGCTGTAGAAAAGCGCTATACAAAGGCTACCTGGATGATCATGGAGCAGCTTTTGGAGGAAGATAACATCGAGAGCGCTTTGTCAGGAAGCCTGGAGATCCTCTTCAATACACTGAAAAGCGAAGCAGGGGCGATCTGGCTGTTGGACAAGGAGACCGACCGGCTGACCTGTGTTTTTCACATCGGGCCCGTGGATCTGTCTGATGTCACCATCGAAAACGGGCTGGGCATCGAAGGGGTGGTCACCAAGACGGGTCGATCCGTGCTGGTGAAGGACAGCGGGAGCGAGGCGCAATTCGACGGCTCGGTATTCGACGACAACGGCGTCGTGACCAGGACCATGGTCTGCGTGCCGCTGAACGACCTGCATGAGGTGATCGGATGCGTTCAGCTGGTCAACAGAGCGGATGGCGGCGTCTACGACGATGTGGACCTGCAGTTCTGCGAGCAAATGGCCGCCCTGGCCGCCATGACCATCGATGAAAAGGGCCTGAAGGTCAATCTGAAGGAGAATAAGGAGGTCCTCGCCGTCCTCAGGGATGTGACGAAGGAATTTCCCTCCGGCGGTGAGGTGCTGAAGGTACTGAAGGGGATCAACCTCGAAATCTACAAAAACGAGTTTGTCATCATACTGGGCGAGTCCGGCTGCGGCAAGACCACCATGATGAACATCGTCGGCGGCATGGATTTCCTCACGGGGGGCACGCTGATGATCGAGGGGAAGGACTTTTCCCATCCCACGGACGCGGAGCTGACCCGGTTCAGGCGGGAATATGTGGGCTTTATCTTCCAGGCCTATAACCTGATGCCCAACCTGACAGCCCTTGAGAATGTGCAGTTTATCGCGGAGCTGGTGCAGTATCCGATGTCTCCCAGCGAAGCCATCGCCAAGGTCAAGCTGTCCGATCGGGCGGATAATTACCCCGGGCAGCTTTCCGGCGGCCAGCAGCAGCGGGTGTCCATCGCCCGCGCCATCGTCAAGAACCCGAAGCTGATCCTGGCTGACGAACCGACGGCAGCGCTGGATTATACCACCAGCATCGAGGTGCTGTCCGTCATCGAGGACATCGTAAAGAACCAGGGCACGACGGTGATGATGGTCACCCACAACGCCGAGATCGCCAAGATGGCGGATCGGGTGGTCAAGCTGCGCAACGGCAAAATATCCAGCATCAAGAGGAACATGCATCCGCTTCACGCGGAAGAACTGGTGTGGTAACGGACCATGAAAAGGACGCAACTGAAGGACGCCCTGCGAAACATATGGAAGCAGAAGGTGTCCTATCTATCGGTCATTGTCATCGCCTTTCTCGGCGTGGCGACCTTCCTGGGCATCAATTATTCCGACGGCGCTCTGCGCAAGAACGGTTCCGCCATGTATAATGCCGTCAACTACCGCGATCTGGAGATCATGTCCACCAACGTGTTTTACCAGGAGGATCTTGACGCGGTAATGGACGTGGAGGGCGTCAGGGACGCGGAGCCCGTATGGCAGACCGGAGCGAAGGCCTCCTCCGGGGACAAGCGGCAGGATATCAGCGTCATTTCCCTGACGGACAGGGTGAATCAACCTCAATTGATCGAAGGCCGCATGCCTCAAACGGCGGAGGAGTGCGTCGTGGAGCAGAGGCTTGCCCAAAACATGGGCTGGGGCATGGGCGACGCTGTGGTGGCGCAGAACGCGAAGGGCGAGGCGGCCCCATTTCTGAAGAACAATCGCTTCACAGTCGTGGGCATTGCCAATCACCCGGATCACACCAGCGTAAGCATACCGGATACGCTCTACGTCATGGTGGAAAAGACCGCCTTTGACATGGAGTCCCTGAAAGACGGCTTCATGAAGATGGAGGTCGTCGTCGACAAGCCCGAGGGCATCGACCGCTTCAGCAAAGGGTATGAAGCGATCGTCGGCGCGGTGTCTCAGAGAATGGAGGAGGTGGGCGACCGTCGCGCGGCGATACGGGACAGGGAGGTGCACAGCCAGGCGCAATCCCAGCTGGACGAAGCCCAGACAAAGCTGGACGAAGCCCACGAAACGCTCCAGAAGGGACGCGAAGAGTTGGACGAGGGGTGGAGCCAGCTGGAGGAGGGCAATAAGCAGATCAGTGAAAACGAGGCAAAGCTCATCGACGGCCAGGGCCAGCTGATGACCGCGCAGACAGAGCTGATAGCCGGTCGTGACAAGCTGGCGGAGGGCGAGGTCAAGCTGGCGCAGGCAGAGGTGGAGCTGAGCATGGGAAGCAGCGTGCTGAATATCGGGCGGGAGCAGCTTGACAGGACCCGGAAGGCGCTGATCGATTCCTGGAACATGAAGGAGGACGCCGTCGAGAGTCTCCGCAATTCACTTCGCGACGCACTTGGCAGCGCGGGCGAGGATATACATTGGAGCTCGCGCCGCAGTGTGAACATCGACAGCTCAAACGTCACCGCCATGAAGATCGATATTGCCGATTCATTGAAATTCGACCTCAAAAAGTCACTGAAGACAAACGTCAGGGCCCTGCTGGATTCCGGCCTCATCTCTGACGAGGCAATGATCCTTCTTTACATCGGATTGACGGGGGGCGGAAGCTGATGCGTTGCGGCAAAGCCAGTCGCCTCGTCATCGTGCTCCTCCTTGGGGCGCTCCTGCTGAATCTGGCCATAGCGGTGGCTTCCGACACGGAATCGGAAATCGCCCTGGAGCTGGAGGACGCTGAAGCGCCGGATTTCATCGAAGGGATGGAGATCGGCGATGCGCAGGGCGACATCGTCGCTGTGGACGACGGCATGGAACTGGACGATATCCCAGCGTTGGATGACATCATCGACCTGGACAGCCTTGATAACCTGGACGACCTGGACGACCTGGCTGATTTGAGCGACCTCTCGGAGCTGGATTTCGGCCCGGACGTTGAACCGGAGCGGGAATACGACATAGAGGTGGTCAAGTCGTATCTCACAGACTACCTGAGCTCGAAAACCACCGGTTACACCATGCTCCAGAGCATGGCGAAGACCTGGGACAGCACTCACGCCGAATATCTGAAGCGTGAGGCGCAGTATCGCAAGGGGGTAGAGACGTACAATAAGGGCAAGCAGGATTACGAGCAGGGCATGGAGGCGTACAATGCGGGCAAGGAGAAGTATGAGCAGAGCCTGCAGCAGTACAAAGAGGGCGTCGATCAGTTCAGGGAGGGCGCCTCAAAGCTGAGCGAGGCAAAGCAAAAGCGGGATGAGGGCATGCAGCAGCTCCAGGAGGGAGAGGCCAAGTACGAGGAGAACCTCGCCCTCTACCAGGACGGCGTGCAAAAGCAGAGCGAAGCGCAAAGACAGGTGGAAAAGCTGCCGGAGGCCCGGTGGGTCATCATGGACTGCCGGGGGAATTCCAGCTTTGTGCAGCTGCTGCTGGGCAGCAGCAACCTCGCCAGTCTGGAAATGACCTTCGCGCTGATGTTCGTTCTGGTGGGCGCGCTGGTCATCTACGCGACCATCAGCAAGATGATCGACGAGCAGCGCAACCTGGTGGGCGCGGGAAAGGCGCTGGGCCTTTACAACCGTGAGATATTCGCCAAGTACCTGATGTTCGGCATGACCGGCACGTTGCTGGGCACCGCCCTGGGCATCCTGACGGCTCGCTTCCTGATGGAGGTCTATGTGCTGAAGAGCGCCGGCTCCTTTTACACCTTCGACACGACGAAGCCGGCGCTGATCGTCGCGCCGACCCTCGTCGCGCTGGGGGCGGGCGGTCTGCTGTCGCTGGCCGCGACCTGGTTCGCCTGCACAAAGCTGATGCGCTCCACGGCCATCCAGCTGATGCAGCCGAAGGTGCCCGCCGGAAGGAAGAAGGCCGGGGGCGGCAAGCACATCCTGTCGCTGTATTCAAGGCTGATCCTGCTGAACATCAGGTCGGATCTCAGGCGCGTCATCGTGACGATCGTGAGCGTGGCGGGCTGCTGCGCGCTGGTGGTCATCGGCTTTACGCTGAAATCCGCGGTGGAGGGCGCGCTGCAGAAGCAGTATGACAAGGTCGTGAATTACGACGGACGCATCAAATATGACGTCGATACCTCGGCGGATGCCGCCGGGCAGATCAAATCGCTGCTGGACGGCGATGGGATCGAATATACGCAGTTCTTTGACGGAGTGGTGACCTTCAGGATCAAGGATATACTGGTGGGCGAGCTGCTCTGCGGCGACATCTCCCAGATCAGCGACTTCTATCATCTGCTGGACTGGAAGACGAACAAACCCCTGGCGCCCTCGGACAACGGCATACTGATCCAGAAGCGCACAGCCGAGAGCTATGACCTGGAGGTGGGCAGCGAGCTGGAGCTCACCGTCGGCGCTTACCAGCGGGCCAAGGTTCGCGTGGCGGGGATATTCGATAACTATATCGGCCGCGTCATGGTGATGAGCCGGGCGTATTACCGGGAGCTGTTCGATGAGGACTGCGTGAACAACCAGTTCTACATCCGCCTGAACGGGGCGGACGAGGCAAAGCTGCAGGCGGATCTGACGAAGATCGCCGGCTTTGAGAGCTATAGCCGCTCGGATTCCGACAAGGCGCTGTTCGCTTCGACCTCCACGCTGGTCACCGCCATCGTCGCGCTGTTCATCTTCATGGCGGCGGTCATGGCCGGCGTGGTGCTGACGAACCTCACCAATACCTACATACTCCAGAAGAAGCGGGAATTGACGATCATGCGCATCAACGGCTTTACCGTCAGGGAGGTCATCGCCTATGTCACGCGGGAGACGGTGCTCACGACGGCGACCGGCATTATAGCCGGCGTCGCCATGGGCGCGATGATCGCCTACAGGATCACCCGCGCGCTGGAAACGGTATTTGTACAGTACAATCGCAGCGTCTGCCTGCCTGCGTGGGCTTACGGCGTGGTGATCACGGCGTTCTTCACGATTGTCATCAACGTCATCGTGCTGCGCAAGGTCAGGCGCCTGAAGCTCACGGACATGGGTTGACGGCATCACAACCATTATTCTGATCAGCGGGGTGTTTATATGTTTGGAAGAAGGCCGGACGGAAGGCGAGTCAGGGGGATCGATCCGATCATGCGGATCACGCCTTATACCATGCCGATGCGCTGCGATGCCCAGGTGTTCCTGAAGCACCGGGCGGACCTGGAGGTGCTGCTGGATTTCATCCGGCGGCAGCGGCTGGAAAAGGGCGAACAGATCTCGTACATGCAGATCATCGCGGCCGCCTACGTGCGGGCCATCAGCCGCAATCCCCAGGTCAACCGCTTCATCATGAACAAGCAGCTGTTTGCCCGAAACAACTGCTCCTGCGCCTTTACGATTTTGAAGGATCCCCACGACATCGACAAGGGCGAGGCGGTGGTGAAAATCAAGTTCGACCTGACGGATACCGTCTACGACGTGCGCGACCGCATGGAGGCCGCCGTGGCGGCCAACCGGATCGACCAGCCGCCGGGGTTTGTAGACAAGCTGCTCGGCTTCCTGTTCGCCGTGCCAGGGCTGGCCACCGTCGTCGTTGCGCTGGTCCGCTTCCTGGACCGCTACGGCCTTGCGCCCAGCGTGCTGATGGAGGAGCTGCCCTTTTACGTGGGACTGTACATCACGAACATGGCCTCCCTCCAGCTTCAGGATGTCAACCACCACCTGTACAACTGGGGCAATGTGGGCATGTTCGCCGGTATGGGCGTGGAGGAGCGGAGCGCCGTGGTGGAAGGGGGCCGGACGCGAATGAAGCGCTATCTGCCCATCGGCATCACCATCGACGAGCGCGTCTGCTCCGGCGCGCACTACGCCCGCTTTCTGAAGGACATCCGGCGCTACCTGAGCCACCCGGAGCTGCTGGAGCTGCCCCCGGACGAGGTGACCTTCGACCAGGGCTATGAATACCACGAACCGAAGCCCCGGGCCGCCAAGGATCCTGCACAGCGCCCGGTATGAAGCCAATGAAGCAACTATCATGGTATGTCTATCGCGCGGTGTGCGCCGTGGTGCGGCGGCTCTTCCCCGCGCCGGAATTCACAGGCCTGGAGAAGCTGCCCGCCGACAGGCCCTGCATCATCGTTGGGAATCACGCCCAGGCCTACGGTCCGATCTACATGGAGCTGTATCTTCCCCGCAAGCGCGCGATCTGGTGCATCGCCGAAATGATGCACCTGAAGGAGGTCCCCGACTATGCCTTCCGGGACTTCTGGTCAAAAAAGCCGGGATGGTGCCGCTGGTTTTACCGGCTCCTCTCCTTCGTGGGAGCGCCCGTGATCGTCTGCGTGCTGAAGAACGCCCATACGATCGGCGTTTACAGGGACAGCCGCGTGCTTAACACGATGCGCGAATCGCTGGAGCGCTTGAAGGAAGGCGCGAGCGTCGTCATCTTTCCCGAGCATGAGGTTTACCGCAACGGCCTCGTCTGGGAATTCCAGGAGGGATTTGTCAACCTGGCGCGGCTGTATTCCCGGCGAACGGGTGAGGGCATCGACTTTGTGCCGATGTATGTCGCCCCGAGGCTGCGCAGGGTGTGCTTCGGCGATCCCATCGCCTACGACCCGGCGGCCGATCCCGGCAAGGAGGCTCATCGCGTCTGTGATGCGCTGATGGATGCCGTCACGGACCTGGCGCTCGCGTTGCCACCCCATGTGGCTGTACCGTACCCGAACCTGCCCAAAAGCAGCTATATTTCAACAGATTCGATGAAAGGTGCCCCTGCCGGGGAATAGACAGCTCATGAAGCGTCCAGTCGTTGATTATCGCCAATTCCGCCTCGGGCGGTTGAATGATCCCCGCTTTGTCCACCTCCGCCTGCTGGGCGGATGGCTCGTCTACCTTGCGCTCTACTTCATCACGGAGAATTTTATACCGCTGGAGCGCTGTCACGTCATCCACTGCGCCCTGGACGACCTGATTCCCTTCAGGGAGGGCTTTTTGATCTTCTACTGCTACTGGTATGCGCTGCTGGCGGGATCGCTGCTGTATTTCCTGCTGTACGACATACTCAGCTTCAAGCGCCTGCAGATCTACATCATGATCACGCAGCTCGTGGCAATGGTGGTGTACATACTGTTTCCCAGCGTCCAGCTCATGCGCCCGGACAGCTTTGAGCGGGACAACCTGCTGACCCGCCTGGCGGCGTTCATCTATGCCTTCGATACCCCCACGGGGGTGTGTCCGTCCCTGCACGTGGCCTATTCCGTGGGAATCGCCTCCGTCTGGTGCCACAGGCGTCAGAGCAGCGGGCCATTGAAGGCCTTCATGGTCCTCTCTGCCGTGGCCATCTCCCTGTCCACCGCCTTCGTCAAGCAGCATTCCGTCGTGGACATCTTTGCTGCGGTCCCCGTCTGCCTGTACGCCGAATACCTGGTCTTTGGGCGGACACGGTTGAACCGATGGATCGAGTGCAGCGACGCGAAGCTAGTCCTTTAGGGCGACGCGAAGCTAGTCCTTTAGGGCGACGCGAAGCTAGTCCTTTAGGGCGACGCGAAGCTAGTCCTTTAGGGCGCAGTTCCTGCTTGTCGGCTTCCATATCGTCGCAAAGCGCGTCCAGCGATCCGTACTGGTCGCGGAGCTTCATATTCAGAAAGCTGAACAGGATCATCGGGTCTTTTGGCAGCATGGTATATTCTCCTTTCAAAACCGTCGGGCTCTGGGCTATTGGAGCGTCTTTCCTCCGTCGCAGACGAGGTTTGCACCGTTGACGTAGCGGGCGGCGTCGGACAGCAGGAAGCATACCGCTTCGCTGATTTCATCGGGGCTGGCGGGGCGCTCCATGGTCCCGTGGTTCAGCTCGTGCTTGCAGGGGGACATCCCGTTCAGGGATTCGTATCCCCGCAGCACCTCGTCCAGCATGTCGGTGTCGACCCATCCCGGCGAGACGCAGTTGACGCGCACACCGTTTTTGCCGTTTTCACTGGCCGCGTTCTGGGTCAGCCCCAGCACCGCGAATTTGCTGGAGCCGTAGCCGATCTCGTTGGAATATCCCCGCATGCCCGAACAGGAGCACGCATTCACAATGGCGCCGCTGCCGTTGCGCTGCATGTGCGGCAGGCAGTATTTCATGGTCAGGAAGGTACCGAACACATTGGTGCGATAGACGCGCTCAAAATCCGCCATAGAATAGTCCTCGGCGCGCGCGCACGGCCCGCTGATCGCCGCCATGTTGGCCAGCAGGTCGATCCTGCCGTGGCGGCTGACGATCGATTCCACGGCGTCGCGCACCGCGCCCTCGTCTCCGACGTCGACCGACATCGGCACGCAGTGCATGATGCGTGCGGCCAATGCCTCCAGGGGCGCCTTCCTGCGCCCCCAGATGTAGACCGCCTCTGCGCCTTCCCGGCTCAGCTGGCAGGCCACGGCCGCCCCGATGCCTGTGCCGCCACCGGTGACAATGGCCACGCGCCCGGAAAAACGATTCATGCCCATTCCTCCCCGCTGCATGACGTCCTTGGGATCTGTCATTCAAGACGAAAGCCGCTTCGCCCGGATCAAATCCATCACAGTATACCACATCCTCCACGATCTGAAAAGTCCCGGAAGCGCCAATGTTTGGTGTAGCGGCGCCTGACAGGCGCCACACCGACACGCCAACAGCAGAAAGGGATTGTATCGACAAAGCAGAGCAATCCAACGGAATTTGAAGTCTGTGTGAAGCGCAGTGACGCCAGGCAGGAAAATCAGATGGGACGTCGAAATACGATTCATGGGCCCTTTTACAGTGAAGAGGAATGAACGGGGCGTTCTTAACCGGCACACAGAAAAAACAGCGAGGCACGAGTATATGGCAAATCGGCAAGAGATCGTTATTCTTGACTTTGGCGGGCAATACACCCAGCTGATCGCCCGGCGCGTGCGGGAGTGCCGCGTCTATTCGGAGGTCGTGCCCTGGAGCGCTTCCTCGGAATCGATCAAGGCCCGCCGGCCCGCCGGCATCATCCTCTCCGGCGGGCCGGCCAGCGTGACCGACGCGGACGCGCCGCGCTGCGACCCGGCAATCTACGAACTCGGCGTGCCGGTGCTGGGCATTTGCTATGGCATGCAGCTGACCGCCGCGCTGCTGGGCGGCGGCGTGGCGCGCGCAGTGGAACGGGAATACGGCCGAGTGACGGTTCGGATGCACGAACGGGCCGGATTGCTGGAGGGCCTGTCGCCCGAATCTGCCTGCTGGATGAGCCACACCTGGCAGGTGAGCCAGTGCCCGCCGGGCTTCCGCGTGATTGCGGGGACGGATAATTGCCCCGTGGCCGCCATGGCCGACGATGCCAGGCGCGTCTATGGCGTGCAGTTTCACCCAGAGGTGACGCACACCGACGAGGGCCGGCGGATCATCGAAAACTTCGTGCTGCGTATCTGCGGCTGCGCGGGGGACTGGACGATGGACGCCTATGCCGAAACCGCCGTGGAACAGATCCGGGATATCGTCGGCGATACCGGCACGGTGCTGCTGGCCCTGTCCGGAGGGGTGGATTCCTCGGTGGCGGCGGCGCTGATCCACCGGGCCATCGGCAGCCGCCTGACCTGCGTGTTCGTCGATCACGGGCTGCTGCGCAAGGGCGAGAGCGAACAGGTATGCCGGGTGTTCAGCGAACTGTTCCCGGTGCGCTTCGTCCGCGTGGATGCCGCCGAACGCTTTTTCGACGACCTGAAGGGCGTCATGGAGCCCGAACAGAAGCGAAAGATCATCGGGCGTGATTTCATCGAGGTGTTCAAGGACGCGGCGAAGGACCTGGGCAGGCTGGACTACTTCGCACAGGGCACCATCTACCCGGACGTGATCGAGAGCGGTCAGGGCGCCAGCGCCGCGGTGATCAAGAGCCACCACAACGTGGGCGGCCTGCCGAAGGAGCTGGGCTTTACCGAACTGATCGAGCCGCTGAGGATGCTGTTCAAGGACGAGGTGCGCGCGTTGGGCGAGGCGCTGGGCCTGCCCCGCGAGCTGGTCTGGCGGCAGCCCTTTCCCGGCCCCGGCCTGGCCATACGCATCATCGGCGAGGTGACGCCGGAAAAGGCGCAGATCGTTCGGCAGAGTGATGCCATCTTCCGGGAGGAGATCGCCGGGGCGGGCCTCGCCGGGCAGCGACGCGAAGCTAGTCCTTTAGGGGTCAGCCAGTACTTCACGGTGCTGACGGGCGTGCATTCCGTGGGCGTGATGGGGGACGAACGCACCTATGACTACACCGTCGCCCTGCGCGCCGTCACCACCGACGACTTCATGACCGCCGACTGGGCGCGCCTGCCCTATGACCTGGTCGCCCGCGTCTCGGAGCGAATCGTCAACGAGGTGCCCCATGCCAGTCGCGTGGTGCTGGACGTGACGTCCAAGCCACCTGCGAGCATCGAGTGGGAATGATCGTTCTGTCAAGGGGCAATCTCGTTTTCCCTGTTTGGGGCAAAATAGTTTTCCCTTTGCTCGTATGAAAACCGAACAGAAAACCAGCTCCGGGAACCGTGCTCAGGCATCG
>CACWZI010000020.1 GCA_902765305.1 uncultured Eubacteriales bacterium
CTGTCTGCGAAGCAGACTGAAGAGGTGTCCCCGTTACACCTCGTTCGTCTATTCCGATAGACGATCTTATCCCAGTGGGGACACCTCTTCCGACCCGCTACGCGGGCCACCTTCCCCTCCAAGGGGAAGGCTTTGGGAGACCACACCGTTAAATTGATGACATTGCCCTCTGGGGAAGGCTTTGGGTTGTGCCCACTATTTTCCCTAACCCCTAAAACCTAACCCCTTACCCCTCAAATACTGATTTGTCGCAGCGCGACAAATCAGTATTTACCTGACTGCACCGATCCATCCAATCAAAGGAATCCGTAAGGATTGACGATGCGAAGCCGCTCCTTCACGCGCATGCGGTTATATACTGCGACCGGGCGATCCGAAGATCGCCCGGTCGAATGGAAATACCCCTGTCAGAACCTTCCTTCCCGCTTGCGGCTGATGAAGATCATCAGCATGCAGGCCAGGAAGCCCAGCGTACAAATCGGGCCCGCGACCATGATGGCCTTCTTCACAAAGGCTCCGGACAGAACCCTCGGGGCATTGTAGCGCACCGACGTGGCTGCGAGGTTCAATTCGTTGATCTGCTCCTGGTTGAAGGCTTCAAGCATCGCCTTGAAATCGTTGAGAATGCCCTGTCCCTTCTCCACGAGGGCGCTCAGGTTCTTCTCAAGGGTGTCCTTCTGCGCCTGCGTCTCGCGTTCGGCATCCTCCGCCGCCTGGGCGATTTCCGCTTCGGTCATCTCGACGACATCGGTCAGGGCTTCTTCGGCGGTCTGCCCGGCATCCGCCTCCACGCTTGCCGCGTCCGCCTCTACGCTTGCCGCGTCTGCCTCCACACTTGCCGCGTCCGCCTCTACACTTGCCACATCCGCCTTCTGATCTGCAAAGGCGTCTTCGCCGATCAGGTCGGCCAGCTTGAGCTGGTATTCGGATATCCTGGAGTTGATGTCTGTGATGTCGTCGGCGACCATCTTGCGCCTGTCGACCAGCGCGTCATAGGTTTCCGAGGAATTGCCGTCGATCTTGGTCAGCGAATCCGCGGTGCTCAGGTAGATGATCTCGTTCTTGCTGTACTTGTCGATGATCGCGTCCATCTTCTCCAGGTGCTCACGCTGCTTTTGCAGCTGATTGTTCAGGTCGCGAATCTCGAACTGGTACCGGGTCAACAGGCGAATGGTATCCTTGGTCAGCGCATTCATCGTCAAATCGGCGTTCAAGCGGCCGATGTCGCTGTTGATCAGGTTGTTCAGCCTGACGCTGATGTCGTTGAAGCCGACGCCCTGCCAACGGAAGATGGGCTTCCACGCGTAAACCTCCATGGCGTATTCAGAGATCATTTCATAATGGTTCTGGAGGATCTCCAGCTGCTGGGGATAGTCGTATTGATCCAGGGTAAACAGCAGGCTCTCGGTCTCCAGGCCGTTGGCGTAAACCTGCGCGAAGCGATTCCTGAAAGCAACCAGTATGTTCTGCATCAGGGCAACCAGCTTGTCCTTGGGGATGGATTTGTCAAAGTCACTGCTCAGCGAAACGTCGAACACGGTGGGGTGATAATCGCCCACGTTGGTAGAGCGACTGGTGGTGAAATCCAGCAGCGAGGCGTAGCTGGTGACCTGGTCCACCATGTCCTTGGGAAAGACGCCCCGCGCCGTCAAGCAGACGCGAAGCTGCTCGGGCGTATAGGTGCCCTCCAGCCCCGCCTCGCGCAGGGCGGTGGTCAGCACCTCGTCGGAGGCGATTTCAGAGATATTGAAGGGTCGGCCATTAGGCGCGAGGCCCTCCGGGGCGCCTTCAAAGGTGAACTGTATGTTGGCGCTGGCGGTGGTCTTGTCCGGCTTGCCGAAGAACATCGCGGCAGTCAGTGCCAGGCCGACGATGCCGCAGATCAGGAGGACGACGATCGTCGTTCGAAGCCAATGGGATTTGCTGGAAGTCATGCCTCAATCGCCTCCTTTTCCCTGTGCGCCCCGTCCACGCCTGCCTCCGCTTCCGGTTTCCTGCGGAACTCAGGGGCAAGGGCGCTGATGAACCACAGCGCCAGGGCGATGAGCGCGCCCAGCACGCCGCCGATGGCCATCTGCTTTCCCGTCTTGGCAAACAAGCCCTCGTCCTTGCCCTGGGCCACGGAGTGATCCGCGAAGGTGGTATAGAAGGGGCTGGTCATGATTTCCTGCATCTGCAGGTTGATCTGCTGATAGGCGTTCTGGCAGATCCGGATGGCGCTTGCCAGCTCTTCGCTGGCCTGCTCGGTGTCGGCCAGCCCATTGTTGGCCTTCAGGCTCTCGAGCTTGTCCTCGAGATCCACGATCTTGACCTCCAGCTTTTCGGCCTGGTCGTAATTATCCGATTGCTCAAGTACCTTCGCGTTGTAGTAGTCGGTGGTGGTCTGCGTGGACTTCGCGGTGTCGCTCTCCTGCATGGACACGAAGATCTCGTCGTTCTTGTAGTTGTCCAGTATCGTCTGGGTGGTGGCGATGTTCTCATTGACCTTGTCCAGCTCCGTGCGGGCATTGCGCAGCTGGAACTGGTAGTTGGTGATCATGGACTTGCTGTCCTTGACGATGCTGTTCGTATAGGCGTAGGAGTAGAGGTAATCCACGTTGACCTCGGTGGCCGTCCGCAGATCCTTCATCAGGTCGTTCAGGGAACGGCCGGTCCTCCAGGAGCGATAGCTTTTGATGGCCGTCGGCTGGTTGTCGCAGTAATCGTAGAGGTTGTTCGTCGCGTTCCGCAGCAGGTCCAGGCTCTCGAGGAGATCCAGGTTTTCCACGTCGATGACGGAAATCTCGTCGTCCGGCAGCCTGGTATCCGCATAGGTGATCACCAGGTAGTCGTTGTAGGCGGCCAGGACCTGGTCCAGCAGCTCCTTGAGCTCATCATTCTTCAGGTAGTACTTCTTGTTGGAATTCTCCTCCCCGAAGCCGTTTGTCAGGGAAACCACGAAGCGGTTGTCATAGGTCAGCTGGATGTCCATGACCTGGTTGTAGGCGTTGTTGTTCTTGTCCTCGACCATGCTGGCGGCGATTTCCTGCTGGCGCCGGCTGTCCTCCGTGAGGATGCGGTCGATGCTGATGTTGCTGCGCAGGCTGCTCAGCGTCACCGGCTGGGAAAGCTCCATGCTGTTCAACGCGTTGTTCAGCACATAGGAGCCGGTAATCTGGTTGAGATCCAAATCGCCGCTCTCATCCGGGGCCGTCAGGTTTGCCACAGGTATGGTCGGCGGCGCCTCGGGGTTTTCCAGGAGTTCCGGGTTGGAAACCTGGTACTTCAGCGTGACCACCGAGGAGACCTTGTACGGCTTTTCGTTGAACTGATGCAGGACCAGGGAACCGGCGATGCCGGCGACGATGCAAAAGATCATCAGCCACGCATAAGCCCTGGTCCTCAGCTTGAAATTATGAAAGACGCGCTTCAGGTCAATTTCAATATCCGCCGACGGCTGATTGACGACGACATTGATGTTCGCGTCCCTGTCGACGGACAGAACCTGGTCCTTTCGACGTTCGTCCCTATCCAATAATATTCCCTCCGTTTCCCATTGGCGGCGCCGCCGGCGGGATCGCCGCCTCCCTGGCATCGCCTGATCTGCAAATCAAAATATATACCTTGCTGTATTGTATCATGTTATTGTTAAAATGGCAACCCATGGTGTGAGGGAATCCATGTGAACAGTATTGCGTAACCATTACAGATCATTGCGCAGCTTTTACCGCCAGCCCCTCCGTAGGGGCGATTTCCAATCGCCCGCGGGCGCTCGGAGAGCGCCCCTGCGAAATATGTTTACAGTAACCTCTACAAAAACGGACGGAACGCCGCGCCCCCGGTCCTCCCCCGGCCCTGGTCCGGAGGATTCGGTGGCGCGGTGCGCCTCCAATGGCCTGCCAGATCGGCCAGTCCGCATCCTGTGAAGCTGCCGAGGCCGTTGCTGAGCAGATCGTCAAATTCCGCAAGTCCAAATCCGGTCGTATATTGCATGATCTCGATTGCCGCCGACAGGCCCAGCGCCGCCAGCAAACCGGTCCATCCCATCAGCCGGTACAATATCGTCCCCAATGGGATGAACAGCCAGACGTTGTTTATGATCTCCTGCCTCAGCCACGCATCCCGGAAAAACTTTCTGTATGACCACAGAAATGCAGCCCCGCCCGTCGTCCCGGTCGCGTTCCTGTTCATGAGGGTCATAAAGAGGATGAAAAACAGATAGCCCGACAGCAGCAACGCATTGCCCCTCTTGTTCAGCGACATCGATATCGCGCAGATGAGCAGCCCAAAGAGAACGACGAGCAGGGGATTGTTGTAAATCACCGTATAGGGGCTGAATTTGTCCTGCCCGTTTGCATCGAGGTATATATGGTAAATGCCTTCAAACCTCATGCCGTACTGGCCCTTTTTCAGGCAGGCCGGGTTTCCCTCCGCGTCATAGTACATCTCCCTTTCGACCGTTCCGTTGACGTCATCATACGCCCGCTTCACCGTCGCATAGCCCGCACCCGCAACCATGGGGCGGCCTTCTGAATCGATAAAGGTGGTCACGGCTTCCCTGCCCTGGTCGTCGTATTCATAATAGAAACCGTATTGCCCGTTTGTTGCAGGGGCGGGATTCCCCTCTTCATCAAAATAGAATGCCCGCTTCAGCGCTCCGTTCCAGTAGAACTCGCGCTTCACGGTCGCAAAGCCCTGCGCGGTCCTGTAGGGCCGCTTCTGGCCATCGACATACGTCGAGGCCACACGTCTTCCCAGCGCGTCGTACAGATTGAGCCTTCCGTAGGCGCCATCGCTGTTTGCAACGGGTTTCCCATCGGCGTCAAGGTACCAGTGTTCAATGGCCCTGCCTTCTTCGTCGCGCACATATTCCCGCATGGCATAGCCCAAATCCGTCATCATGGGATTGCCCTGGCTGTCGGTATAGACGACCCTGTTGTTCTGTCCGAAGGCGTCATACTGCCTTATCAATCCGCAATAACCCTCCGGCTGTACCGCCGGTTTGCCCGTTTCATCGAAATAAAAAACAGAGATGACCCTGCCGGCGTCGTCCTTTGTGCTTACGGCGCTTGAATAATGAAGGTCTTCGGCAAACGCTGGCTCGCCCCGGTCATCCAGGTAATCGATGCGTTCCACATTCCCGGCTTCTGTTACGCTTTTGGTCAATGTGGCAGAATAGTGCAATTCCCCGCCGTTCCAGCCCAGCTTGAACACGGTGGCCAATATCAGCAAGAGGACGCTGACGGTTCTGGTAATGGCTTTCAATACATGCATAATTGATGTGCAATCCTTGTTGCCGGATCTCATGCGGCAGCGTCGCCGCGCGCAATTCGCGTTCTCATACTGACCGGGCGTCAGTATGCCCATATAGGGCGCCCCTATTGTAACTCAGGCGGGAAACGCCCCGATTTCTACGCGAAAGCGGTTCACTGCAGTTCAACCGTAGCAATTCTCGGCTCGAAGCAGCAGGCGGGGCGGACGCATACGATCCGCACCCCGGAGGCTCTCTGCGGCCCCACCTTCATGAAGGTGGCGATGACGGAAGTATCGCCCCGGAGCCCGAGCGGACCGATGTTCGCTTCGTTTACTCTCCGCGTGATCTCCCGTTCCATCTCGGATTGTTCGTCGTACTTCCCGTCCACCTGCGCCTGGAGCATCATGGAAGTCGCCTCAAAATGGCTCCGGCCCACGCCGACGGCCAGCGTGCAGGGAGAACATCCAAGCTGCGCCACGCCTTCCCTGGCCCATCCCACGATCTCGTCCAGGACGACCTGGGTGCTATGCCTGTGAAACACGCGATAGGTCTTTGCCCGGATCGCCGGGCCGCCGCCGAACATCAGGATGTGCAGCCGAATCACGTTGTCCTTGCACCTTCTCAGCAGGATCGGCGCAGGCGCCACGCCAGCGCTGTCCGGGTTCAGCCCGCCACTCTGGTCGATTCGATGGCTGTCATCCCCCATGATGCCCATAGGCCGTCCCGGGAGCTTGCGCAGGCCTTCCGCCACGCCCTCCCTGATGGCGTCCAGCATCCTGCCTGTCACCGCGCAGTCCTCACCGACCTCGAGGACAAGATGCGGGATCCCTGAGTCGTCGCACAGGGGAGACTTGTCCCGCTCCGCCGCTTCCGCATTGGCGAGAACCTGCTCCAGCACCCACCTGGCCTGTTCATTGCGTTCTGTGTCGATCGCCCTTTGATAGGCCGCTTTCTTGTCCGCGCGGAACGTACTTCCGGCGTCCACCAGCGTATCCCGCACGAGCGCGACGATCGCTTCATAAGTCCTGGTCATAGATGCTCCTCCCGTGCGCCGCGCCGATGATGGCGGGGTATTTGTCCACCTTGATCAGGTGCAGCGCTTCCATGCCCAGCTCGGGGAAGGCCACGACCTTCTGCTCCGTCGTCTTTGCGCCGAGCAAAGCCGTCACCGGAGGAATCACGGCGTACACCGCATTGCAGCGATCCAAAGCGGCTATCGTCTTCGGATGCAGCTGTCCCTTCCCCAGATGCAGCTTGATCCCGGCGGCGGACAGCGGCGCAATGCTGCTCTCGATCTCCAGCTTGTTGCTGGATGTCGGCCCCACGCCGGCAGGGCTTACCGCCGTGTGGAAGATGACCTGCCCGTGCAAATCCACGCCAAGCTCTGCGACTGTTCCATCCTCGATCATCTTCAGCACCTTCGGCAGCACCGCGTCACGGCCACAGAGGATATAACCGCTGATCTCGACGGTATCCCCCACCTGGAGGCTTGCCGCCGCTTCTTCTGAAATCGGCGTGCTCAATTGAACCATTGTTTTGCCCTCTTACCGTCTTTAGTCGTTCACCGCAAACAGCTTCACATGGCCGCTCTCGTCCCGGATGACGCCATAGGCGCGGGCACGATTGTACACCTTGCGCGCCCAATTGGTGTGCGGCTTGATCTCGTTCATCTTGTTGCCGCCGGAGCCCTTGATCACGCCGCCGCTGGTGCCCAGGATCTGGCAGGCGTCGTTGTATTCTTCCTTGGTCACGGCCATCATGGCATTTACGAACTTGACGTGGGTGGGATGGATGACAGTGCGGCCCACAAAGCCGTTCGCCTTGTCCAGGATGACCTCGCGCAGCAGGCCGTCGATCTCATTGTTCACGATCGATTCATGCCTGGTCAGGTAGTCCTGAATGCCGTAGTGGGGCAGCTCGTCAAACATGAGCTCCTTCGGCGCGCGGAAATACTCCCACACGGGGCCGGAGACGACATAGTCATTGTCGCGGCCAAACATATTCAGGATATCGTTCAGGCACTCGCGAACCGTCATTATATCGTACACCGAATAGCCCACGCCACGGCGCACGCCGAACACAGAGGAAAAGTCCGTCGCGCCGACGCGAACCTGCAGCACCAGATTCTTGTACTTGTCGAGAATGCGCTTGATTCCCGTCAGCTCGTACATGCGGGACTCCTTATAGGCGACCTCCTTGTCCTCGATGATCGGCATACCATAGATGATCTCGCCGAACTTCTCGTTCAAATCGCGGAGGTAGGCATAGTATTCATAGCCGTTCTCGGCATTGAACTTCGGGAAATTGATGCCGCAAAGTACCTTTACCTGATGCTTGGTCAGTCCAGCGCCGAAATGCTTGAACTGGCCCAGATTGCGAACGCGGACGAAAATCAAGGGAACCTTATCCTCATCCAATTCGCCGTTCTCAATAGCGCTGGAAACCGTATCCAGCAGCTTGTGAATGTTCTCCTCCGCCTCAAGCACCCGCTCCTCAGGGCAGGCATCCTCGCAGCACAGCACCATGCTGGTCAGTCCAGGCATGGCGTTGGACAGGATCTTCGGCGCAAAATCCTTGAAACCCGGCATATACATCGTAGCGCCAAGGCAATACTGCAGCATTTCACGTTCAGTGTACTTATTGAAGTGTTCGGGCTCCACAATGAATTTGAAGTCCGGATTATACATATGATGTCTCATGACAAGTCCTTCCTTTCGGTTACTGTTCAGGCATGCAAATTCTGATTTACCGAACTGAATAGATACGATTCAGTCATAGCTAAATACTGATTCGATACGCCTCTCGTTTCCCCTGCCGTGGCTGTCTGCCTGTCACGGTTTCATGCCGTCGGCCCGATCCAGGCACGCTTTCCTGTCAGGGCAGGCAAACGACTCACATCGTCTCCTGGGTCAGGCTCCCCTTCGGGCTCCAAACGGCCTCCGGGTAATACGCGTCGATCATGCGCTTGACGAGGCTGCACTGCTTGGCGCGCTTGCGGGCGTCGTCCTCGGTGCTGTCCCAGCTGTGGGTGGCGGCCACGGAACCGCCGGTCTTCAGATAGATCGGGGCGGCAATGCGGATCATTTCCGGCACCTCATAGTGGCGGATGAAACCACCCGTTGACTTCGGATTCTCGGTGTGAATATCTATGGGGCAAGAAATCGCCTGGCGCATGGCAGAGAGCATCTGGAGCTGGATGTCGCGCACGGGATTGATGGAATCCGCGCCGATCGTCTCCAGGAGCTTTGCGGCGCAGGGATTCCCGTGCCCCGCGTGGGCGGAAATCTTGAAATGGCAATCCTCCGGAATCTCGCCGGCTTTGCGCATCTCATTCAGTATCCACAGGCAGCCTTCATCGTAGACCAGGAATCCGCGGCAGCCGAGCCGGGCCGCCCGCTTCACGTCCTCGATGGCCCGCACGATCTGCTCCTGTCCGCGCAGGCGATAGCCCATCCTGACGCCTTCCTCCGTGTGAACAGACGCAGAGGTATCGGTCGTCGCGCGAGGCCCGATCGCGAGGATCAGGTCGGTTTGCCACTGGTGGGCCAGCTCCACCATCTTTGCGATTTCCTCGTCCGTCAGACGCATGATGCCCTGGGTCTGGGTGACGCGATGCAGGTAAAGGCCATAGCCGTCCATGGCCTCCAGCAGCGCCTTCATGACCTTGGGTCCCTGGATGCCGGGCACCTCAAACCGGTACTGGCCGCCGTCCTTGAAGCGCTTCTCAGACGTCGGCAGGTCGTAGGCATCGCCCCCGGGAAGGCCAACAGACTTCAGAAACGCTCTCGTCTTTTCTATGCTGTTCATCTCAACATATTCCTTCCTGCCACAGTGTGGCGCTTATTACCTGGTTTAAGCCCTCCAACAGGCTGGAGGGGATATTTGATCGGGGTCTACCCGTTCAAATCATCGATCAGGGCGTCGATGGCTTCCCGGTGGTCGAAGACGATCGGGGGCAGCTTTCGAGACAGTCCCTTGTGTATGCGGCAGTCGATGAACGCGGCCTTTGGGCAGTTCTTCAGCTGCTCTATCGCTTCGGTCAGCTCACCCTCGGTCTCTACGGCCTTTCCAACCGTCGCATAGCCGCACGCCTGCGCGATCTTCGTAAAATCCACCAGGTGCCCGGCCGAGGGCTGCCCGCCCACGGACTCGTGGGCCCCGTTGTTGAGGACGACGTGAAGGAAATTCGGCGCCTTCACCTTGCTCACCATCGTCATGGCGCCCATGTGCATCATGGCCGCGGAATCGCCGTCCAGCGCGACCACGGGGCGGTCCGGCCTGGCCAGCGCGATGCCCAGGGCGACAGACGACGCATGCCCCATGCTGCCCACGTTCAGGAAATCGCGCGCCTTCGTCTCGCCTCGCTTCTGCCGGAGGAAGAACAGCTCACGGGTCGCGCGTCCCGTTGTCGCGCTGTAAATCGTGTTCTCCGGCATGTGGTCGAGAATGACCTCAATGGCCTCCTCCCGGCTCATGGGGTAAGCGGCGTCCACATTGTTGGGCTTGTCCGGATCAGCCATCACGCCCTTCGGCGCGATAAAGGCGTAGACGCCGCGCGCCTCACGGCAGTACGTGACCGCCTTATCTACAGCCCTTGCGAACGCCTCGTTATCATCCGTGAGAATGGAATACGGGATATGCATGATGTCGAGGACGGACGCCGTGATCTCACCCTGCCGCCAGTGCTGGGGGTGGTTCGGTTCGGTATTGCCCTGTCCGCGCCAGCCGATCAGAAGGATCATCGGAACCGCATAGACGTCCTTATCCACGAGGGACGCCAAAGGGTTGATCGCGTTGCCCTCTCCGCTGTTCTGCATGTACACGAGAGGGATCTCTTTCGTTGCCAGATAGTGGCCGGCCGCCAGAGCCACGGCGTTCCCCTCGTTCGCCGTGATCACGTTCCGATCGCCACAATGCGCCAGCGCGTAATTGCAGAAGCCGTTCAGGTAGCTGTCCGGCACGCCCGCAAAATAGGAAACGCCGTGCCGCGCCAGACAATCAAATACTTTCTCCTGGTCCAACATCTTACTTCTTCTCGCCTCCTACGGAGCCTTTTCCCCTGTACAGCGTGAAGTATTCCGGGCTGTCGCCCTTTGTGAGCGCCCAGGCTTCATCAAACGCGGCCACAATGTCCTCCGGCAGGGGACCGGCTTTGACCGCCGCCATGTTGCCAAGCAGATGGTTCAGTTTGGAAGCCCCGATCAGTATCGCGTCACCCCGCGCCGCATCCAGCATGGAGTGGTAAGCCAGCCAGCGGTAGGTGGCCTCGACGGGACCGATCCCGCGCTTCTCTGCCGCCGCCTTGATGACCTCGACGCCATCAAAGAAGCGCTTCTTCCAGTATCGCCCCCGGTAGTTGGGGCGATGGGTAAACCGTCCGTCCGTGGGCGTGTCCTCATATTTGCCATACCGCCCGGTCAGCAGGCCGCCGCACAGGGGATTGTAGGCGTAAAAGCGCATGCCGAAATAGTTCAGGCAATCGTTCAGCTCCGCTTCCGCGCGCCTGGTCAACGGATTATAGATACCCTCGAACACCGTGGGCTTCACCCAGCCGTGCCTGTCGCAGATGTGCCAGGCGTCGGCAACCATCCACGCCGGGAAGTTGGAAAGGCCCAGCTCGCTGAACTTTCCCCGATCATGAAGGTCTGCCATCGCCCCCAGCACCCCCTCCACCGGCGTCGCGGGATCGGGGAAATGCAGGAATACGGTATCCACAGATTCCAGTCCCAATCTCTCCAGGCTCTCAGGAAGCTGTTTATAAGCCGCGTCCGCATCCAGCCTTCCGCTGATTCTCGGGTTCACCTTCGTGGCGATTTTGAACGGTCGGTTCAGTCCCGGCAGCGCCTCGCCCAATAACTTCTCACAATTCCCTTCGTTATAGACATAGGCGGTATCCAGTTCATCATAGCCTGCATCCAGGAACGCGTTCACAAACGCTCCGACCTCCGGCTGAAATACGGACTCACCGAACGTCATCGTGCCAAGGATCAGGTTCACGGGTTTTTTCATAGCGCTGCACCTATCAACTTTATTGGATTCTCGAATCGGCATATTCCTTCTATCTTTTCTATCGCTTCTACCAATTTCATTATCGTTTCTTCCGTTGCCTGCCCCTGCGCGCAGACGCTGAGCTTGTCGATAATGACGTCTCGTGTCAGAGGCTTCTCGGGATCGCCCTTTGGAACGAGAATCGTTTCCTCTTCCCGCCGGCCATCCTTCATTATCACTTCAACCCTTGTTCCTCGGATTCCTCTGGCGCGATCCTCCATCGTTGCATCGGGGATCAGGCTCGTCTTCTCAATAAGGCCCAGGACATCTTCCGTCAGCTTTGGCGGATCCATATCAGCTATTCCATAACTGCCCTGCAAAAGCGCGCAAGCCAGCGTGTATTGGATGGAAAACTTCGTCTCGTCCTGATCCTTCGGGATCTTGATCCCTGCCAGCTTTATTGCGTTGGGGTAGATATGAACATTTACGGATTTGATCAGGGAAGGCTCTACCCTTCCGTGCAACGCTACAGCCGCATCGATCCCACAGTGCGTATGACGGCAGGACGGATAGAGCTTGAAGTAGCAATCATGGAGGAGGAGATGGTCTGAGCTTTTCAAAAACGCCTCATGTACCTCGTCTGTCACGGCATGGAACCAACCGTTCTGTCCTTCCAGCGACTCGGCAGGCCCCTGCACCCCCTCATTGGCCAGCATAGCCGCAAACACACCGTTCTCAGCGGCCTTCCCAGGGTTCAGGGGCTTAATCGCCGGTCGTGAATCTCCGTAGGAAAGGAGTCCTCCCGTCATTGTGGTCGCCAGCGCAATAGCGTCCTCTATCCCCTGCGCGCCTGATCCATACAATCTCGCGCATGCGGCTGCGCAAGCTAAAGTACCGGCCACACCGGTGGAGTGGAAGCCACGGGCTACCAGCCCAGGCTGCGCCGCTGATGAAATCCTTATATACGCCTCATACCCTGTGGCCAGAGCAACCAGCACATCTTCGTTACTGCTGCCCAGCTGATCTGCCAGGGCGAATACAGCGGGGATCAAATGAACACCCGCATGCCCGGCAGCCTTCTTGTTTCCGTCATCAAGCTCCGCTCCGTGACCATAGAATGCATTCATGAATGCGGCAAGGCGAACAGGGTACTTTTTCTCCTGGAAGAGTACATAGCTCTCCTCCACTCCCCCCTGTGGATACACCACGGCTTCAACCTTCTCATTAATGGCTCGGTTCTGCTTGTATCCGGCATAAGCCGCAGCGAAGAAGTCTATGATCAATGTCCGAAGCTGTTCTCTATCCTTTTCATTCAAATCTATTTTTTCCAGATCTCTGCACAGATCGGTTGTAATCCCCATTTCTATATCCCCACAATACTCGCTATACTCACTATGCCCACCTGATACGGTGTGGCGCGCTCAAGGCATGCCTTCCGACGGTGCACAATAACCCCTGTATATTTCAATGTCTCTTATTCTTTATTTTCGTTCTGTAGCTTGTGATTTGATGGAACAGGTTCCTCCAGAACGGCTTCTTATCATCCTTGCTATAAAGAACTTCCTGCGTGTTCTTCCAGCTGAACCAGGATGGCTTCGCCCTGAACCGATCCGGAGATTTCAGAAACCATGCTATATCTGTGTCAAAATGCCTGAGGTACATGCCAAACTTATCATTCTCTGGATACTTGATAACATCCTGATCAAAGACCATCTCCAGCATCTGACGGGAGATGTTGAATCCACACATAAATGCCATCTTGACGCTCTGAGGAATGCGCCCGTTTATTTCCATCAGCCTCGGTTCGCCGGTTTCTTTATCGATCATAAAAGCCACATCGGCAAATCCTCTCCATCCAAGCGCCTGAAGGAGCTTTCCGGCATAGGGCATCATTTCTTTCGCGTCAACCGTCTGGAGCAATACTGCTGATCCGGCATCGACAGGGAATCGACGTAATACATCAACTGAATATGACGTGCATACCTGTACCTTCTGATCAATGAACAGCAGGCAACCCAAGTGCTTATCGAAGTTTACAAATTCCTGCACCACATAGTCGTCCGGATCCAGCTTCCTTTCCTTCATGTACCGCCAGAAATCTTCCCGTTTTTCAAACTTACAAAAGCCGATGGAGCCTAACCCCTGCCGCGGTTTGATGATGATCGGAAAACGGCAGGTGTTCAGGTATTCCTCGATATCCTGTTTGCTATGGCGCGTATATGGGCACGGAATGCCGTTTTCAATGGCTGTGTCAAAAGTAAACTGCTTATTGAACGCCTTGATGTAGACCTCCCGCGGCGCACATGCGATCTTTACATAGGGCTTGAATTCATCCTCATGCTGCGTGACCGGATTCGTGCTGAGCTCACCTATGGGCATGATGACATCGTAATTGCCGCTTTTGGCCTGATCCAAAAGAAACGGTATGTATTCAGGATTCTGAGGTTTCATATCCTTTACCAACAATTTCTTGTCGGGTAATTTGGACACATAACAGACATCCAGTCTTGTTGTGCAGAGGACCGTTACTTGGCAGCCTATTTCCTTTAAGCCCCGGATCATGGCGATCGTCTGCTTCCCTGCGCCGTCAAGAACCAGCACCCTTGTTCCTTTAAAATCCATTACTCTGACTCCTTTTTACCTGCCCTTCTCTTTTAAAGCTGTTCCCCTTCATTTTTATCCGCGCGCTTTGCGGATTGATGAATGATGTCATCATCGGCAGGGATAAAAATGAAGAAGCTGTGTTGCCAATCATCCTTTTATCCGAACGATTTTTTTCCTTCTCTGCAGGGATATCGTTTTCATCATTTTGCGCAGAACATCTTTCTTGCCATATCTTAAGCTATAGGCAAAAAAGAACCATAGAACATACCTCATCCAAAGGTCGCCCGAAAAAAGCGATCCAACGACAGAAGCAGAAAACAGTAATGCCCATGGTACGAACAAGCTAAATCTCTTCTTGGCAAGGATTCTGACTGAGGCTTGAAATACCGGCACAAGCACAATAATCAACATTATAATACCGCCGTCATACGCCAATTGCAAAAAAAAGTTGTGTGGATAGGGCAACCCGGTATTTGTGGCAAACATGTCGAAGCCCTTTCCGAAAGCAGGACTGTCAATGAAGCCCTGCAACGCAAGCGCATAATAATCCGACCTGCCGTGCAGCACATCGGCTTCATCAGATAAGCGGATCATCTTATTCAGGGATCTTATACGGATGTTATGATCTCCCAGATACTGAGAAACGATCGATAACAGTTCCTCGCTGAACATGATGATCAAAACAGCGGCGATTGAAAACAACAGAGCGGAAAGGCTAAAATGTCTGTTGATAATGTCAGATTTATTGTCCGGCTTGAAATACATGATCAGGATCACGAGCACGATCAGGGAAAGAATCGGCCCCCTCGAGCCAAATGATACCATTTCGAAAAGATAATAGATTTGTGGAAGGCAGAGGACGGTATATATGAATTTACCGGCCTTTCTGTCGTATCCCCGGTAATACAACAGGTAAGTCAACCCACATGACGCGGAAAACAGAATAGAATAACTGAGCAGCATTTTAATAACATTTCCGCTGCCCAGATGAACGAATATTTTATTCGACACCAGCATTGCCGGCGCCGTGATGATCAGCGTCAGCTTCACAACCTTACTCATGTCCACATCCAGCATGGTCAGAAAAAACGGCATTATTGCATAACTGAACACTTCAAAAAAGCTGATTGCGCTTCCACCGGGAAACAGATAGCTTGTGACCAGGTAATACAGAACGATGACGAACGGTATCAGAATTTGATACAGGCCGATCGCTATTGTTCGAACAGACAGGAGAAACAACACGGCGCTGATTACAATAACAAATCTGATTCCGTGCGCCGTGAATCCAGGCACAACCGCCGCAAGAATGCTTCTGACAAACTGACAGTTCAGGTAAAACGCGACCGACAGATTTCCAAGCCCTTTTCTGATATTGGTTGCTCTTAGAGTCATAGGTCAAACCTCGGTATGTCGATTCAATATAGAAACTGTTCCAGAGACGACCAATCTAACGCTTATCAGCGCTCCAAACGACAATTTCTCTTTTACAGGGTTTATGGGCAATTTTGTGGAATAATTCAGCTCTTTTGATCAGGCCTAGCGCTTCATCGAAGCTTCCATTGTCGTTCAAAAGCCAGTTTTTCGTCTTGGGAGAGTACATGACGCCGCCTTTTTTCCCAAACACAGGTTTTCTCATAAGATTCATGATACTGTTATTGGATTCAGAAAACACTGACCCGAAATTGGGCTTGGAATTGTCCTGAACGCGCTTGCACAGCGCGATCCTTTCTTTCCGTGCCTTTTCCGTTTCCTCGACAGGAATGCTGTCAAACTTCATTTTTATTTCCAGGACCAGATCATTTGAATTCTTAAAGACGGAATCCCGGTACCGGAAGCCGCATTCATCTTTTTTTATCCAGATGACCTCCTGATTCCGGAGTACCTTTACCTCTTGTATATAATCGCTGATACACTGGTGATAGCTTCTCCCCCTGCCGGCATTCATCGCTACCGCCCCGCCAACAAGGCCAGGGACCGAGAACAGGTACTCGATTCCGCCATACCCTCTGGAGTTGACCGTTTTGATCAATTCCTGTAACCTGACGGAAGCGCCGACGGTAAAACAGCCGTCCCCATCGTCTTGCAGCTTTGTGTTGAAAGCCCTCAGGCTGACGACAACATCATATTCTCCGTCGTCGATCAGCAGATTCGAACCACCGCCGATATAATACCTGGGAGAATACTCCGTTGAAAGGCTGACCAGCTCCGCCTCGTTTTCGGGGACGAACATTTTTTTAGCGGTTCCGCCAAGCCTAAAAGTCGTATAATTGGAGAGGGAAACGTCTTCCAGAATCTTCATTGGCTCACCCTGCCTTCCGCGCATTGAAGCGCCGCATGATTGTCTTCAAGGTCGTATAGATCTTCCTGTTCGCAAGAACGTTTGCGACTGAGAACAACAGTACAGAACAAACGGTGAACAGGATCCCATATTTGACAAACATGCCATAGGAGCTTATATCGATATCAATATGGTTCCTGACAAACACAAGCACGAGGAACAGTCCGATGTTCACCGCAAGGATCCGGATCGTCTTGAAGGGGCTTCGCTTCAGGATTACCCTGTCTGCGAGCCAATTGCAGTAGATCAATTTTAACGGCAATGCGAAGACGGTCGCAAACAAAACACCGGCTATGCCGAAGCGATTGACCAGTATAACCGACAGGACGATGTTGGTGATCGCTTCAATCATGGAAATCTTGCTTACCTGCTTGGCGTATCCGGCAAGACCGGACAAATTTCCCGCGATCATTCTGCTCCACGACAATAGCTGCACCAGGCAAAAACCGATTGGCAACGCATAATTGATGTAATTGATATCGTGTACGCCCGACGTATATAAGCGGACAAACGGTATGCACAAAAAATAGGTCACTGACATTGCGGCGGACATGGCGCCGAGAACCAGTGAATTGAACAGGTCGTGTACGTCCTTGTATCTTTCAATGTTGTCGTGATAGGTTTGCCCGAGATTAAATTTCAGCCCGGTATAGACAGCGTTCAGCAAGTGGTTGATCGCCACAAAGACCATATTATACACCGAATAAACGCTGGCATCCTTCGTGGAGCAAAAGATGGAAAGGACGATCATATCGGTGGAAGAAAAAACGGTCCAGGCGATTTCCGTCAGTATAAAAGATCCCCGATCCTTCAGCTTTCTATCGCCGGTATCGTTATTATACGCTATCCACCCATATTTGGCGTTCATATAGATCTTATAGAGGAACAGCCGGATGATCGACGCCAAAAAAAAGCCGAGCTCCATATAGATAATATTGACGCCGGTTCTCGCCAATACGATCTTGACGGAATAGCAGAGGATTTTGTTGACCAGGTCAATATTGGCATTTACGTATTGCCTGCCGTCGACCATCAATAAGTTTTTCCAGTTCTGGACGAAATAAAACGAGATAACGCCTGTCGCGCCCTCCAATAAAACGACGAAAAAGACCGTCTTATAATCCAGGTCGGTTTTGATAATAAACGGCGTGGTCAATGCAAGGAATAACACAGCCAGGGCATAAAATCTGGTGATATCCCGAAATGACTTCCTGGATACGGACATGACCTGACAGATGTTCTCCTTGTCATATACCTTTCCGTGAATATAGTGATACAGCTCGTTGCGCGCCGCCTGTCCAATCCCCGCTTCCAGCAGGGCCATATAGGTCATGATCTGCGTAACGGTACCCAGCAGGCCGTTTGTATCCGAGCCATAGCTTTTGAGCAGAATCCAGGGAACGATCAGGCCGAGGGCAAGAACGATGACCTGGCTGGCGATTGAATAGACAAGGTTTTTAATGCTCCTGTTTTCTTTCATGCGTTACCCTTTCCTGTTGATTATCCCTGAAAGATAGTCGATAAACTGGTCAAGCATTTTTTGTTCTGCTTTTTTGATCATTCTGTAATCGTCCTTGAGCGCCCCGGATATCAAACCGGTCATGAAATCATCGACGGCCTTTGTATACGCCGTTGAGTCGTTCATGCCCGTATACAGGTCTGTCCGGCCGTATCGGGACAGCAGGTCGTAGGATTTGCTCTGCATGGGTTCCTTCACTTTCCTGTATTCAAAGAGCCTGAACGGGACGTTTCCGTTGATTGCCATGCACATGCCATGATAAAAGGACGTAAGCAGGCCATCCAGGGCATATATGATATGAACCCATTCGATCGGATCGATATCCCCACAGTTGGCGAGGCTCTTGACGTACTTATAAAGCGGAACGATCTGAACCGATCGGCTGTATTTCTTTACGGCATACTTCGAAATCCTGCCATTTGCGTCCATGACGCCAACGGCAGGCCGATTCGGGTCTATGCCGAATTTTTTCCTTAACAGCTGTTTTCCCCTGTTGATGTCAATGTCAAAATCATAGGCCATCGTCGGATCGCACATGATCTTTATATCCCTGTCAGGCGCGATTTTCCCGATCAGGGCCTTGGTGACGTTATCCCTGACACTGATAAATGAAAAGGTATCGAGATAGGCTTTCATCAGCTTTGCCTTGTCCGGTGAAATGCTCTCATAAGTTTCCCTGGATGACGCGGCAAAAGAAGCCTTGATACAGTTTTCTATCTCCGGCAGCCAATAGGCGTTCGGGAAGGGCCTCCAGGCGTGAACCTTCCAAACCTCATCGCTTCCGACAATGATCAGGTCATATTTATCCTGAACAAAGGTCCTGAACGCTTCGATGTCGTCGGAGACCAACGATTCCTCCGAGAGCGTCAAATATTCACGCATCCCGCGCCTGAACGCTTCTCTCTGCGCCTTCGCATATTGGAGCTCATCCGTTGTCCTGTTTCGATATATCTTCAGTATCTTCAGATTATATCTGACCGTTTTTTTGCTGAGAAGCTTGCGATACTGTTCGCTGCTGGCGGAAGATTCATAGTCTATGATTTCAATTTCGGCGCTATCCCCAAATCTTCCGATCAATGTCCTCTGCAACGCGTAAGCCTGAACAAACGCCCCATAATTGATGGATCTGTGGTAGGTCAGTATTCCAATTTTCATAATAACGCAATCATCCTTTTCAAATATCTGTTCCCCTGCGCGCAGTCCCATTTCAACTTCCCATACTATCGCCTTAACAGACTGCTGACGACTATTGCTCCATACGATTTCACATAATCATAGAGTCCGTTCCTTTTTCCGCGTTCCGTATTGAGCTTAAGATAAGCCTTTCTCATCCCGTCAAAGGATGTGCGCCTGTAGCACCACATTTTAAGTCGGATGATCTTGTTTCCAAAGTAACGAATCGGTTTTTCACGGAATTTCCACTCGGGTTCATATTGGTTATGAAAGGCGTCGTATACCTCTCTGCACGATTTCTCGAACTTTACATTCTTTTGAAACGTGTTGAAAAAAGCTTCCGCGCATCTGGTATCGATCGTTCTCTGCCATGCCTGATCGTTCTGATGCAGTTGAAGGACATTGTCTCTCGACTTTCCAAACGCCTGCAAGGCACAAAGCGGTTGCTTTGTCGCTTTATCCTGAGTGCTCACGCCCGTTCCCGTCCTGTAACGCAACAATCTTTCCTTTACGAAACACACGGTCTGCGCCGCCGATATCGTGGAGCATACGAATGCCACGTCATTGCAATGCCGAAGATTCTGAAATTCATACGGATATTTCCGGAGAAAGGAATGCCGAAACATCTTGTCCCAGCAAAAAACCGTCATCAAATCATAATAACCATCCACCAATTCCCCGGTTTGGTATACCCGACCCTCATCAAAGTCCCTATATTTTGCGCTCTTTAAGAGAATTTGACCGGTCTTCGAATCAAAGGTTTCTCTCTCGCATATGCACACATCCGCCTGCGTCTGATCCAAAGCCTCAGTCATTCTCTTGAGATAATCCGGATGATACAGATCATCGCCGTCCAGGAACGACACATACTCCCCTGTCGCCTTGCTCAATCCGTTATTGCGCGCAGGCCCGGCGCCGGAGTTTTCCTGAAAGACATAATGAAACCGCTGATCCGTCGCGGCAAATTCCTGAATGATGCCGGAAGAGTTATCCGAACTGCCGTCATCGACGCAGAGCGCTTCAAAGTCTGAAAACGTCTGCGCCTTCAGGCTGTTCAGGGTTTCCCTGATGTATTTTTCATTGTTGTATATCGGAACAATAACCGAAACTCTGGGGTTATGACTCATATCAAAATCCATCTTTCTGCCTTCTTTTCTTGATGGGGCATACGCCCAGGCATTTTCTGCAGCAAACGCATTTTTCCACATCGATTCTCGGATAGAGAAAGCCTTCATCGTCCGCCGCCATCTGAATTGCGCCGACGGGACAGACCGCATAACACGCGGTGCAGCCGCAGCACTCCTCTTTTCTCTGAAACAATACCGGGGGAGCCTTCATTTTCATCCGCTTCACCTTCACTGGTTATCCGTATCGCTCCGAAGGCTCAGCGTCTGCCAGCCTTCAGAAGGAGCTTCATATCTCTGATCCGCACAAACGGTCCGCCCTTCCCGTAGCGCTTGGCCAACGCGTCAAATCCCTTGGCGTTGAAATAATCCCAGTATTTCTGGCGATTTGCCGGCCTCGCGCTGGGTGCGTAAAAATTCAGCTGTAAATAGTCTTCAAGATCGACAGGCTCCACCGCAATGTCCGACTGGCAGCGGGTGAACAGCGCCCGCCCTCTGTCACTGTTGAGCAGAACAATGGAACATCCCTTGTCGTCATTCAGCGGAGAATTCGTCGCTTCAATTCCCCAGGCGTCTCCGATCGTGATGTCGCTCTTGCGTCTCAGGTTCGAGGACGGGCATTCATAGCACGAGGGGCGCAGAAACGCATTCCTGAAAAACAGAACCCTGAAAACGGATGTCCTATGCAGGGCGCCGCCTGTCCGGACGGTTTCAAAATGGGCCTTCCAGCCGTAGTGCTTGTCCCTGAAGTTTACCTCCGAGATTTTTCCACCGAATCGACGCTCCATCCATTTCAGGTATTCCCGCCACAGTCTTGGGCTGGGCGCGCCGTGGCAGACGATGTCCACCGTATATAACCTGGAGGTGTCAACGCCCTCAAGAAAGCCGAGCAAGCCCGCTACCTGGCAGCCGGTGCCGGAAAACAACACGGGAAGTCCGTTTCCCAAATCCGTCCTGACCTGCTTGAAGCAATCCCCCATCTCGCTTTGAATGTATTTGCTGCCCCGGAAAAGATCACGCTCGGCCTGAGTGGTCGCTCTGCAATGGATCGCCTTCTCCGGGCTCTCCATCCTGCAGCCGTAAACAACGCCTCCGTCAGCCAATATCGCGTCACTGAGCGCGGTAAAGACACCGCCGCTCCGGCTTTTGGCCACGATCTCCGGGCTTCTGTGTCTCACCAAACAGGCCTGCCTTCTCCATTCCACAAAGCTCAAAAGTTCGCTGAGATTGCTGCGCCGCTGCGAAACGAGCGCAGGATCGGCTTCCCGGCGCAGCGCGGGCAGCAACCCCAGGGCACGGAGAAGGTAGTCGGAAGAGGGCTCCCGGAAGGCGCACAGCGCCTGTTCGATCCCACTGTAGTCGATCGCCTTCTCAAAAGCCGATTCCTCGCTTTCTTTGTAAAATATACGGTCCTCGAGATTTAAGGCGCTCAACAGGTTCACCATCCTGGAGCCTGTCCCATCTTTCAAAAATGTGATGAACTGTCTGGAATAGAGGATGGCAAACGCCGTTGCGTGAAAGGAGTTGCTGATCACATATTTAGCGTTTTTGACCAGGGAGAGGAAATCGCAGGGATCACAACCGAATACATTTTCACCGTCGATGTGACAGAAGGTCTTGTCGCCGTCGATCAGGTAATACAACTGCAAGCCGTTTTTCTTTGCCATTTTCTCCGCATAGGCGATCACGTGCTTAAAGGCGGCGGCCGTTCCTACGACGTACAGGAAGGCGAATTGTTTCCCTTCATATCTGGCTGAGCAGATCGCGTCGTAACACGCTTTATCGGGCAAAAATACCGGGTCACAGCACTTTGTAATCTCCTGTTCGCAGTAGGGCTGCATCAGGTCGATCGCGTCCTGTTCGCGAATGGAGAGCGAGGCGAAAGAGGACATGTATTCCGCGATCTTCGCAAGCTGGAATTCATGCAGCTCTTTTAAGCCGATGCTCGGCGCGTAGGCAATCTTCTTGCGGGGGTCGGTCACGAAACTGAGGTAATACACTGGATCGGGTCCTTTTGTCAGGACCGGATTCCATATCTGATCGCTTCCGCAGATAAAGTAATCATACTTGCCTGTAATGCCGTTGAAATCGCTTTCGGTGTTGTATACCGCGCCAGAGATCGGCAGATAGCGCCTTCGAAACGCATCAAAGCCCTTGTTTCTTTTCTTTTTTCCATGAAATTTGATCAAATCCACGCCCAGCATGTAAGGCGCCTTTTTATACTGCCAGGTTCGGAGTAATTTGTATTTATCAAATACCCTGGATTGATAATCGATGATCTCGGGCTCAATTCCATGTTGCGCGAGCCATTGCGTCAAAGCATAGGCCTGCAGCACGGCGCCGTAATTGTTTGCGCCATGGAATGTCACAATACCGGCTTTCATTGGTTCCTCTTTTCTGAATAACGATCGTGAAGCTGAGAAAAATGATATCGGAGAAATCTATTCTATTTGAATCTCCGCCTTTTTGCGCCTTCATGTACCGAAAAGACGATCTTTGAAGGGATATATCCAAGCTGTACCGCGATGATTCTCGCCTTCATGGTCGCTTTTGCGCGCTTATCCTTCAGTACCTCGCTGGCATATCGTTTCATCAGCGCCCTGAGCCGCCGGAAAACAGCCCTGTCGCTGCCGGAATTGAAGCATACCGCGATCAGTTCGATCGCCTTGGCCGTAAACCGGTACTTGCCTGATTGTACTGCGCCGGGATAGCGGGATTCAAGATATTGCATTTGCGCAGTCACCGCATCCATTGCCGCCATCTGCCGTTCGTCGAACGCCATTCTCATGGTGCTGCCTTCGCGCTGAACCCAGTAATAAATCTGTCTGCTCCCCAAAACGACTGTATCGCAGTCTCCGAGAATCTTATATAAAGTGGCCAGATCTTCGTAAATCTGCCCCACGGGGAACGGATGGGCCAAAATCAGCTCTTTTCTGTACAGCTTCGCCCACGGCGTCGCGCCAAATCCCATGTTGTAATTCATGCGGATAATCGCTTCCTCCGCATTCAGCTTTACTACCGACGCTTCCTTGCTGCGCGGACCCGGTTCATGTCCTGCATAAAGGTACCGGAAGTTACCGATCGCCACATCGGCCTGATTCTCTTTCTGCAATGAAACCAGATACTCTATGCAATCCGGTTCAACATAATCGTCCGAATCAATGAAAACAATATAGCTGCCCGCGGCCGTTTTCACGGCGTTGTTGCGGGCAGCGGACTGCCCCTGATTGGGCTGGTGGATCACCCTCGCGTATGTATGTGTTTCGGCAAAAGCTTCACTGATCTCCCCGCATCTGTCCGGAGAACCGTCGTCAACCAGAATCACTTCGATGTTTTTATAGGTCTGGGAGGCTATGGAATCCAAACACTTTGGAAGATATTGTTCAACATTGTACATCGGTACGATGATGCTGACAAGGGGATTTTCAGTATCGTGCCTGGCCGCGTTCTTTTCCATCCAACCCCTCCTGTTTCCTGTTATGAATGTCTCTTCTCAAATCGCTCCCAAAGCAGCTTCGCCAGTTCATTGGAAACCATCTGTCCTTTGGGCTTCAATTCCTCAGGATACTTTTCTGCTTTTAGCATCTTCTCGACGTAATCATCAAAGCTTCCGATGACTCTGGCCGGTACGCCTGCAACGACAGAATTATCGGGAATATCCTTCGTAACCACGCTGCATGTTCCAATGATCACATTCGAGCCGATCTTCGTATCATAGAGAATATGCGTACCCGAACCCACAAAGACATTGTCCCCCAATCTCTATGCAGCCGACTCTTTCCTGGACTCCCCCGGCTTTGGAAATGTCAGGAATGTTGTTCAATACAAGATAAGAAACGTCATGCGTCAGGAAGGACACATTGGAAGCAATGTGGACATTATTCCCAAGCCGAATCAAGTTCGCATAAAGCGGCACTTTCCGCTTCTGTATTGTGCAATTATCACCGATCGCCCCATAAACATGCTGTTTTCTGATATACTCGGTTCTTGCTTCGGATCTGCGAATGGTAAACAGCCTGAATGTTTGCCACAATCTCTTAAAGGTCATCTTCTTCTCCCTTTTCCTGTATCATCTGTTCTCATCTTACCTGTTTCAAGCGGCCAGGTCGAATCAGTGTAGCTTCTTCTTCATGTCCTGCGCCATCCAGAACCGGTACATTCAATCCTTCAAAGTCCATTCTCATGCGCGCCCGGCCCTGTTCTTGATCTCTACCAGCTCAGGCTGGTCTTTAAAGTCTTTCTTTCCCACCAATACCTGAAGAATGGTTACGATCGTTCTCCAAACCAAACTACAGTCGTATTTGAAGCTTTGTCGTTCAACATACATTTTTTCCATTTCCAACTTGATGGGCAGAACCTCTCGCCTGTATGCCATATCATCTTTATATGTATCGCCTACTGTATAATCATAAAGGCTTGCTGCGCTTGTCAGTCCAGGCTTCACTGTTGAGACCTTGGCATACCTGCCCGTGTAAAGATCATCTACCCTTTCAACAGACATCGGCCTTGGACCCACAATACTCATATCCCCCTTGATCACATTAAACAGCTGGGGCAGCTCATCGATTTTCAACCGACGAATCACGCTTCCAAAGGGAAAAACCCGATCCGGGTCAGCCACAAACATGTCCTTCTTTTTGCCCTGGTGCATGGATCGGAACTTATAGAACTTGAAAGGTATTTTATTCAACCCTGCCCTCATCGTATGATATAAAATCGGGCCGGGACTGGAAAGCTCAATGCCTATGATCGCAAACAAGAACAGAGGAGAGAGGACAATGGCTGCAAAAGAGCATAAAACAATGTCAAGGCATCTCTTCACATACTTATACATACGCTTAAGCTCCTTATTCCGGCTTGATCTCCCTGATCAGGCTGAATGCCTCAGCCGCAAGGCAATTCACGGTCGACCCCCTGTACCTGGCCAGCGCCTCGAGCGCTCCAATTGATCTGGCCGCAGGGAATTCTCCCAACTGAATTTCAAAAGCCTTCATTGCATCGAGCTTTTTTTGAAGCGTATTCGAGATATCTTCGTATACGGTAGGTATAAATTCATTTGTCGTGTTCGGGATGTCCCATCCCGTTTCCGACAGAGTTTCATAAGCATAGATCCTCTCAGGGCAGTTTTCATATTTGGGCCTCAGGGCAACCATACATGCATCGACAATCATCTTATGATCGAGCTGCATATCCCCTCGGTGAGGAATGTAGACTTCATCCGGCGCAGTCTTCTTTACGACTTCCATGATTGCCCCGTTCAATTCATAGCGGGGCACCGTTTCAAGCATAACCGCGGGATAATTGAGGAATATCGTCTCTTTCACCCCTAACAGTCTGTCTGCTTCCCTGCATTCCCGCTGTACTTCTTTGGTCCTCTCTTCCGTGTAAAGCGGCGGCTTTCCGCACGTTACAACACACACATATACACTGTCTCCGGCAATGACTCTCTTTGCTATCGTTCCACCTACGCCAAGTATTTCGTCATCTGCATGTGGCGCAATTACCAATACATTCATTCTGAATACCTCAGATGTTGTTACTTCCTGAAAACTCTTTGGCTTTCATTTTTCCTGACAAACTTAGCCGGATTTCCAACCACAACAGCGTCATCCCCGACGTCCTTCACCACTACAGCGCCCATCCCGACGATAACATTCTTTCCGATCGTTATGCCGTTTCTTACCAGTGCGCCTGTCCCGATATAGGTGTTGTCCCCTACTTTTACATTTCCACCCAGTGTAACCTTTGGACTCAAAACACAATAATCGCCAAGAACACAATCATGACCAACGAGTGCATATTTATTGATCATGCAGCAATGCCCGATTTGCGCATTGACAGATACATAAGAATGACTGTGTAATAGCGTGCCCTTTCCCACGGCAGAAAACTCCGGATTGAAATGATCGGAAATGTCCACTGTTACTTCGCCGACGCCTGCCCTTGCAACTTTCTCTGAAACAATCCTTCTGACAGCAGGTTCCCCGATAGAAATGATCACCTTGATCTCTTCTGGCCTTCTTTCTGTGAGCATCTCGTCAAGGGTTCGGCTTCGCACGCCCATGCACGCTCTGATATTCGGATTGTCATCGATAAATCCCATTAGCTTGTATTTCTCAGAGTACATAAAATACTCTGCAAGCTCATCTCCCACTCCACCGCAGCCATAGATATATACTTCTTGCATTTTTCCCCCCACTTAAATCACATAAAGCACCTGTGAATAATCTCAATAATCTGGGCCTGCTGCTCTTCCGTCATCTTGTTGTCGCTCGGCAAGCACAGTCCACGACGGAAAATATCGGCTCCAACATCCACGCCTACGCCCTTGATATAGGCATTCGTACGACCCCTGCCGTTCCCTTCGGCCGTGACAAACGGGTTCGTTCTGTAGATCGGCTGCATATGCATGGGCTTCCAGATCGGCCGGCCCTCGGCGTTGAAGGCGCTGATCGCCTCCAGTATCTCATGCGGGGAGCTCTTCCCCGGCTCCGTCTGCCACAGGTAATCCTGCTCGCCGCGAACCGTCGGCGCCATGGCGTCCTCGTCGATGATGCAGCAGCTCAGCCAGAAGTTCGGCATGCTGTCCTGCCGATCCCAGGGGTTCATCCGCACCGGCAGGTCGGCCAGCCCCTTCTCGTACCTTTCCCAAATCCTCCGCTTCTGGTCGATATGCGCGTCCAGGTACGGAAGCTGCCCGCGCACGATGCCGGCCACGATATTGCTCATGCGGTAGTTATAGCCGATCTCCTCGTGCTGGTACCAGGGCGCCGCCTCCCGGCTCTGCGTGGACCATTTCCGCACCTTTTCGGCGTCCGCCCTGGAATCCGTGAGGAACATTCCCCCGCTGCTGCCCGTGATGACCTTGTTGCCGTTAAAGCTGATGACGTTGTACTGGCCCAGCGTGCCGGTCTCCACCCATTCGCCGTTCAGCCTGTACTTCGCGCCCAGGCTCTCGGCGGCGTCCTCCACGATCAACGCGCCGTGGGCGTCCGCGATCCTTTTGATCTGCGCCATCCTGCCTGGCGTGCCGTACAGGTGGGCGACGACGATCAGCTTCACGTCGGGGTAGATTTCAAACGCCTTCTCCAGCGCCTGTGGGTCCATGTTCCAGGTGTCGCGCTCCGTGTCGATAAAGACCGCCTCGCCGTCCTCGTAGGCGATGGGGTTGATCGAGGCGTCGAAGGTCATGTCCGCGGCGAAAACCTTCCTCCCTGCCAGGGTGCCCGCATTCGGCTTCGCCTGGCCATAGAGCCGCTCGCCGGCCAGCTTCGTGGCCAGATGCAGCGCGGCCGTTCCGCAGGAAACGGCGACGGCATATTTGCAGCCGATATACCCGGCCACCTGCTGTTCAATGGCGTCGATGTTCTCTCCAACTGTAGATATCCAGTTGGTCCGTATGGCCTCGTCCACCCAATGCTGTTCATCGCCATGAACGGTGGGGGAGCTCAGCCATACCTTTTTCTCAAACGGTTTGATGCCCTCGAATCTCGGGTCCTTCTTAAAGTCCATACTGCCTTCTCTCCCGTCTCAATACCGGACGCTCACGTCTCGCTGTTTTTAACAAATATGCGGGGGCACACGGTTTCATCGACGTTCTCCCCCCCAGCTACCCACAGCCGTATGGTCACCGCCTGGCAGTTTTGGGGCACCGTAAACTCGGTATCGCCCAGCGTTTTCAAGCTGCCAATCCTTTTCTTCCCTTTGTTGTTTGCATAGAAATAAATACACAGGTACACTTTATCCGATGAATACCGAACCCTGTACGTCTCCCCATTTAACAAATAAAAGGGCCTCTCCCCCATGAGAAGGTTATTAAAGGAAGTGCCCTGGGCCACACCGGCCACCCTGCACGAGCCGTCCTCCTGCCACCGGTAACTGATACCGACGCTGTTCTCGACGCTCTCCTTCCGCACCAATTCCAGCAGGTTGACGCCTGCATCCCCCAATACCCGTTCACGAATGTCCACGGTATTGCCCTGGGCGTCCAGGAACGCCTCGCCGGTGAGATTGCCGTCTTCATCGTAGCTTCGGCGCCATGTGGCAAATCCGTTCCGATTGTCTGCGGGCATCCCCTGGCCATCGTAGTATTTCTCCACGGTCAGGCGGCCTTCTTCGTCGTATTCACGCGCGTAAGCGCTGTAACCGTCGGTACAGGCCACCGGATTCCTGTCAACATCGAAGTACTTCTCGGAAATGACTTTGCCCGCTTTATCGTATTCCTTCAAGGCAATCGCGTATCCGGTATCCAGTCGGTTCATGAGCCGGCCTTCGGCGTCGCAGTAGCTTTCTTCGATGAGATCCCTGCGCCTGAGGTACCTGTACCGCGTCTCATACCTGCCAGAGGCCAGTATGGGCTGGTCCTGCACATCCAGGCTGGTGTCCGAATTGATCAGCCAGGCCAGGCCATGCATTTCATAGCTCCTCCTCTTGCCGGAGAAGCCATCTGTCGTCGTTACCCGCCGGCCTGTATGGTCATAGTACCTTTCTTCGGTCCGGTTGCCCCATCTGTCGTAGGCATATTCCCTTGTGGCAATCGTCGATAATTTGCTGTAGAAAGGCTTACCGTCCGCGTCCAGGGACGCGTTCAACACGATCTGGCGCTTCTCGTTCAGTACTAAATCAGTCCGCTTCGTCCCGCTTACAGCATAGATGCTGTACCCTTCCGTTTCCCCGATCGGTTCATATCCACTTTTACGGAAGGCCGCCGTTGACTTCCAGTTCCGCTTTACGACGACATAGTCGACGTCGTCGTTGCCGGCCAGGGTCATCACCCTGGCGGCATCCGGGTCACGCTTGTTCAATTCGGCGAGCAACGGCACCGGATCCCCGTGAATCACCCGGCCGTAGGGCATCAGGATGCTTCCGTCCACCTGCCTGGCATAGATGTGCAGCGGACTGGGCAGGGCAACGCGCACGGTTTCATCCTCATGGGGTATGGCCGCCAGGACGTTGAGAACCTCATCGGGCACTTTTTGGGGGTTCTCCGCCGCCTTCATCCAGGATTCCCGGTAAATGCTGCTCCCTGCGAAGACAAAGACCAGCAGCGCCGCGCAGACGCCGAACAGCTTAAGAATGCCCTGGACCTTTTTCACGACCATCGTCGCGCCATGGGCCATGCAATAGAAAACCGGTATGATCGAAAACAGTCGGACGTAGTACACCTCGGCTTTCTTGAAAAACAGGGATACAGCCTTCGAGGTCAGGGGATTGAACACGGCGACGAGCGCCACGACGGGAAAAACGCCAAATACCAGCTTGTAGGTCTTGCGCTTTTCAAAAATCAGGATCAACAGTATGCTGGCATAGAAAACCCACTGCAAGCGGCTCCCGCTCCAGTACATTTCATTGACCTTTGTGTATTGCTCCATCCGCATTCTCCATTGGGCGCTCCGCCATTATATCAGGTTTTTCAGCAGTATATAGCTTGCCATGTAGGCACAGGGCATCGCGCCGGCCCACAGCGCGTACAGCAAATGCTTCCAGCTTCTCTGCTTCCTGAAAAGCGACAGCACCGTCAACAGCACGACGATGGCGATCACATACCCGGTACCCATCAGGGAAAGCGCGCAGGCGGAATCAGACAGGAAAAACAAAAAGAGCCCGCATTTCCGCTGATACGGTCGATCCAGCCATTTCCGCAGCACCACAAACAACAGCGGAACCACTGTGACGGCGAGGATCGCCTTTCCCTGGGAATTCGGGCCGAGCAGTCGGAAGGTCATAGAGTAAGAACTGTGATAGCCGAAGATATAGGCCCCGGAAAGCAGAATCAGGAAGATGAGTCGGTCTTCACGCTGCCTGTACAGATCCTCCGCCATATAGACGTAGCACCCGTAGGCGAGCAGGAGATTCAGCCCGTAGCTGAACGTCCGTTCCACCATGGTAACCGGCATGCCCGTCATGCGCGAAATATACGCCGGGAAAAGCAGCGCTGACTGAACCACGCGAAAACCAAGCGGCCTGAACAATCCGGTCAGGGGGTTTGTGATAAACATATAATCCGTCGCCAGCGCGTCGCTGCTGTAGACGGTATAGCCTGCGTCGTCGTAGGTTTTGGTCGTCGGATCCATGGTGACCGTCAGAACCAGCTGCACCACCAGCAGCGCCACAAAAGCCAGCAGGTATATGCGATCGAACGCCGTGAACTTCGGCTGTTTTTCCCCGTTCCGGAACGCATCCCTTCCCAGCCATGCGGACACCAGGCACGCGCCCACCAGCAGCACGGTGAACACATTGGCCATGGTGGAAAAGCGCAGGCCCAGGACGGTCATGGGCAGGGCGACCGCGTGAAACAGCGCCAGGCGCATAAAATAACCGGCGACGCAGGCAAAGCACGCCTTCGCGACGGCGCTCTTCGCTCCTCCCGCCTTCACCCACGGAAGCCCCATGCAAAACTGCGAAAGCAGTATCAGCAGCAAGCCAAGTACGTTAAACATATCCATCGCTTCGATGTCCCCGGATAAATGCCTTCAACGCCGTCACGCGCTTCTGAGCGCCTCTGCCGCCGCCTGTTCTCCCTCCGGACGGTACGTCGAAACCATGTCCTTCACCAGCCCCCTGATCTGTTCCTCCTTGTTCGCGTACGCGGACAGCATCAAATTCTCCAGCTTGCCCAGGAACACATCCTCGTCGAATTTGATGGGATTGCCGATGTGGATCAAGTCGTTGTCGGTCTTCTGCATGCCTTCCTCGGCCATCAGCTTTTCCTCGTACAGCTTCTCGCCGGGGCGCAGGCCGGTATACTCGATCTTGATGTCGATGTCCGGCTTGTAGCCCGACAGCTTGATCAAATTCCGCGCCAGCGTGTCGATCTTCACCGGGCTGCCCATGTCGAGGACGAAGATCTCGCCACCCTTGGCGTAGACCCCTGCCATCATCACCAGGCTCACCGCCTCGGGGATGGTCATGAAGTAGCGGATGATGTCCGGGTGGGTGACCGTCACCGGCCCGCCCTTCTCGATCTGCTTCTTGAAGATCGGGATCACCGAACCGTTGCTGCCCAGCACGTTCCCGAAGCGCACCGCCACGAACTCGGTTTTGATATCCTCGAACACCTTCCCGGTGCCGTCCTTGTCGGCGTTCTCGGTGCCGTCGTGGGTAAACAGCTGGGGGATCTGACCGGCCTTGCCCGCCTTGATCTTCATGTCGAAGGACTGTATGATCATCTCGCACAGCCGCTTCGACGCCCCCATGATGTTGGTGGGGTTGACCGCCTTGTCGGTGGAGATCAGCACGAACCGCTCGCAGCCGTGGACCATCGCGGCATAGGCCGTCTTGTAGGTGCCGATGGCGTTGTTCTTGATGGCCTCGCAGGGGCTGTCCTCCATCAGCGGCACGTGCTTGTGGGCCGCCGCGTGGTACACCACCTGGGGATGGTACTTCCCGAACAGCTCGAACATCCGCCGGCTGTCCCGCACCGACCCGATGATGGTCTCCAGGTTCAGCTCGGGATACTTCTCCCGCAGCTCCAGCTGGATGCTGTAGGCGTTATTCTCGTAGACGTCGAATATGATCAGCTGCTTCGGCTTGTGGGCCGCGATCTGGCGGCACAGCTCCGAGCCGATCGACCCCCCGCCGCCGGTCACCAGCACAACCTTGCCCGTGATAAACCGGTAGACCTCCTGCATATCCGTGCGAATCGGTTCGCGGCCCAGCAGGTCCTCCACCGACACGTCCTTCATGGCGCTGACGGTGGCCTCGCCCACCACGAACTGGTACAGGCCCGGCAGCTGCTTCAGCTTGCAGTTGGTCTCGCTGCAGATCGCCAGGATGTCCCGCTTCTGCTCGGCGCTGGCGCTGGGGATCGCCAGGTAGATCTCGTCGATCTGGTACTTCTCCACAGCGCCGAGGATCTCGTCCCGTCCGCCCACGATGAGCACGCCGTTCATGTACCGGTGCCACTTGTTGGGGTTGTCGTCGATGATGCAGACCACACGGTCGCTGACCTCGCTGGCCTGGGTCATCTCCCGCAGGATCATCTGCCCCGCGTTGCCCGCGCCGATCAGCATGATCCGCTTGGCGTCCACCTCCACGAACTCGTGCCGCTGTCGGAAGACCTGTATGAAGCGAAAGCCGAAGCGCGGCGCGATCAGCAGTATGAACTGGAAGAACGCGCCCATCATGTAGTAGGAGATGGGCATGCGGTGCAGCAGCACCGTGATCAGCACCGTGTGGGCGACGGACGTCAGAAGCGACACCACCAGTGTCCGAACGAACTCGATGTAGCCGGCGTAGCGCCAGACGCTGTTGTACATCTTCGCCAGCAGGAACACCACGATGCAGCCCGCGGCATAGGGCAGTATGAACTTGTTGTAGGGGTTTAAAAATCTGGCCGGAATCGCCCTGTACACACAGTCAAAGCGCAAAAACAGCCCCAGGAAATACGCCCCGCACACCGCCGCGAAATCGTACAGCATCAGCGCCACTGAAATGATCTGCCAGTGTTCAAGGCGTCGCATCCCGCTCTTTGTCCTTTCACTATGCTCGCTTTCCCTGTTTTGCTGCAGCAACTGTTTCCCCGTCCTTTGGTATATTGATGTTCCTTACCATATCCGTTCCTTGCGTACAGGCTCCTGCCTGCAGTTCTGAACGCATCCAACGATCCAAACGTGCCAAAACACCGCGTCAGAGGGCATAGCTCCGCCCTCCGACACAGTCGGCAGATTGGGTGATATGTGCGCAGCCTTGCCACGCTGCTGATTCCCAGCATCCGCTTCCGGCTGCGCCTGTAGCGTTTCCTTCGCCATCCTTGCACGCGCCCCGTAAGATCGAACCAAAGCCAGCAGCCCTGGCCGGCCAATCCGAAGTATCACCTATAAAAGGCGCCTTCATCCATGTCTTCAGATAAAAATCCCATGTTCTTATATCTATTTCAGTTATTATAACATGTTCCGGGAAAGATGTCTACTCAATCCCCAACACTTTACAAGTAACCATCCATAATATCACATTGCCGCAAAGGTGCATTTACTCCCGCAAATCAGCTTCTCCGCCCTGCCGTTCGCCCCTTCAGGCGGAGGAAACAAAACAGAGGCGCCGTCAGGCGCCTTGTCCAAATGCCGTTTACAACCATTATTCACGATCAGGTGCTATTATTCCGCCGGTAGCTGGCATGGCACCAGCGCCCAGGTCACAGACACTGTCTGGGCGTCCTTTGACTGATTGGTCATTGCCAGGGTAAACGAAGTGGGTGTCTTCTTCCTTATGCCAACACTGACCTTGGTCGAATCGATATCGAGCGCTACCAGATAATTCTCATTGGGCTGTGCGGGTATATCAACCGGAACCGTTATATATTTGCTTCCTTCTATAGCTATGCTCCTGACCTGTCCGGAGGCGGCAACCCCCTTCGACCGCATCCCCACGACCAGCGCCACGATGCTGATGATCAGCGCGACAACCACCGCGCAGGCGGTGATGCGAAGCAGGACCCCGGACCTGTCGGCCTGCCTTGCCGAGCCGGACGATCTCTCCTCGCGTTCATTAGGCGCCATCTGCTTCCTGGATCCCAGGGGCGGTACATCTTCCCTTGTGCTACGCCTGTAGGCCCTGCCGCAGGAAGGGCATGTAAAGCTGTCCTTTCGAAGCAACTCGCTCGGTATAACATTTCCGCATGCTTTGCACTTCATTTCTGTATCACCCTCTGATCATTAGTATGTTAATAGCATCTACCCTTATACCATATTTCCGGTATTCAGTCAATCCTTACGGAAAAATGCCCGAAAGAAGTACCCGCTTCATCATATTCTTTCCCCGTTTACAATCATTCAGGCAATAAAAAAGCCTGCGGGTTCAAACCAGGCAGCTCCCGCGGCGCTCGTCAACTTCCGCTTATTGCTGCTGCCTTCCGGCCCTGACAAGATTCACAGCATGACGCCGCACGGGACCCAGTCATCATCACCCACAGACACGTTGAGTATACCACATCCAAGCAGGCATTGCAAGTTATTTTTTCACAGTCTCACTCCAAAAAGATATTCCAATCGTTCAGTATCGCCAGCGTGCCCACGATGTTGAAGCACAGGCCGAACACCAGCGCGGGGGGCAGCAGCGCGTCCAGGACCTCGCCCTTTCCCCGGCGCAGCAGCATGATGCCCAGCGCCGCTGCGGGAATGGCGTCGATGGTGTAGCGCAGGCCCCACTGGATGCCGCCCATGCTGCCGTGGGCGCACAGCGCCAGCAGGTGCAGCGACACGCAGACGCCCGTGATCCACAGCGCGACCCCGTTCCCGATCCGCTCGCCCCGCAGCCGCCCGACGACGCGCCGCACAAGGTACGCAAAGCCCGCCGCGAATATGGGGCTGACGACGAAGAACGCGAAGCCGCTCTTGGACACCCGCATCCAGCCCTCCTCCACCGGACCGGGCAGCCGGATCAGCTTGTCCGCGAAGTTCCAGGGGATGGATTTCAGCGAGAACTGCACGTGGTCCGGCGATTCGGTAAACTCGGGCAGGTAGTCGTGGCCGAACTGGAAGGGGCTGTCGAAGCGCAGCTGGTTCAGTACCATGTAGAACCCGCCCACCAGGGCCGGGGCGATCAGCCAGGCCCAGTGCTTCTTCACCGCGCCCCACAGCGTCAAGCCGTTCTTCCTGAACTTCTCCCGCAGCAGCCACGCCACCAGGGGCAGGTAGACGAAGTTCAGCGGCCGGCAGCCCACCGCGCAGGCCAGCCACAGAAGCGGCCACTTTCCGTCCGCCTCCACGTCCGTCGCGGCGTAGTACAGCGCCATTGCCGTGAACATGAAGGCCGCCGTCTGGGCCAGCAGCCACACGTCGCCGTTGTAGCCGATCAGCAAAAAGTTCGACCCTATGGTGGAAAGCAGCGTCCACACCATCGCCATGCGCCGGTCCTCGCAGTACCAGTCGAACAGCTTCAGCATGTGCACCGCGGCCACCAGGCTCATGACCGTGGTGATGAAGTATTCCGGCGTCCGATCCACCCCGAACAGCGCCACGAAGGGCATCACGATCAACGTCGGCAGCGGCGGAAAGCTGACGTAATACCGCCCCTTGTAGACGGCCAGCTCCAGCCAGGAATAGTTCTCCCCCAGGTCCAGATGCCCCTCCAGCCACCGCTTGGCCTGCAGGGCATAGCTGCAATAGGGGGTGTGCATAAAGGGCGTCTTCTCGGTGAACATCCACACCACCGCATAGGCCGCCAGCACGCACAGAATCGCCATCCCGTACCACTGCCACCGCACCTTCAGCGATTCCCGCCGCAAATCCCCCCGCTCCATGACAAAACCCCCTTTTGTTATGGGGTATTTTATCATAAGGAGGGAAGATTGTCCAGAGAGAGAAATTCTGATTTGTCGCACTGCGACAAATCAGTAGTTAGGTTTTAGGTTATAGGTTTTAGGTGTTAGGGAAGGTAGAAATCCTGACGGATTTCTTTTATTCAACTAAAACCTAAAACCTGAATACTGATTTATCGAGCCCTGCTCGACAAATCAGTATTTACCTCACCTTCGCCCCACCCTCGTCCGAGATCACCTGCATCAGCCGGCGCTCCACGCCGGTTTCGGCGTCGATGTAGGCCAGGAAGGTGTCGGCCCCGGAGGTGGCGCGGACCTCGTAGCACAGGAATTCGGCGTCGTTTTCGGGGATCACGCACAGCCGCGCGGCCACCGGGGTCAGCGCGCCGCCGATGCGGGCCAGGGCGTCGGCCTCGGTCAATTTGGGCAGGCTGATCTCCCGGCGGACGTGGTTCATCAGGTAGCCCGCCGCCTCCAGCCCCACCACGGTTCCGTCGGCCAGGGACACCTGCACCTTCACCAGGTCCGGGTACATCACCACGCCGTCCTGCACCGCGGCGAAGTTGGCGGTCAGTATGCCCTCGAAGCGGCTGGAGTAGCTCAGCTCCATCTCCCCGTAGCCCCGGGACAGCAGGAACGCCCGCGCCGCGTCGGCGGCCTGGCCGTCCGACAGAACCGCCTCGCCGGCGGCGCTGTCGCAGAGCATGTACAGCACCTCGCCGCCCGCCTTGGTCACCCCGGCGCTGATGCGGTAGCCGCCCAGCTGCAGCGCGTACTCATAGCACTCCACCGGGATCTCGCTCTCCCCGGTAAAGCTGACCTGGGCTGCCTGGTGGCCCACGAAGGCAGTAAGCGCCTGACGGGCCGCGGCCTCGTCCACGGCGGCCAGCCCCGCCAGGGCCTTGAATTCGCCGTCCGTGCGCCCGTCGGAGAAGGGGCCGTCGTACAGCAGCGTGGGGTAATCGGTGGCCGGGCCGGTGATGGGATACAGATCCTCGCTCCCGCTCTCGCCCGACGTATCGAACACCGCCTCGCCCTTCTCATAGCGGTCCAACAGCCGGCCCATGCGCACCGAGAAGGCCGCCGCCGTCTCGGACAGCCGGGCCATCGCCTCGTGGTCGGCCCCGGTCACCGCGCCGCCGTTGCCCAGCCGCGCCGACAGCGCCGTGGCGAAGTCCCCGGCCTGGTTGATGAACTTCAGCGTGCCGGAGACCGTCTCCTGCCCCAGGGGCAGCAGCGCCAGGTTCGACAGCGCCCCCTGGGTCTGCAGCGCGATCTCCCCCAGCAGCGATTGCAGCTGACCCGTCTCCCCGGCCACCAGCGCCTTGCGGAAGTTCACCGACACGCCCTCGGTCAGCTCGCAGGTCTCGTAAAACGCCTTCTGCACCACGGCGTTCAACCGGGCGTCCGCCTCGTTCAGCCGCGCCGTCTGGGCCCAGGAAAATGCCAACACCCCCGCCAGCACCGCCGCCAGCGCGACGTTCAGCACCCGCGCCCAGTCGCGGGAACGGGCCTCTGCTACGTAGTAGGATTCGTTCATATACAAAACTCCTTTTTGGGAATTAGGAATTAGGAATGAGGAATGAGGAATGAGGAATGGCTGTGCAAATCCTGCGGATTTGTTTTGATTGTGGGACACGGGGACGGTTCTCTTGTCCCACTCTTCAGGCTGCCGCCGCGACAGGACTGGGACACGGGGACGGTTCTCTTGTCCCACTCTGTGGACTGCCGTCACGACAGGACTACCGATGTCCAACGTCCCACACATGCGCAGGCAATAAGTGGGACAGAAGAACCGTCCCCTTGTCCCATTCAATCAGAGAAATCCGCAAGGATTTCCTCATCCATTCCTCATTTCTCATTTCTCATTCCTCATTCCTCATTCCTCATTCCTCATTCCTCATTCCTCATTGTTGTTTGGATTTGTCGCGCTGCGACAAATCCAAACCTACACCGCAAACTGATGATTCCCGATCACCGTCTTGACCGTCCGCGTCCTGATCCACTGGTCGTTGGTGGCCTTGGGGTTGTAGTAGTACAGGCAGCCGCCGGTGGGGTCCCAGCCGTTCAGGGCGTCCAGGGCGGCGCGGACGGCGGTGCTGTCCGGGATGTTGTTGATGGAGCCGTTGCTGACGCAGCTGAAGGCCCCGGACTGGAAGATCACGCCGGAGATGGTGTTGGGGAAGGACGCGCTGGCCACCCGGTTCAGCACCACCGCGGCCACGGCCACCTGGCCCTTGTAGGTCTCGCCCCGGGCCTCGGCATACACCAACCGGGACAGCAGCCGGTGATCGGCGGAGATGATGGACGCCGACGCCGCCACCGCCCCGCCGCTGCCGGAGAGGCTCACCCCCATGGCCTTCGCCGTAGCCGGGCCCACCCGCCCGTCGGCGGCCAGGCCGTTCTTGCGCTGGAAGGCGATCACCGCCTGACGGGTCTTTTCGCCGTAGCGCCCGTCCGCCGCGCCGGAGAGGTAGCCCCACTGGATCAGCTTCTTCTGCACCGCGGTGACGTCGCCGCCCCTGGAGCCCACCTCAAGCACCGCCGCCAGCGCCACCGGCATCAGCGCTACCGCCAGCGCCGCCAGCAGGGCCAGCGCCCGCCGGGCGGTCATCGGCCGCCTCCCAGCAGCCCCCGCAGCCACTCCAGCAGCGCCGAGCGCAGCGGCGGCGCGTCTTCGGGGACGCACAGCGACGGATACAGCACGCACCACCAGTTGTGCCCCTTACCTTCTCCGATCACCACCCGCAGCGCCCGGTATTCCCCGGCGGGCACGAACACCGCGCCGTAGTGTCGGTCCGGGAAGTCGAACACCCCCGTCTCGGCGGCCACCGGCCCGTCGTAGCCCAGTTCCCGCGCCCGCAGCGCCGCCGCGGCCTCCAGCGCCTCCACGCTCTGGCCGATCCGCCGCCAGGCCTCGTCCGCGTCCCCGCAGTCCGCCACCAGCGGCCGTGCCGCCGCCAGCACCGCGTCCCGCACCTCCAGCTTCAGCGCCTGCGCCGCCGCCCCGTCGTCCGCCGCCACCACGTGCAGCCGGATATACTGCGAAACCGGCACGTCGTTAAGCGACGCCGCCCGCGCCGGAATCGCCGCCAGCAGCACAATAAGTATCCATCCAAAAATAAAACAGCGCTTCAGAACAATTCCTCCGTTTCCATGGGAATATGTTCTAAGCGTCGGCAGATTTGGAGAATTTTATACAGAGAAGGCGGATTTGTTGAACATAGTCACGGGGACAGGTTCCTTCAGAATCACGGGCAGAGCCACGGGGACAGGCTCCCTGGCTCATTCGCGAATGATTGAGTCAGTGTGCCTGTCCCCGTGACGCTGGCAGAATCGCTTTGCGTTCCGGTATCTGACCGAACGTGCCGCCTCATGCCAGCAGCTGAGCCGCCGCTTTGCGGCGCGTTATTTCTTCACCTTCACGGTCTGCTTGACCGTCACATCCGCGTAAGTCGCCGTGATGGTGTATTTCTTGCCGACCTTCAGCGCCTTGGTGACCTTGACCGGGATCGTCGCCTCCGCGACGCCCTTCTTGTTTGTCTTGGCCGTGTACTTCTTGCCGTTGAAGACAAAGGTGACTTTCTTGTCCCTGACCGCCTTGCCGCCGATCGTCAGCGTGGCGGTCAGCTTGACCTTTTCGCCCTTTTTGATCGCGCTGATCTTCGATTGCTTCAGCGAAATCTTCTTCCACTGGGCGTACAGCGTCAGATCATTCTTAAGCTTGATCTTCGCGCCGGCCTTGTAGGCCTTGCCACTGCCGTTCTTCATTGTGTTCCAGCCGCCAAAAACGTGCTTGGCGCGCTTGAACTTGTTGGCGTTCAACGTGACCGTGGCGCCCTTTTCCGCCTTCTGCGCCTTCATGGTGCCCTTGCCGCCGTTGGGCTTGAAGGTGATCGTGCAGATGACCGGCGCGGGCTGTTTCTTCCACCGCGCGGTGATGACGGTATCGGCCTTGATCTTGATCTGCGCGCCGACGGCGCCCTTGTCCCAGGCCTTGAACACCTTGCCCTTCGGCGCGGTAAAGCCGCACTCCGGCAGGGTATACATCTCGCCGCGGCGCACCTTGACCGCCTTCATTTTGCCGGAACCGCCGCCCGCGTCGAAGGTTACCTTGCAGGTTTTGGGCGCGGACGGGTCGTAGGCGGTGGTGAAGTTCAGCGCCGCGAAGCCGTCCTGGAACACGGCCGTCAGGGTGTGCGCCCCGGGCTTCAGCTTTTTCAGGTAGCTCTCCGTCAGCTCGATGACCGTGCTGCCGTCCCGGTCGGTGAAGTCCGTGCCGCACTTCAGCGCCGCGTCGCCATCCTTGACCACGCCGGTGAATTTATCGTAAGCCGCCTTGACGCGGAATTTCGCGCCGTCCGCGGCGCTTTCCACGGTCTGGCCGTCGCCCTCGCGGACGGCGTGCTTTTCGGCGGGCACCCTGTACAAGCCGAGGCACTTGGTGCACCTATACCAGCAATAGCCGTTGGGATAGTCGGCCCTGTACTTGGTCGGCACCGCCTCGTACGGCACGAATTCATCGAATGCCCCCTGCACGTGCGGCTCGGATTCGACGAGCACCGTTTTGCATGCCGAACAGTAGAAGCGGTGCGTCGCATCGTCTTTTTTCTCGTAATAGCTACTCCCCTCCGGGTGGGTGCAGGAATAGGTCACGGTCTCCTCCACGTCCGCGCCGTGGATCGTGCCCTCCACGACCTCCTTGTCCGGGACCCATCCGCCGATCTCTATAAAGGCGTAGGGGCCGCCGCCGCCCCATTGTGCCGCCACGGCGTTGGAAACCTTGCGGTATTCCTCTCCGTCCGCGAGCTCCCATTCCATTTCAACTTCCTTGCCATAACGGCGCGTCTCCTTGGGGAACACGTAGGTGATCCTGAGCGTGTAGAGCTTTTTATAGGTCACGGTCTCGGTCTTGTCCGCGGCGGGCATGGTGCCCTTGACCTTTTTAAAGGGGCGCTGGTAGCCCTTCACCTCCGGCACGGGCACGCTGTACGCCTCGCCCTCCTTCTTGCCGGATTCGACGACCGAAGCCGGGGCCGGGAAGCCCTTCGGCCCGGTGAAGTTGACGGTGAGCGTGTAGGTCTTGGTCTCGCTGCCGACGGTGTAATCCCGGGGCAGCTCGCCGGGCTTGTAGACCACGACGGCCTCGTTGGACTTGATCGGATTGTCGTCGTAGCCCTCCACCCACGATTCCAGCCTCATCTTGAGGGTATCGCCGCTTTTGAGGCCGTTCACCTCGTCCTGCCCGGTGGCCGCGCTGTGCTCCACCGACTGGGTGTCGCCGTCGCCCAGCACGGGGACGTTGTATTTCAGCGTGCCCTTCCCGGTCGCCGGATCCCATGTAAACTGGTTGTTGCCGGGGCTGCTGCTGACCCGCATCAGCGTCATGCCCACGCCGGCCACGTCGTTCTCGCCCTTCGCGTGCAGCGCCTTGACGATGCCCTCCAGCATGGCGTGGCCTTCGCCAGGGTTTTCCTGGCTGGTGAAGTGGACGGTGACGGGAATGTACTTCTTCCCCGTTTCGACGCTTTTAATCGGCTTGCCGATCGACACCTTGGTGATGTCGGGCTTGTAGGCGTCCGGGTTGAACGCCAGCGCGCTCACCGACAGCACTCCCAGGCATAGGAACGCCGCCAGCATCAGGCTCAACAGATTCTTCCTCATGTCTCTCACTCCTCTTCGCGATCGTATAAATGAAAAGAAAAAAACAGCTTATCGCTCTATAATCCTGACATAAAAGCAACGAAAGTGCAATGCTTTCAACCCGAACGGTCGATTATGATGTCTGAACGGTCCTCGCAGCGAGTCACCGGGGACGGTTCCAACGGCAGTTACTTAGGAAAAAGTAGTGAAAATATACTATGGGACACGGGGACGGTTCTCTTGTCCCACTCATTCCCCGCCCATGCGCGCGACGTTGGACTTCGGCAGCCCTGTCGCGGTGGCGACCTGTCGAATGGTCGCGCCGTGCTGAAGCATCCTTTGGACACAGTCGCGCTGAAGGGGCTTTTCCAGCTCCGCAAAGGAAGCCTTCCCCGCCTCGCCGACAAATTCGTTGACCCGGGATAAAACGTCGGCGTCGGCAACGCGCGATTTCGGCGGATCGACGTCCAGCGCCTTGTCGCGGCTCGGCGCCTTCAGGAATTCGACCAGCCTGTTCCTGTCTTCAAAATAGCCGAAGGCGAAGCCGGTATCCGTAAGGCCGTCCGGTATGCCCGCATAGGCCTTGAAGCTGCTGTACGGGTATTCTCCCATCTCCTGTTCCAGCCCGGCCTTGATGGGATTTTGCAGGATGTATCGCAATACGGTCAGGAAATAAGCGTCGTTTTCCACGGCTTCACTGCGATAGCGATCCTGAAAGAGGTGTCCGACCCGCTCATACTTGCGATTGTACCAGTAGACATACCGGCAACCGATGCGCTTGAAGACCAGCGACAGCGGCTCCCGACCGGGACGGATGAGCAGGTGGACATGGTTTCCCATCAGGCACCAGGCGAACAGGTCAAAGCCGCAGATCGCTTTGCACTGCCGCAAAATGGCCAGAAAGCGCTCGCAATCCTCGGATTCCTGAAACAAATCGGCCCGGTTGACACCCCTGAGCATGACATGAAATACGCCCGTCTCACTTTGGCGCCTTGCAGATCTCGGCATAATCATCACCCGTTCTGACCTTATCACAGTTGAGCCGCGTTGTCAATAAAAAAACTGGGACAAGAGAACCGTCCCCTTGTCCCAGGACAACGTCCAGGCCTGCCGGGCGCGGCTGTTCGACATCTGGGACGGGCAATATACAGAAAACTGCAAGGGCGAATGCCGGGAGGACTGCCGGGACGCCGTGCGCTACATCCTCAGCCGCAACATGCTCTGCGGCAACGCCCTGACCATGCGCCGGGTGGACGCCGGGGGCAACGACACCGG
>CACWZI010000021.1 GCA_902765305.1 uncultured Eubacteriales bacterium
CTTCAAGAAGGAAGACATCACGCTGGAGCTGCAGAACGGCTACCTGACCGTGACCGCCTCGAAGGGCCTCGATAAAGACGAGACCACAAAGAAGGGCAAGTTCATCCGGCAGGAGCGCTGGGCTGGTACGATGCAGAGAAGCTTCTATGTGGGCGATGCGCTCACCGAAGCAGACATTGGCGCAAAGCTTGAGCACGGCGTGCTGAGCCTGAACATCCCCAAGAAGGATGAGAAAAAGCTTCCTGAGAAGAAGGTTATCATGATTGAAGGATAATCGTCATACCTCCCCCTGTCGGAGCGATCCGGCAGGGGCTTTTTCTATGTGAAAGCCCCTGATTGTATACAGATTGTTCATAATCCTTTTCAGCTTCATTCAAGGGAGCGGTGCGATAATACAATCGTTCCAAGGGGAAAGCCCCAAACGACAATAACCGCCGCAAGCGGCGTAAGAAGGAAAAGGAGTTGAACAATCATGAAGAATTACATTATTGGTATCGCGTTGGCACTGGCTCTGGTAATGGGTGTTGTGGCGTTCGCTGAGACAGCGGAACCCTCGACGGATCCCGTTCCCGCTGTGACGGAAGAAGCTCCGACTGAAGAGGCGGCTCCTGCTGCTGAGGCGGAGAAGACCGATGACAATACGGCGCTCCAGGAGGCTCTGGAAGCCTATCGCAGCGCGCGGGAATCCAAGCGCGTGGACGAACTGACTGAAGAACTGAACGGCTATGTGGAAGCTGGCACGATGACGCAGAAACAGGCCGACCTGATCTTGAACAGCGTGAAAGAGCGCATGGCTGCCAAGAACGGCGAATGCCCGAACTGCGGCTACCAGTTCCAAAACAATGCTCCCAAGATGGGCGGTCAGAAGGGCCAGCGCGGTGGCCGCATGATGCAGGGTGGTCAGATGCCTGGCAATCAGGCGCAGCCCAATGGCCCGATGAACGGCCAGCAGCAGGCGCCCCGGCGGTAAGCCTATCCTTGAGTAAGAAACATTGACACACTGAACCCCGACGACCACGTTGCCTGGCAAGCGGCATGGCTGGCGGGGTTCAGACAATTATTGAACGCACCTCCCTTGTTTGGAAGGTGTGTTCGCAGCATAAATCAGGGGATATTGATCTCCACGCCATTGACGGTGGCCTCGCCCTCGACAGCGATCAGGATGTAGCGTTTCCCGTCAATTCGTCGGGTTTCGACCAGGTCGGTGCGAGTAGGATCCACCTGGATGGTCACGTTCTCAGTCGTCAGCTCGAACTTCTTAGGTTCAGCAATCGTTGCCGCCTGCATGCCAACAGCGCCGAACTGCTGCAGATATTCGTTATCGAAGGCCACCAGTTCTTTCTCTGGAACATCGCAGGTACCCAGCATAGCAGCAATCTCCTTCCGGCTGACCTCCAGCGGAGCGGCAGCCTTTTTGCGGTCGGTGAGCTGCTGGACGATGTTCTCGTGAAGCGTCTGTACGATGTCAAAGGTCACGCCATCTTCGAGGGTATCGGCAAGGACGTCATAGAAGGCCTGACGCCGATCGGAAGCGCTGTCGGGGGCGGCGGTGTGGAACATACCATCAATGAAGTCGGCGTGGATGTCAGAGGCATCCTTGTGGTCGCATGAGCAAGATGAGGCCGAGCAGAAAGATGAGCATGAAGGGGATCATCAGCCAGAGTGCTTTTTTTTACATAGATGGTCCTTTCAGGTAGGTAACTCTGTTGCCCTGGCGGTTCAATTCTGAGATGGATTAATGACAGACCTAAGAAGCGCAATGGCGTTGTACAGCATGCGCTCCAGCTGTATCCTCAGCCCGGGATTGACGCTCAACAGCACAGCAATGGTGGCCACGGCGATGGCCAACCACACCAGCGCGAAGTTGATTGTGCCCCGCGTGGAACGTTCCTCCATGTCGCCCCGATCCAGGTGGAAGTGGGTAGGATTGTTGTGGTCGTACAGCAGATCCACTGACTGGCCCACCGGAAATTTATCCCGGGGGACGATACCGGTGCTTTTCAACTTATATTCTACACCGTCGACCTGAAAGCGCACGATGGGATAGTAGACGGTGAGTAATGCGTGCTCCGAACCTTGCCATGGCGATGAGCATAGCGATGCCGCTCCTCGGCAAAGCCCACGATGACGCCCATCGTCCGGGTGCGCTCGGCATCCTCTCGCCGACGCCACTTGCGCCGGTCTCCCAGAGCCTCGATCAACCCGAACAGGCCGACAAGGGCCAGGATACCCAGCGTAACAATCAAAGCCAGCAAGGTTGAGTCCATGTGGTCAACTCCCCGTACGTCCCCCTCTGTCTATGGCTATGCATGCATCCTCGGATGATGTCAGGTAAATCGTAAACGACGTAATTCCCGTTGGCGGTGTACATGATATGATAATCGTAGGGAGTGAACTCCGCCATGGCGGGCATGATGGAGACGAGCAGTACGACAAGCAGGGTTATCAATCGCTTCATGGTGACGCCTCCTGTTCGCGTCGGTTTTCATAATAACTATCTTTTGAGCTGGTGGAACAGCAATCGTATTCGATACCACAGACTCCTGACATCAATCTGCAGGCCACCAACAAACACAGCCAGCAGGAGCGTCAGCACGGCGCACGCTACGATCCAAATGATGCTCAGCCTGATCGCGCCGCCACCCGGATCCGTAAATACCGGATCGGCCTCCAGATGGAAACGCAACGGGTCGCTCACATCATGAGGTCGCGGCAAAAAAGGCCAGCATTTTGAGGAACATGTCGGATCCTCCTTCCACCGGAGCTATCGTTGCACAGCCACTTTCGCCAGTATTCTTCCGATATTGTCATGGAAGGCATGATAGTTTAATCTGCCGGAGTACTGTGGCGGTCGATGTACAATTCGTAGACATTGGTAATCTCTACCTTTCCCACCACCGCTCTCCAATAGCACCATGGAGGGACGCATTGGGGACACTGATTCGACTTGACGATTATCCCGTCTGGCTGGTACTCCCGCTCCTCTTAAAAGACAAAACCATGAAGCGGAACATCATATGGGCGACAGCCAGTTATCATTTGATAGAACAGTGATGCATTTAGAAGCGTGAGCCCATAGTGAGCTCATACCTTTCCTTCTTAATACGGTTGAAATAGGGAATGTATAGAATTCATGAAATAGGTAATACTGTATGGGCGGTGAGGACATCGTTTGTACACACCGTCCCATTAAAAAAATGTTGGCGAGGTGTGGTGAATAGCTGCACCATTTTCCTCATAATTCAGACTTGAAATAAGATGGGTGATGCGTTACAATAGCTATGATATTCGGAGGCCTGAGGTTGGCGATGAGGGGATGCGGCGATGTGGTTTCAGTAAGCAGGATTGCCAGGCTTGCCGCTTTGCTGCTGGCTGCCTTATGCCTCATCTGCTCGGCGCGGGCGGATTCCGGCATCGAGAGCTGGTCCGCCCTGCAGAACGCCATTGACAGCGCCGCTTCCGGCGATACGATCGTTCTGACCGGAGATTTGACGGCGGGCGCGTCGGATACGGCGCTGGTCATTCCGGACGGACTGGAAATCACGCTCGACCTGAACGGCTTTACCCTCGATCGAAACCTGGAAAGACGGATCGATGTCGACGGCGCGGCAATCAGGCTGTTGTCCGGCGCCATGCTGACCGTCATGGACAGCGGCACAGCGCCCACAGGCACGATCACCGGCGGATACGCGACGCACGGAGGGGGTATCAACAACAACGGCACTTTGATCCTGAAAGGCGGCCGTGTTTCGGGCAACACGGCGAGTACTGCCGGCGGCGGCGTGGTGAACTATGGAGTGCTCGTTGTGTCAGGCGGCGTGATCACCGGGAACTCGGCGGGCGAGAAAGGCGGAGGCGTCTACAATGTGCCGCGCGGGAGGATGAGGAAGGTGTGACGGATATGAGAAGGTTTTTGAGGGTGCTGCTGATCCTTGCCATGTTGGGCCTGTGCATGACGGCGGAGGCCGAAAGCGCCGTCGGCTTGCTGAAAATCGAAATCAGCAGGCCGATTTGCGGGTCGGAACCCGATATGCCGGAATGCGATATACAAGCCCGGGAAGCCGCGACGCAAGGGGAACCCAGCGCCTGGATTACCGCCTGGGACGCCTCCGGTTATATCCCCTTCCAGGGAACCTTCGAGGGCGATGAGACCTATACGGCTTACGTGACCCTCGAAGCCAAGGCTGGGTATCGCTTTGACGGCAATACCCGCGTCGCTGTGTACGATGCCGAATCCATGGAATATGTCAGGACAGAACCCCTGCTCCGTCAGCGCGACAGGCTCGTGATCATCGCCGAAGTGAAGGCGGAGCACTATTGGGACGAAGACCTGGGCAGTGAAACCGACGCCACCTGTATAAGCCCCGGCAGCGTAACAAGGGTCTGCAAGGTCGATCCCTCGCACGTCATGACGGAAGTGCTTCCCATTGATCCCGAAGCCCATGACTGGGGCGAATGGGAAACCGTCAGAGAAGCCACCCGAACCCGGGAGGGCGAGAAGCGGCGCGCCTGCGCGCTGTGCGGCAGGGTCGAGACGGAGGCGATCGGGAAGGCCAAGCTGCCCTATACCGATGTCTATGAGCCGGACACCTCCTGGGCCATGGCGGCAACTGTCGCCTGGCGCGCGGGCCCTGACGCCCTGGCCACAGCGACCGGGTCACAGCGCCCCGCCACGGCCATCGTATGGCTGGATGAAAAGCTGAACGTGTACGACCGGGACGGAAGCCTCCTCTCAGACGACCTGGGGCGCTACATCGACGCCACGTCGGGGGGCATGATCCCCGCCTTTTACATCCGTGACAGCCGGACTGCCGCGGCGCTCAAGGCCTTCCTTCCGGACAGCGGGCTGCTGGACTGCTTTGTCCTCTCCACGCCGGATCACGCGGACCTGGTCAGGGATGTGGCCGATCTGACCCATGTGCGGGGCATGCTGGACTATACGGCCGTCAGTAAGCCCGACAGAAATGCGCTGACGGACATGGTGGCTTCCACCAACGCCGCCCACGGCAAGGTGGTTCTGTTGAGCGCCGAGGCCGCCAGCCGGGAGAACGTGCGGTTTCTTCAAAGCCTGGCGTCCACGGTTTGGGCGCAGACGCCAACGGACACGCGGACGATCATGACCATGTACACCAACGGCGTCAACGGCGTGGTGGTGGACGATTATGAAGCGGCTCTCCGGGCGGAGTCTTTTTTCCGGGACGACGCGCCGTCGCTGCTCCGGGCGCCCCTGATCATCGGGCACCGTGGCGATCCCTCCACATATGTGGAAAACACCCTGGATTCGGCCCGGGGCGCGTTCGAGGAGGGTGTGGACTCGGTGGAAAACGATATCCAGCTCAGCGCGGACGGCGAGGTCTTCATACTTCACGACGATACCACCGAGCGCCTTTTGAATTTCATCCGACGGGACGAGGAGGGTGAAATCTATCCGGCCGAGCACTTCACTCTGAAGCAGCTGCAGGCGCAGCCCTTCGACTGGGAGAGCATCATCGATTGGAACGAAGTCCTCCCGGGCGAGTCCTCCCGATACGGCACGCTGTATGGGCAGGAGGAGCAAAAGACCTACAGAATACCCACGCTGCGGGAGTACATCGAGGCTTTTAAGGGAACCGGCCTCGTCCACGACACGGAGATCAAGAGCTACAACCCCGCCATCATTCCGGCTTACAAGGCGCTGGTGGACGATTACGACGCCTGGGACCAGTTCTTTACGATCACCTTCAACACGCAGATCCTGGATGCCATTTACAGCGATTATCCGCAGATATCCCTCGGCGCGCTGAATCTGGGCGAGTGGATGGATGTGGATTCCGAAGGACTGGATGGGACGAACCTGACGCAGGCGAAGCTGCGCGGGCTCTTCGAAGTCCTCGACGCCTGGAACGCCACCTACAACCCCATCTATATGCACAGCCACGAAGAGGCGCTGCAGGCAGCCCGGCACAGGGGGCTTACGGTCTGGCCCTGGACCTATCGCATTGACTACGGCGCTGAGGATTTTGCCCGGGACTACCTACGGGGCTACGCGGGACTGACCTGCGATTACCCCTGGGTGGCGTCGGACTACATCGTGGAGATCGAAGCCCGGGACTCGGTTGTCGCCTCGATTGAGGACATCCCCAGCCCCGCGGGCAGGACCCAGTCCGGGGAAGAGCGCGTATTGGCGGACGCGGAGCCGGTATTGCTTGAAGCGCTGCCCGAGGGTCAGTCGCTGGTTCTCTGGCGCTATCGGGCGGAACTGGATGTAAACGGGACAGGCTATGGGCATTACTACCTGTATTCCAATCCCTTCATGGTGTCCGTCCAGCCGCAGAACCCGCTGACCTTCATCCGGCAGCCGAGGGATGTCGTTGTTCAGTCGGGCGAGGATGTATCCTTCTCTGTGGAGGTCGGAGGCGGCCGACAGCCCTACGCGTACCAGTGGCAGATTTGGGATGAGAAGCGCGGGAAGTGGGTCGATCTGCCCGGCTTTACCGATTCCGTGATGTCCCGGGATGATGTCGAGAAGAAGTGGAACGGCTGCAGGTTCAGATGCGTCGTTGCGGACGCTGCCGGAATACGAATCATCAGCCTGGAGGTCACCCTGACGGTTCGGGACAGGATCCCCACCGGCGATAACAGCAATCTTCCGCTGTATCTGGCGGTGGCGATGGCAGCGCTGGCGCTGTTGATCCTGCTGCGCAGAAAAGCGGAGAAGGCATAGCAGATAAACAGAGTCGCAGGAGAACAGCAAAATGTCAAGACGACGGCGATGGCGGGCCGATTGCGGCCATAGGCTGTACAGATTCCTCCGGGATCGAATGCCTGCGCGTCGCCGTCGCCGTTTTCCTGCCGTCAACCGGGGGCGTTTCATCGTTGCGGAGTGCGTGCTGATTCTGGTCATCGTAGGGGCGCTGTCACATCTCGACCACGACTTCACCGGCGCGGGGAATGCTTCAGGCACACTGTTCGTTGTAAGTCATCGTAGACCTGCCGTCGTCCTTCGCGCCTACGGCAACTTCGACCTTTGGCTGATCTCGAGGCTCATCCCGCGGCTGTACCGCACCGCGCTATCTCTGGAACCATCCCATTTTGCGTACCTCCTCGTATAAAACAGCGCCTCATTTCTGAAGCGCTTGTTCGTTATCTGTTATTCCAGAGAGTGCCTTGATAAAGTCTCTGCCCTCATATAACATGCGGTCAATATTGGCGGTGTTATCTTCAAGATGGTACAGCAAGTTATTTCACATGGAATCACTAAGAGATACGAGCCCGGAACGCATAAAACGCCCCGATTCGCGCAAACTACGCACATGACTTGAAGTATGCGAAATCATTTGACGCCGGCCAGGCTCAAATGATGAATCAGTTTGAGCAATCGGAGGCGTTTTTATGCGAGCAACGGGTATTGTCAGAAGGATAGACGAGCTGGGACGAGTGGTCATTCCGAAGGAAATCCGGCGGACCCTACGCATTAGGGAAGGAGACCCACTTGAGATATTCACAGATCACGACGGGGAAGTGGTACTGAAGAAGTATTCCCCGATTGGCGAGATTGCGACCATCGCCAAGGATTATACCGATTCACTCTATCGCACACTGGGGCATGTCGCGCTGATCAGCGACAGGGATGCCATAGTTTCCAGCTCTGGCGCAGCCAAGCGGGAATATGTGGAAAAGCAGCTCAGCCAGGAGGTGGATCAGATTTTGCAAAGCCGCCAGCTGACACAGCTGAACCTGTCTGCCGGGGCGAAGATGATTCCCATCACCAATGACGATCGGCCGGAGAGCTATTGCGCACAGATCGTAGCGCCGATACTGGCGGACGGCGAGATCGTGGGCGGGCTGATACTGCTCAGCAGGGAGAGCGGCCTGCAAATGACGGACATCGACCAAAAGGTGGCGGAGACCACGGCAAACATCATCGGGCGACAGATGGAGCAGTAGCCGCATCTGTGCCTTGCCGGATACGGCAAACTGTGCTATAATGCCCTCATTGAAGCAATGAAAACGGATATCACCGCATATCCGAAACGGAGGGCTTGGCATGGGAAAAATCACGGTCGTCGGGGCGGGATGGACGCGGGGGGAGCTGACCCTGAACGCCATCGAGGCGCTGAAGCACAGCGATGCCATCGTGCTTCACACGGACAGATGCGGCTGTGCGGATTGGTTGAGACAGAACGGCATGCCGTTCACGTCGTTGGACGCATTGTACGAGATCTGTGACGATTTCGACATCCACGCACAGGCTGCCGCCGATGCTGTAATGGCCGCGGGCAGCGCGGGCGATTTGGCCTATGTGGTTTCAGATATAAGGGATCGCAGCGTCTCCAGCCTGATCGAACGCATCGGGACGGCTGTGCAGGTCATACCCGGGCCGCCCAGCGAAGGCGCGCTTCTGGCGCTTGTGCGGGGCGAAGCGCGACTGGTGGCGGCGTCGGAGTGGGAGCAGTTCCATCCGTCGGCCCGGGAAAGCTGCCTGGTTCGGGAGCTGGACAGCCGGGAGTTGGCTTCGGAGGTCAAGCTGAGGCTGATGGAGGCTTATCCGGAAGAGTTGGAAGTCTGGCTGCTTCAGGGCGAATCCGAGCCCGCCAGCATGCCGCTGTTCACCCTGGATCGCGGCGATCGCTTCGATCACAGGACCTGCCTGCTGGTACCGGCGCAGAATTCGATCACAGAGCTGGAGCGCTATGACTTCGAACACCTGAACGAGATCATGCGCAGGCTGTGCGCGCCGGACGGCTGCCCTTGGGACCGCGTGCAGACCCATGCGTCCCTGCGCACCTGCCTGTTGGAGGAAGCCTATGAGGTGATCGACGCCATCGACGAAGGCGATGTGGACCACCTCTATGACGAGCTGGGCGACCTGCTGATGCTGGTCGCCCTTCACGCCGAGATCGCCAGGCGGCACGGCGAGTTTGACATTTCGGACGTCACCACCGCCGTCTGTCAAAAGCTGATCAGCCGGCACACGCACATCTACGGCGACGACAGCGCCGGGAATGAAGCGGAGGTATTGCGGCTCTGGAGCCGAAACAAGATGACGGAGAGAAGCCAGCAGACCCGCACTGAAGCGATGCGATCGGTAACGCGCAGCCTTCCCGCGATGCTCAGAGCGATAAAGGTCCTCAAGCGCAGCGCGGAGCTCGGCCTTGGAGAGCCGGATATCGAAGCGGCATGCCAGCGTTGTGAAGCGCTGATCCGGCAGCCGTGGATGCAGGCGGATGCAGAGCGACATATGGGCGACATAATGATGGCTCTGGCGGAGCTGGCCCGGCTGGGAAAGGTGGACCCGGAAATTGCTTTGAACGGGGCTGTGAGCCGCTTTGTCGACCGTTTTGAATCCGTCGAGTTGGAAATCACCCGGAGCGGTCTCCCCGCCGAAGATTTGACAGAGGAAACATTGAGGAATTATTGGAATTCAGTAAAATTGTGATGGAGTGGCCGGAATTGGCAGGAAACATGGGCGGATGACGCGAATATGTTCCATATTGTGCTCAATGATCTGTATTTGTTGTGCTCAATTTGCTTATCATATCTGGAGGTGTATTTTTTATGAACAAAGCGACTCTGATTGCCCGTATGGCAGAGAAATCCGAACTGAGCAAGAAGCAGGCCGAGGCCGCGCTGAATGTTTTTACCGACACCATTACCGAAGCGCTCAAGGCGGGCGACAAGGTTCAGCTGATGGGCTTCGGCACCTTTGAGATCAAGGAGCGCGCTGCCCGTACCGGCCGCAAGCCCTCCACCGGCGAGACCATCGAGATTCCCGCCAAGAAGTCTCCCACTTTCAAAGCGGGCAAGGGCTTCAAGGATCAGTTCTGAGGCAACGGGTCAACGCAGGGCGCTTCCGCAAGGGGGTGCCCTGTTGTGTTGGACTTTGAGAGGAGAGGAAACATGAGCAGGAAGGCCATGGAAGCCAAGAAGCCGGTGGAACGCACGGCGCCGACTTCCATAAGACTTGACAAGTTTTTAAAGATATCCAGGATCATAAAGCGCAGGAGCGTCGCAAACGACGCGTGTTCTACCGGCCATGTCACCGTAAACGGCAAGGAGGGCAAGCCCGGCACGGATGTGAAAGTCGGCGACATTCTGGGCATTCGCTTCGGCGACAAGTACAGCGAATACGAGATCCTCTCCATCGCAGAACACGCAGCCAAACAGGACGCGGCCTCCATGTACCGCGCAAAGGCATGAGCTGCTGGGCGGTGATCGTGGCGGCGGGGCGGGGCTTACGCGCGGGCCTGGGCGTCAACAAGGTGTTTTATACGGCAGGCGGGCGCACGGTGTTAGGCCGTTGCCTGGACGCGATACAGCGCTCCGGATGCTTTGACGGCGCCGTGGTGGTCCTCTCCAAGGAGGATAATGCCCGGTTTGCCGAGCTGCAGCGCACTGAAGGGCCCTTCGACGTCGTCAAAGGCACAGCGCCTGGCGGCGAAACCCGCCGGGATTCCGTATGCAACGGGCTGCTGGCCCTGCCGGAGGACACCGAGGTCGTCGCGATACACGATGCCGCGCGGCCCTTCGTCAGCAAGAATATCATCGACGCCACCCTGGATTCAGCGCGCGCCCATGGCAGCGGCGTCATATCGACGCCTGTGGTGGACACCGTCAAGCAGATCGGCGCCGATGGCCGCGTGATCTCGCTGGATCGGAGCGCCCTGCGCGCCGTTCAGACGCCGCAGAGCTTTGATTACAGGCGCATACTGAAGGCCCATATGCAGGCCAGGGAGGATCGGCTGGACGTGACGGACGACGCCATGCTGTTCGAGCACTACTACGGTGACGTCAGGCTGGTGACGACCGACGACGCGGGGGAGAATGTCAAATTGACGACGAGACAGGATTTTGAGATGCTGGAGAAGACGCGCATGCCGGATTTTCGCGTCGGCCAGGGTTACGACGCCCATCGGCTGGCGCAGGGCCGCAGGCTGGTGCTGTGCGGGGTGCAGATCGAGCACGACCGGGGCCTGGACGGCCATTCTGACGCTGACGTGGCCGTGCACGCGCTGATGGACGCGCTTCTGGGCGCGCTGGGCCTCGGGGACATCGGAAGGCACTTTCCGGACAGTGATCCCCGATACAAGGGCGCCGATTCCATGAAGCTGCTGGATACGGTGATGGCGATGGTCACAGAGCGCGGCTATCGCGTGGGCAACGCCGATGTCACCATCGTAGCGCAGAGGCCGAAGCTGGCCGGATACATGGCACAGATGCGCACGAATATCGCCGGTGGATTGGGCGTTGATGAGGATCGGGTGAACGTCAAGGCCACCACCACGGAGCGCATGGGCTTCGAAGGCGAGGAACTGGGCATCTCGGCCCAGGCGACGGTGCTGATATACCAAATGACATTATGAAAAGCGCTTTCGGGCGCTTTTTTCCATGGAAACAGGTTTTTCCTCTTGCATTCTTGGCTGAGTTGGTATATAATAGTCAAAGATGGTCAATGGAGGATAACGTTATGGCACAACTCAGTGATAATATTGAGCAGTTCATCAAGGAACTGATGCGCGAGGACGCACATATTGAATTGCGGCGCAACGAACTGGCCCATCACTTCGGCTGCGCGCCTTCGCAGATCAACTATGTGCTGGCCACCCGCTTTTCCGTGGATCACGGCTATATCATAGAATCCCGGCGGGGGGGCGGCGGCTATGTGCGCATCGTGCGAATGACGACCCGGGACGAGCCGAATTTTCTCGATACGCTGCTCAACCGGGTCGGGAACTCCGTAAACGAGGAGACGGCCAACGCGATTATTACCAACCTGAACGAGCGAAAGATGATCACCGACCGAGAGGCGGCGCTGATGCGCTCGGCCGTCTCCCGAAACGCCCTGGCGCTGCCCATCAGCGCGAAGGATGTACTGCGGGCGGCGGTATTTAAAAACATGCTGATACAGGCATTCAAGAATCTCGAGGAGGATGAGCGCGATGATGTGTGAGGATTGCGGCATCAGACCCGCTAAATTTCATCTGATGACGATTATCAACGGGGACCGCGTCGAGCGCAACCTGTGCCCGACCTGCATGGCCAAACACCAGAAGCAGATACCCGGCATCGATTTTTCCAATCTAGCGGGCATACTGAACAGCATACTGGAAAACAGGAGCACCCGGGAAAGCGAACGCGAGGACACCGAATACGACGCCCTTGTCTGTGAACAGTGCGGGATGACCTATGCCGAATTCCAGAAGTGCGGCATGCTGGGGTGCGCGAACTGCTATCAGGCGTTCAAGACGCCGCTGAATGCGCTATTACAGCGGGTTCACGGCAACACCCAACATGCGGGGCGCGTGCCGGGAGGCGTGCACAGCGGCACCTCGATCCGAATGAACATCGATCGCCTGAAGGAAAAGCTGCAAAAGGCCGTCGCGGATGAGGAATACGAGCAGGCGGCCAAGCTGCGGGACACCATTCGGGCCCTGACCATTCAGCTTGAGCGCAAGGAATCGGATATCAAGGTCAAACCCCACGAACGGCTTGAGACCAACGGGGAAGAGGGGGCGAAAGAAAATGTATGAATATGTGCTCGCGCCCGAGCAGGACGTGGTCATCTCCAGCCGCGTGCGGCTGTCGAGGAACTACGAGGATCTGCCCTTTTCGCCGAAGCTGACGCCGGAATACTCTGAGGAGGTCATCGAGCGCACGGTGGACGCCGTGTTCAAGACGGAAAACGGCTCTGCCTTCACGCTGCTTCGCATGAGCGAGCTGGAGGAGGACGCCCGTTCCCGCCTCGTGGAGCATCACCTGATCAGCTATGACCTGTTGAAATTCGTCAACCGCTCCGCGGCGATGGTCTCCTCGGCAGGCACCGTCACGGTCATGCTGAACGAGGAGGACCACGTACGCTTCCAGGGCTTGCTGCCGGGTTTGCAGCTGGAGCGCTCTGCCGAGATGGCGCTGAAGCTGGATGAGGCGCTGGAGGCGCGGTATCCCTTCGCCTTCGACCATCAGTGGGGCTTTTTGACGGCATGTCCGGCCAATACCGGCACGGGCATGCGCGCCAGCGTGATACTGCACCTGCCGGCACTGTCCGCCAACGGGCAGATGGGCGCCGTGATGCAGACCATCGCCAAGCTGGGCCTGACCATACGCGGCCTCTACGGCGAGGGCAGCGAGGCGCAGGGGCACCTGTATCAGATGTCCAACCAGGCCACCCTGGGCCGCAGCGAGGAGGACGTGATTCGCGCCCTGTCCGCGGCCACGGGCCAAATCGTGGAGCACGAGCGTGGCATGCGCGAGAGCGCCGAGAAAAAAGACATGCTTCAGCTGCAGGATAGGCTCATGCGTTCCTGGGGAGAATTGATGTATGCGCGCCTGATGACCGCAAAGGAGTTTATGACCCGCTATTCCGACATTCGCTACGCGGCCAGCATGGGCTATCTGCACGCGCCGCTGCCCGGATTGGACAAGCTGATGATGGACGTACAGCCCGGTTCCCTTGGTGTGCGGGCAGGCAAGCTGATCAGCCCCAGGGAATCCGAGATATTGAGGGCCAAGATACTGCGCGAGGAGCTGCAAAGCCTGGTTGCGGAGTAGCTGAAATATAAATCAACCGAGTATTGGAGGAAATAAATGGCATATTACGCGAAATTCACCGAGCGGGGACAGCGCGCGCTGCTGGCTGCCCAGAGGGAGGCGGCTGAGCTGGGGCGCACCTATGTGGGCACCGAGCATCTGCTTCTGGGTGTGCTGACCGAGCCCGGCGGGGCGACGGCCGTGCTGAAGGGCATCACCCTGGAGGCGGTGCGCGAGGAGGTCCTGCAGATCCTAGGCCGTGGCGGGGAGAGCGTCGAGGGCAAGCAGATGGTCTATACCCCCCGAACCAAGAAGGTGCTGGAGCAGAGCGTCCGGGAAGCGCGGGAACTGAAACAGAACTACGTCAGCACAGAGCATATCCTGCTGGCGCTGATGCGCGAGCGCGAGGGCGTGGCGGCCCACGTGCTGATCAAGCTGGGGCTGGACCTGTCCAAGGCGCGGGAGGAGCTTCTGCGCATACTGACCGGCGCCGAGGACGAAGCCGGCGGGAGCAACGCAGCCCAGGCTTCGGACACGCCTGTCCTCAACCAATATTCCCGGGATCTGACCGCCCTGGCCCGCAGCGGCGAGCTGGACCCCGTGGTGGGGCGCGCCAACGAGATCGAACGCATTGTACAGATACTGTCCCGGCGTCGCAAGAACAATCCCGTCCTGATCGGCGAGCCGGGCGTGGGAAAGTCCGCCATCGTGGAGGGGCTGGCCCAGCTGATCGTCGAGGACATGGCGGCAGAGATCCTACGGGGCAAGCGCGTCGTTTCGCTGGATTTGGCCAGCATGCTGGCCGGAGCCAAGTACCGCGGCGAGTTTGAGGAGCGCCTGAAGAAGGTCATGGGCGAGATCAAGGCCTCCGGCAACGTCATACTGTTCATCGACGAGCTGCACACCATCATCGGCGCAGGCGCGTCGGAAGGCGCGATCGACGCCGCGAACATCCTCAAGCCCGCCCTGGCCAGGGGCGAGATACAGTGCATCGGCGCGACGACGCTGAACGAGTATCACAAGCACATCGAAAAGGACGCCGCCCTGGAGCGCCGCTTCCAGCCGGTCAAGGTCCCCGAGCCCTCCAGGGAGGAATCGATCGCGATCCTCAAGGGCCTGCGGGACCGCTACGAGGCCCATCACCGGGTGCGCATCACCGACGAGGCCATCACGGCGGCAGTGTACCTGTCGGACCGCTATATCTCCGACCGCTGCCTGCCGGACAAGGCCATCGACCTGATCGACGAGGCCGCTTCGCGGGTGCGCATCAAGGCCTTCACCGCGCCGCCGGACATGAAGCTGCAGCAGGAGCGCCTGGACGCGCTGAACAAGGAGACCGAGGAGGCCGTGGCCCACGAGGACTTCGAAAAGGCCGCCCATCTGCGCGACAGCAAGAAGGCGCTGCAGAACGAGATGGCCCGGCGCCGCAGCGAATGGGAACACAGGCGCAACAGCCGGGTGGAGACCGTAGGCGAGGAAGAGGTGGCCCAGATCGTCTGCGCCTGGACGGGCATACCGGTGGCAAAGATCACCGAGGACGAATCCCGCAGGCTGGTCAACCTGGAAGCGGTGCTGCACGAGCGGGTCATCGGCCAGGAGGAGGCCGTCGCCTCCGTCGCCCGGGCCATACGCCGCGCGCGCGCCGGGCTCAAGGACCCAAAGCGGCCCATCGGCTCCTTTATCTTCCTGGGGCCCACCGGCGTGGGCAAGACCGAGCTGTGCAAGGCCCTGGCGGAGGCGCTGTTCGGCGACGAGGACAGCATGATCCGCATCGACATGTCGGAGTATATGGAGAAGCATTCCGTGTCCCGCATGATCGGCTCGCCCCCCGGCTACGTGGGGCACGAGGAGGGCGGACAGCTGACCGAGAAGGTCCGGCGCAAGCCCTACGCTGTGATCCTGCTGGATGAGGTCGAGAAGGCCCACCCGGACGTGTTCAACATCCTGCTGCAGATCCTGGAGGACGGCCGGCTGACCGACGGCCAGGGCCGGGTGGTGGATTTCAAGAACACCGTCATCGTCATGACCAGCAACGCCGGGGCCCACGCGCTGAAAAAGCAGCGGAGCCTGGGCTTTGGCGGCTCCGTCGACAGCGCCCGCACCTACGAGACCATGAAGGAAAACATCATGGGCGAGGTGAAGAACATCTTCAGGCCTGAATTCCTGAACCGCGTGGACGAGATCATCGTGTTCCACGCCCTGGAGCAGCACGAGATCGACGAAATCGCGCGGCTGCTGCTCAGGCAGGTCTGCGCCAGGCTGGCCGAGCACGGCATCGAGCTGGACGTGGACGAATCCGCCCTTGGCGTGATCGGCAGCGCCGGTTACGACATGCAGTATGGCGCGCGTCCGCTGCGCCGCGCGATACAGCGCATGGTGGAGGACGCGCTCAGCGAGGAGATCCTGCTGGGCAGGATCCGCCTGGGCGACCGCGTGCGCGTGGTGGCCGAGGGCGATCACCTGGCATTCATACCCATCGAAAAAGAGGAGATGGAGCTGCTCGTCGCTGGTCAGCCAAACAGCGACTGAGGACCGGCATCCTCCACCTCTGCGGGCGTCGGCGGGGCTTCGGCTTCGCCGACGCCCATTATCTGGTTCAGAAGGCCGCCCGGCGCATAGGCGACGCTCTGGCTGACCGGTCCGGCCAACAGCTCGCCCCGGGCATAGAGCAGGCCGTTTCGGGGCAAAAGCGCATAGCTGGCGCATTGGGAAAGGTCACAGCCGTCGTCGGCAAAGCGAATCTCCTGCCCCGTTTCTCCCTGCAAGACGGCCACCTCGACGCTTACGCCGTCCACCGTGCGGGTGAGAACGTACTGGGTGCCTGAATCCTGCGCCGTAAAGGACAGCACCGGGATCTGCCCGGGGCCTGTGAGCAATCGAAAATCCGGCGGCGGGGCAGGGGAGGTCCAATGGGCGGAAAAACGGGTCGGCATGTCGTCCGGGCGAAACAGTTCGAGCTGCGTGCAGTCCGCGGGCGTCCGCTCGGTGCTCAGCAGTACGGCCCTGTCCTCCGCCAGCGCGACGCTGTCCACCAGGGCCGTTCGGATGCCCGCAGGGCGCTTGAAATCGCTGCCGCTCAGCTGACTTGAAACGCTGTCCAGGAAAGCGGCACACAGCCGTGCGGGATAGCCGCTGCCGCCTTCCGAGGCCGGCAGACGATTGCCTGTCCCAGGATCGTCGAAGCCCATCCATACGCACACGGCGGCGTCCGGGGTATAGGCGACGGTCCATATGTCCCGGTTGCCGTCGCTGCCCTCCGCCACCGTGCCCGTCTTGCCGGCCACGGGCAGGCCGCAGGCGGAAAGCGCCTTGGCGCTGCCCTTTGTCGCCGCCGTCTTCAGCATGTCCGTAACCATATAGGCGGTTTCCGGGGTTACGGCGCGGCGCGTATTTTGAGGCGCCCGGTACAGCACGTGGCCTTCGAAATCTTCGATCGCGCGTATGGCGTGGGGCGCTACACTGGCGCCGCCGTTGGCCAGCGCGCAGTAGGCCGCGCCCAGCTGCACCGGGGATACGCCATAGGTCAGCGATCCCAGGGCGATGGACAGGTTGGCGTCATTGGTGTCCAGCGGCAGGCCGAAGCGCTGGGCGTAGCTTCGCACGGTGGGCACGCTGACGCGCTCGGCCAGATCCACGGTGGCGACGTTCAGCGAGCGGGAGAGCGCCTCCCGGAGGGTCACGGGGCCGTAGCTCGCGCCGCCGGCGTTGCCGGGGCGATAGCCTCCCGAAAAGGTCCTGGGCGTGTCGTCGACGATGGAGGAGGGCAGGTAGCCGCAGGCGTCTATGGCGGCGGCATAGGTGGACACGGGCTTGAAGGCCGAACCCGGCTGGCGTCGCATGGCCGTCGCCCGGTTCAGTCCCCGCTTTACATCGTAGCGCCTGCCGCCGACCACGGCCAGCAGCGCGCCGTTTTCAGTGTCCAGCGCGACGAGTGCGGCCTGTACCGGCGTTCCGTCCTGCCCGTCGGCAGGAAAGCGCGCGCCGTCCTCAAACAACGCCTCCGCCGCGGCCTGCATCCGGGGATTCAGCGCCGTGTGTAGGCGGTATCCGCCCGACATCAGTTCGTCCGCGTCCACATGAAGGATCGACATCGCTTCCCCGAGCACGGTATCCATGTACCAGGCGAACTTTATTCCGTCATCGTCTGCTGCCAGCTGGACTGCTTCAGCCTGAGCCTGGCTGCGCTGCTTCGCGGTGATCATTCCGTTCTTTTCCATGGCTTTCAGGATCGAATTGCGCCGGGAGACCGCCTTATCCGGGTTCAGGTGCGGCGCGTAGGTTGACGGGGATTTGATGACACCCGCCAGCAGCGCGCCTTCCGCGAGGGTCAGCCTGGAGGCGGGCTTGTTGAAGTAGGTGTTGGAGGCGGCCTCGATCCCGTAGGCGCCGTGGCCGAAGTACACGGCGTTCAGATAGGCTTCCAGGATGTGTTCCTTGTCCATCACCCGCTCCAATTGGAGCGCCAGGACGATCTCCTGGGCCTTGCGGGACAGCGTTTTGGCCTGGCTGAGATGGGTCAGCTTGATCAGCTGCTGGGTGATCGTGGAGCCGCCCTGGGCGTAGCTCAGCGTGCGCACATCCTGCCAGAGCGCCCCCAGCAGCCTGTGGAAATCCACGCCATGATGCCTGTAAAAGCGCTGGTCTTCCGCGGCGATGAAGGCCTGCTGTACGTGCCTGGGCACGCTGTTGAGCCCCACCCATATCCTGTGCTCGCTGCCGTAGAGCGTACCTACAGCAACATCATTTGCGTCGTAGACGGTCGTCGCCGTCGACATGGCTTCGATTCTGGCAAGGTCCAGCTTTTTCCAATGGGGCAGGTCAAGCCGCCAGATCAGCAGCCCCAGGGCCGACAGAAGGACGATGCCCAGACCGGTCAGCAGCTTCTTTTTCATATTCAACCACCCTTCGGTGAAACGTCTTCTCTAAGCATTCCCATTTTCGGTGTAATTAGACATGTGTGCCAGAAGTTGTTCGTGGACTTTGGCGCGCTCAGGGTTTATACTTGTTATCGGCATAAATGAAGGCCATACAGTTATGGAAGAGGTGGTACCCCTTGAAGCGCTTGACGGCTGTACTGATGGCGTTGACGCTGGCAGCGGCACTGGCCGCTACGCTGCTTGCATTGACGCTCAGCAGCGAACTTCAGCTGCGCACGACGCTCACACAGATATTGATCGCGCTGTCGATGGCGGGCCTTGTGCTGCTTGCGGCCTTCAGCGGGCGGCGCAGAGGGACAGAAACGGTGCGCCTGGGACAGGCGCCGTCGAGCCGGCGTACACATAAGAGCTGCACCTTCTCCGACGTCGCCGCCAACGAGCAGGCACTCGAGAGCCTCGAAGCCCTCAGGGATTACCTGAAGCGGCCGGAAAAATACGTTCGATATGGCGCCCGAATGCCCAGGGGCGTGCTGCTCTACGGCCCGCCCGGAACGGGCAAGACACTGCTGGCCCGTGCGCTGGCAGGGGAAGCGGGCGTGCCCTTCTTTGCCCTCTCGGGATCGGACTTTGTCGAAAAATACGTGGGCGTCGGCGCAAGCCGGGTGCGCGCCCTCTTCAAGAAGGCGCGGAAGGCGGGGCGCTGCGTCATATTCATCGACGAGATCGACGCCATGGGCAAGCGGCGGGACGACAGCGCCTCCGATGAGCGGGACCAGACGTTGAACGCGCTGCTGAGCGAGATGTCCGGCTTTTATACCGGCGACGGCGTGATCGTCATGGCCGCCACCAACCGTATCGAGGCGCTGGATCCGGCCCTTCTGCGTCCCGGGCGCTTTGACCGCCAGATAGAGGTGGGTCTGCCCGGAAGGCCTCAACGGTTGAGCATCTTGAAGCTGCACAGCCGTGGCAAGCCGCTGGACGCGGATGTCAGTCTGGAGGAGCTGGCCGCCCAAACCGTCAGCTTCTCCGGCGCATCGCTGGAAAACCTGTTGAACGAAGCCGCCCTTGCGGCGGCGGAGCGGGACGACGGGCACATCACCAGGGGGGATCTGCGGCAGGCGTTTTACAAAACCGTCGCCGGGGCAGACCGGGAGATGCTCGCCTCCCAGAGGGAAAAGCAGATCATCGCCGTGCACGAAGCGGGGCACGCCGTCGCCAGCTGCCTGCTGTCGCCGGAAAACCGGCTGGCCCGGGTGAGCATTCTGCCTGCGGCGCACGGCGCGGCGGGCTACAATCTGTGCGTGCCCCAGGAACGGGTGATGGTTGAGAAGCGCCATCTGGAGAGCCAGATCCAGGTATTGCTGGCAGGAAGGGCAGCGGAGCAGATCGTCTTTGGGGACGATGGCCTGACGGCAGGCGCCTCAAGCGACCTGGCGCGGGCCACGGAGCTGGCGGCGACGATGGTCATGGAGCTGGGCATGCGGGAGGAGCCCTCGGTTTCCCTGAAGGCGCTGGGCCGATTCTGCGGCACGGGTACGGGAGCCGCCGAGGAATGCAGGGCGCTGCTGCGGGAACAGTATGCCCGGGTCAAAGCATTGATCACGTCACAGATTGCCGCGGTCGATGCCCTGTCCAGGGCGCTTTTGGCGGCAGAAACGCTGGAAGGGGACGCCGTCAGGCGGGTCGTGGACGCTCACCTGTCGATCGAAAGACCTGAATCGGCATAAGCAGACCTTATCTGACAGAGGAAACGACAGTCAAGGCATGGAATTAACCGGGGAAAGGGTGATTCCATGCTTTGCTATGAAAACAGGAAGAATACACTGACCGTTCGGCTGACGGGCGAGCTCGACCACAGCGCGGCTACGTCGATCCGGCGGGAGCTGGACGCGCTGATCATGCAAACCGGTGCGAAAAAGCTGGTATTCGATTTAAAGGCGCTTGATTTTATGGACAGCAGTGGCATCGGACTGATCATCGGGCGCTACAAGCTGATGGCTCAAAGGGGAGGTAGCGTTGCTGTGCGCGGTCCCGGCGCGCGCATCGACAAAATCTTCAGGATGGCCGGGCTGTATCAGCTGGTAGAGCGAATGGCCTGAGGGAAAGGAGCGGGAATATGAGCAACATCAATGAAATGCGCCTGGAATTCACAGCGCGGAGCGAAAACGAGGCCTTTGCGCGTCTGGCGATCAGTGGCTTCATGCTGCCCCTGGATCCGACGATGGAACAGCTGGCGGACGTCAAGACCGCCGTATCGGAGGCTGTGACCAACGCCATCATCCACGGCTATGGCGGCAGGGGTGGAATGGTGGGCCTGCGCGCCGCCTATGGCAGCGAGGGCGATTTGGAGATAGAGATCATCGATCAGGGCCGTGGGATCGACGATGTCCAGCGTGCCAGACAGCCGTTCTTTACCACCTGCAAGGGGGAGGATCGGTCCGGCATGGGCTTTACCGTCATGGAGAGCTTCATGGACGATGTCGAGGTCAAAAGCGCACCCGGGAAGGGCACGACCGTGATCATGACCAAGCAGCTGCGGGACGACGCGATCCCGCATGAGGCATGATGGCTGAAGTCCACCAAAGCACCGAGGCGCTGCTTGTTCGGGCCAGAGGAGGCGACCTGCAAGCCCGGGAAAGGCTTGTTCAGGAAAACATCGCCCTGGTGAAATTCATCGTCAAGCGCTTCCTGGGGCGCGGCGTGGAATACGACGACCTGTTTCAATTCGGCTGCATGGGGCTGCTGAAGGCCATAGACCGCTTTGATCCGTCCTTTCAGGCACAGTTTTCCACCTATGCGGTTCCGGTCATCATGGGCGAGATCCGCCGGTATCTGCGGGACGACGGGCCGATCCATATATCAAGGACCCTTCGGGAATTGTCCAGACGGGTCGAGGATTATTTGGAGAATTCAGATGGCGCCGGCAGTCAGTCTGTCCAGGAGATTGCCGATGCGCTGGGCGCGGAAAGGGGAGATGTGCTGCTGGCGCTGAACGTCAAGCGGCCGATGCGCTCGCTGGACGAGACGCTGGGCGGCGATGACGGACCGCGCCTGATGGATGTCGTGGGCGAGGACACCATGGCGGAGGTGGACCGGCGCCTTCTGCTGTCCAGGCTGCTGATGGAGCTGTCCGCCGATGAAAGGACGTTGATCCTGAGACGCTACTTCAAACGCCACACCCAGGCGCAGATCGCCAGTGACCTGGGCACCTCCCAGGTACAGGTCTCCCGCATGGAGAGCCGCATACTCAAAAAGCTGCGAGACAGGGCCGGTGAACCGGCTGACGGATAGCAAACAGACCGTATCCTGTATGGAACGCGGTCTGTTTGCTGTGAACACGACTGTATTCTGTTTTATTCCGAGATACCCTCCAGTATGTCGCAAAAGTCGAAGGTGGCAAAGTAATCCTTTACCGTCTCCGCGCGGCGGATCATCGAGAAGCTCCCGTCGGGATGCAGCATGATCTCCGCGCTCTTCAGCTTGCCGTTGTAGTTGTAGCCCATCGAATAGCCATGGGCGCCGGTGTCGTGGATGATCACCAGGTCGCCATCATCGATCTGGGGCAGGGCGCGGTCCACCGCGAATTTGTCGTTGTTCTCGCACAGCGAACCCACGACGTCGTAGACGTGGTCGCACAGCGCGTTCTCCTTGCCGGATACGGTGATGTGGTGGTAGGCGTCGTACATGGCCGGGCGCATCAGGTTCACGGCGCAGGCGTCCACGCCGATGTACTCCTTGTAGATGTGCTTTTTATGGATGGCGCGGGTCACCAGGCAACCGTGGGGGCCCGTCATGAAGCGGCCCAGCTCGGTGGCCAGGGCGACGTTGCCCAGGCCCGCGGCGCCAAGCACCTTGGCAAAGCTCTCCTGGATGGAAGCGCCAATGGCGTGGATGTCCGGCATGGTCTGCTCCGGCAGGTAGGGGATACCGACGCCGCCGGACAGGTTCACCATGAAGATCTCGGCACCCAGCTTCTTCTTAAGGTCGATGGCCAGGTCAAACAGTATCATGGCGTTGGCGGGGTAATAGTTATTGTCGGCGGCGTTGCTGGCCAACAGCGCGTGCAGGCCGAAGCGCTTGACGCCCAGTTGCATCAGCCGCTGGACCGCGGAGAAGATCTGCTGCTTGGTCATGCCGAACTTCGAGGAATCGGGCTGGCCCATGTAGACCGTGCCCACCAGAAGCTCTCCGCCGGGGTTGTAGCGCAGGCAGATGCGCTCGGGAAGGCCGCCGTGGGCGGCGAGGAAATCGATGTGGGTGATGTCGTCCAGGTTGATGATGGCGTCCAGCTTGCGGGCGTACTCGTATTCCACTGCGGGCGTCTCATTGGACGAGAACATGATCTGGTCGCCGGAGAAGCCCAGGGCCTCCGCCATCTTCAGTTCAGTGAGGGATGCGCAGTCCACGCCGCAGCCCTCTTCCTTGAGCAGCTTCAGTATAAACGGATTCGGGCAGGCCTTCACCGCGAAATACTCCCGAAAGCCCTTGTTCCAGGAAAAGGATTCATATACCTCGCGGGCGGTGCGCCGGATACCTGCTTCGTCATACAGGTGAAACGGGGTGGGGTACTGCGCAGTGATCTCCTTCAGCTTTTCATGATCGACAAAGGGCAGCTTTTGCATAAGTATTCAACTCCATTTCTGCTTGTCATAATAGGATGTTTGTGCCCTTGAGTCAAGGGTGTGTTATGTTCTTTTGTGTTAAGATGTATGCATGAATCGTCTGCTTTCGAATCCGCAATTGTTAACATTGGGAAGTTGAAGAAAAAGTGATTTCGTGATAGAGTAATCGTGAGAGTGTATATATACAGGAGGTAGCCCCTTGTCCCTTTCCGAACGCATAGAAAACCTGATGATGTCCGTGCAGAAGCCGGTTCGCTACATGGGTGGAGAATTCAACGCCGTCATGAAGGATCCGGACAGGGTGGACGTCCGATACGCCTTCCTGTTTCCGGACACCTACGAGGTGGGCATGTCCCATCTGGGCATGAAAATACTGTATCATGCCATTAACGCGCGGGACGACGCCTGGTGCGAACGGGTCTTTTCGCCCTGGGTGGACATGGCGGACCTGATGCGCCGGGACGGCATCCCCTTGTTCTCGCTGGAATCGCGCACGCCCGTGAAGGAATTCGACCTGCTGGGCATCACGCTGCAATATGAAATGAGCTTCACCAACATCCTCGAGGCGCTGGACCTGGCGGGCATACCCCTGCGCAGCGCGGATCGCACGGAAGGCCCCTTCATCATCTGCGGCGGCCCCTGTGCCTTCAATCCCGAGCCCCTGGCCCCCTTTGTTGACCTGGTGGCCCTCGGCGACGGCGAGGAGGAGACCCTGCAGACCATCGACCTGTACAAGCAGTGGAAGGCCGCGTGCCTGCCCCGGGAGGAATACCTGCGCATGGCGGCGCAGATTCCCGGCATCTACGTGCCGTCGCTGTATGACGTCGTCTACAACGACGACGGCACCGTGGAATCCGTGAAGCCCAAACCCGGCAGCGGCGCGCCCGAGGTCGTCCGGAAGGCCTTTTTAAAGGACCTCGACACGGCGACCTATCCAGAAAAGCTGATCGTGCCCTACGGCGAGATCATCCACAATCGCATCATGCTGGAGATCTTCCGAGGCTGTACCCGGGGCTGCCGCTTCTGTCAGGCGGGCATGATCTACCGCCCGATTCGCGAGCGCAGCATCGACCGCCTGATGAAGATGGCCGACAGCCTGATCTCATCCACCGGATATGACGAGGTCTCGTTGATGAGCCTTTCCAGCGGCGATTACAGCTGTTTGCCCGAACTGGCCCACCGAATGGTGGAGCGCTTCGGTACCCGCCGCGTGCGCATATCGCTGCCCTCCCAGCGCATCGACACGGTGCTGACGGACACGCTGAAGGAGACCCAGAAGGTCAAAAAGACCGCCCTGACCCTCGCGCCGGAGGCGGGCACCCAGCGCCTGAGGGACGTGATCAACAAGGGCGTGACCGAGGATGACTTGATCCGCTCGGTCACCGATGCCTTTGAGCAGGGCTGGTCAGCGGTGAAGCTGTACTTCATGCTGGGCCTGCCAACCGAGACGGACGAGGACGTGCTGGGCATCGCCGACCTTGCCGAAAAGGTGCGCAAATGCTACTTCTCCGTTCCTAAGGAGCGCCGGGCGCCGGGGCTGCGCATCACGGTCAGCGCCTCGGTGTTCGTGCCGAAGAACGATACGCCGTTCCAGTGGGCCCCGCAGCTGGACTACGACACGGTGGTCCGCCGCCAGCAGCTGCTCAGGCAGGCGCTGTCAAGGCTCAAGGGCGTGGATTTCAAGTACCACGCGCCGGATCTGAGCTACATCGAGGCGGTATTCGCCCGGGGCGACCGCCGGGTGGGCGAGGCGATGGAACGGGCCTGGCGCATGGGCTGCCGGTTCGACGGCTGGAGCGACCAATTCCGCTACGACCTGTGGCTCAAGGCCTTTGAGGAAGAGGGCATCGATCCGAACTTCTACGCCCTGCGCCCCCGTCCGACGGACGAGGTGTTTCCCTGGGATCACCTCGACTGCGGCGTGACCAAGGGCTACCTGCTCAGGGAGTGGGAGAAGGCCCAGCGCGCGGAGTGTACCCACGACTGCCGCAGGGGCTGCACCGGCTGTGGCATGAAGCGCTACCCCGGCGCGTGCGAAAACCGTTAAGGAACTACCGCACAATACGGCGGCACATCTGGCGGTGCCTTTTCCGACATCTGCTGCTTGCAGATTTCTCGATTTACCGCCAGTAAACCTTCGAAGGTATTTCCTTAAGGCAATCCTTAAGGCAAAGGAGACAGATATGAGGGCACTGATACGCTTTGGCAAGCAGCCCAGGCTGCGCTTCATTTCCCATCTGGACCTCCAGCGCTTCTTCCAGCGCGCCGTCAACCGAACCGGCCTGCCCATCGCCTGGAGCCAGGGCTTCAATCCCCATCCCGTGATGTCCTTCGGCTCGGCGCTGGCATTGGGCTGGACCAGCGAATATGAGGTCATCGACATCAAGCTGAGCGCGCCAATGGGGCGCAAGCGCACCGAGGACGCCGTTCGCGCCGCGCTGCCGGAGGACCTGCCGGTACTGGAGGTGCGCATGGTGGACGACCGCCACGCCGCGCCGATGTCGCTGGTGCGCATGTCGGATTATGTCGTGCGGCTGGAGGGGGAGAACGCCCCCGCGGTCATCGGCCAGATCCCGGCCTTTCTCGAAAGGGAAGTCGTGGAAGCGATAAAGAAGACCAAGTCCGGCGAAAAGACCATCAACGCCCGTCCCCTCGTGCTGTCGCTGGAGGCGCTGGACGCGGATCGCTTCAGGACGCGGTTGATGCTCACCGAGAGCCAGTCCATCAAGCCGGAGCTGCTGGTCGGGCTGCTCTCGGACATGGCCGGGGTCGAAGCGCCTATGGCCCGGGTCCACCGCACGATGCTGCTGGGATTGGGCGCAGAGGGCAGTCCCGCGCCGCTGATGACGCTGTAGGGGTGGCATCGAGATGAAAAAGGTCCTGTTGATGGAGCGCGTGATGGACCAGACCCGGCTGGCTGTCATCGAGGATGGCCAACTGTGCGAGCTCATCCATGAGCGCCCAAACGACGATAACCTGTCCGGCAACATCTACCTGGGCCGCGTGGAGAACGTGCTTGGCGGCATGAACGCGGCCTTTGTGGATATCGGCTTGGAAAAGAACGGCTTTCTCGCCGCCGGGGATATCCGGCTGTTTGCCCAGGGCGACAGAACGCTTGCGGGCATGCTGGGCAAGGCGCGCATCGAAAAGCTGGTGCATCCCGGCCAGCAGCTGCTGGTACAGGCCATACGCGCAGAGCCCGGTGCGAAAGGCGCACGGCTGTCCTGCCACATCACGCTGCCCGGTCGCAGCATGGTGCTGTTGGCGGGAATACAGTATGTAGGCGTATCCAAAAAGATCGCAAGCGCGGACGAACGCGCCCGCCTGCGGAGCGTCGGCCAATCGTTGACGAAGGGCGGAGTGGACGGCGTCATACTGCGCACGGCGGCGCAGGGCATGGACGAAGCGCAGCTCCGGGCGGAATATGGAGCTTTGCAAGCCCGGTGGGCCGAGATGCGGCGTCAGGCGGAATACGCCAAAGGACCGAAGCTGGTCTATAACGACAATGACCTGGCGCTGCACGCGGTGCGGGACATGCTGGCGGAGGATGTCGAAGCACTGTGGTCGGACGACGACCTGTGTTATGAACGCCTGAGGGCCCTGGCCGAGGGCATGACGCCGAAGCTGGCAGACAGGGTCCAGAGGCACGCGGGCGATACGCCGCTCTTCGATCTCTATCGGGTGGACGCGCAGGCGGAAAAGGCCCTTGAAAGGTATGTCTGGCTGAAGAGCGGTGGGTCGCTGGTGATCGAGGAGACCGAAGCCCTGACCGTCGTGGACGTGAACACCGGCAAAAATACCGGCAGGCGCGACGCGGACGACACGATTCTTGCGATCAACCTTGAGGCGGCGCGGGAGCTGATGTGCCAGCTTCGGCTGCGGGACATCGGCGGCGCAATTGTCGTTGATTTCATCAACATGCGCAGTCAGGCCGACCGCGAGGCGCTGATGGCGGTGCTTCGGGAATGCGCGGCGGGCGATCGCAATCGCACCCGTGTGGTGGACATCACCGCCCTGGGCCTGGTGGAGCTGACCCGCAAGCGTGCCCGGCAGAGCCTGTCAAACCAACTGACCCACACCTGTCCGGCATGCGACGGCAACGGCGTCGTTCCCGCCCATGAGGCCACCGCACGAAGGGCGGTGCGCGAGCTCTGGCGGCGCAGGCGCGGCGGGGACGATACGGCATTGCGGTTGGAAGCTTCTCCCGGCGTATGCGGATGGATCAAGAAGATCGGCATTCCCGATGGCGGAAAGGTAGAGCTGACGCCATCGGATGCGCAGGGAGAAGGAGCGTACCGCTTCATACCCATTACAAGCAAACATTGAAACGAGGTTCTCAAATGAAGGAAAGACCGGTTGTGCCCCGGGAGGAGATGCTGCGCCAGCAGGAATTCATGAAGCTGGTGTGCAGCCAGGATCAGCGCCCCCACAGCTACCACATCGTCTCCATGGGCTGCCAGATGAACGAGCGGGATTCCGAATCCATTGCGGGCATGCTGGAGCAGATGGGCATGGTTCACGCGCCTGTGCGCGAAGACGCGGACCTGATCCTCTACAATACCTGCTGCGTGCGTGAAAATGCCGAGAACAAGGCTCTGGGCAACGTGATCTGGTTGAAGGAATTGAAGAAGGTCAAGCCGGAGCTGATGATCTGCGTTGGCGGCTGCATGACCCAGGAGAAGGGCATGGCCGCGATGATGAAGGCCCGATATCCCTTCATCGACCTGGTTTACGGCACCCACAACCTGTACCGGCTGCCGGAGTACGTCTACCGCGTGCTGACTCAAAAGCGCCCCGTGGTGGAGGTCGTGGACACCGACGGCGAGATTGTTGAGGGCATGCCCGAGAAGCGCAGGAACCGCTTTAACGCCTTCGTCAACATCATGTACGGCTGCAACAACTTCTGCACCTATTGCATCGTGCCCTATGTGCGGGGCCGGGAGCGCTCCCGCACCCCGGAGGCCGTCATCGCCGAATGCGTGCGGCTGCAGGACGAGGGCGCCCAGGAGATCATGCTGCTGGGGCAGAACGTCAATTCCTACCGCGGCGGCGGTGCGGAATTTGCCGAGCTTCTGCAGCGGATCGACCGATTGGGGATCCCCCGCATACGCTTCATGACCTCCCACCCCAAGGACCTGTCCGACGAGCTGATCCACGCCTTCGGGGAACTGAAGCACCTGATGCCTCAGCTGCATCTGCCGGTGCAGGCGGGCAGTAACGAGATCCTAAGGCGCATGAACCGAAGCTATACCCGGGAACACTATCTGGACCTGGTGCGCAGGCTGCGGGCCGTCTGCCCGGATATCGGGCTGACCAGCGACATCATCGTCGGCTTCCCGGGCGAGACCCTCGAACAGTTCGAAGAGACGATGTCCCTGGTACGCCAGGTGCGCTTTGACGCCGCCTATACCTTCATCTATTCGCCCCGCAAGGGCACGAAGGCCGCGACCTATCCGGACGACACGCCCTACGCAGTCAAGAGCGAGCGCATACAGCGGCTGATCGACCTGCAGCAGGCCATCGCCCTCGAGGTGCTCGAGGCCCAGGTGGGCAAGCGAGAGACGGTGCTGGTGGAGGCCGTCTCCACCCGGGACAGCCATTGGGTCGCCGGCAAGACGCCCAGGGGCCATATGGTCAACTTCGCGGGCGACCCTTCGCTGATCGGCCGCTTTGCCGACGTGGAAATCACCTCTGCCGGGCGCAATACGCTGCGCGGCAGGATCATCAATCCGGAGGGATAATTATGGATGCAGTATTTCAAAAGACCCGGGAGCTGGGCCAGGCGCTAATGGAAAGCGAAGCCTATCTGAAGATGAAGGCCGCCGAAGACAAGGCGATGCAGAACGAAGAAGCGGCGCGGGCGATGGGCGAATACCTGGAAAAGCGTCAGGCGCTGCAGCGCATGATGCAGTCCGAAAACCCCGATCCCGGCGCGCTGAAGCGCATCTCCGACGAGATGGACGAGGCCCAGGAGCGGCTTCAAATGATGGACGACATCGTGGCGCTGACCGACGCGCGCAACGAATTCAACGCCCTGATCGGCCAGATCAATCAGGTGCTCCAGTTCATCGTCACCGGCGAGATGCAAGAGCCCTCGAGCTGCTCCGGCAGCTGCGCGTCGTGCCCGGGGTGTCACTGATAACGTAGCGGCGACACGCAGTCAGTCCTTTAGGGCAGCGCCACTGGAGCCGCTGCAAATGCCTTTATCATACCACTTACCAATGCGAGGTGAATCCCATGCCCGTAACGCCGATGATGCAGCAATACCTGAACATCAAGGAGCAGTACCCAGGTACGATCCTGTTTTACCGACTGGGGGACTTCTATGAGATGTTCTTCGAGGACGCCAAGCTGGTCTCCCGGGAGCTGGAGCTGACGCTGACGGGCAAGGACTGCGGCCTGTCCGAGCGGGCGCCCATGTGCGGCGTGCCCTATCACGCGGTGGACACCTACCTTCAGAAGCTGATCGAGAAGGGCTACAAGGTGGCCATCTGCGAGCAGATGACCGACCCGGCCACCACCAAGGGACTGGTGGAGCGGGAGGTCATCCGGGTGGTGACGCCGGGAACGGTGATCGAGAGCAACATGCTGGAAGACCGCAAGGCCAATTACATCGCGGCCATATGCCTGCAAAAGAACCGGGCAGGCTGCGCCTTCTGCGACGTGTCCACCGGTGAATTTTCCCTGTACCAGATCCAGGACGCACGGGCGAACCTGTCCGACGAGCTGGCGCGCCTTTCGCCCAGCGAGGTGATCGTCAACGACAGGGAGGCGTTCTGCGAGCTTGAACCCGAGCGCGCCCAGAAGGCGGAGGAGCTGGGGGACGAATCCTTCGCCTATGCCGTCGCCTCGAAGGCGATGACCGCCCACTTCGGCAAGTCGATCACAGAGCTGGGCTTTGACGGCCATCGCCTGGCGGTATCCGCAGCCGGAGCGCTGCTGGGTTACCTGACCCGGACCCAGAAGAACGCCCTCGCCCACATATTGGTCGCAAAGCCCTATGAGAGCGCCGCTTACATGGCGCTGGACCGGGTAGCGCTCAGGAACCTCGAGCTGGTGGAGACTGCTCGGAGCAAGAGCCGAAAGGGATCGCTCCTGTGGATACTGGACAAGACCGGCACCGCCATGGGCAGCCGCCTGCTGCGCGTGTGGATCGAGCGGCCGCTGAAGGACAGGGCGCAGATCGAAGCCCGGCTGGACGCCGTCGGGGAGCTGATCGAAAACCCGATGACCGCCGAGAGCCTGCGCCAGACCTTTGACAGCGTCTATGACATCGAGCGCCTGCTCAGCAGGATCGCCTACGATACCGTCAACGCCCGGGACTGCCTGGCGCTGGTGGCCACGCTGGATTGCGTGCCGCTGATTCGCGACTACTGCGGTGAGCTGCATTCGACGCTGATCCGCGAGACGATGGAAGCCCTGGACCCGCTGAAGGCGCTGACGGACACGCTGCGCCGGGCCATATCCCCGGACGCGCCCATCTCCGTGCGGGACGGCGGCATGATCCGGGAGGGCTACAGCGCCCAGCTGGATGAACTGCGCCAGATCGGCAGCCACGGCAAGGAATACCTGGCGGGCCTGGAGGCCCGGGAGCGTGAGCGCACCGGCATCAAGAACCTCAAGGTGGGCTACAACCGGGTATTCGGCTATTACATCGAGGTCACCAAGTCCTTCTACGACCAGGTGCCCTATGACTACGTTCGCAAGCAGACCCTGGCCAACGCCGAGCGCTTCATCACCGAGGAGCTCAAGACGCTCGAAAGCAAGATACTGGGCGCCGAGGAGAACGCCATACGCCTGGAGTATTCGCTGTTCTGCGAGATAAGGGAGCAGCTCAAGCAGAACCTGGCCCAGCTCCAGGGCACCGTGACGGGCCTCAAGACGCTGGACGTACTGCTGTCCCTGGCCAGGGTGGCCTCGGAATACAACTACGTGCGTCCCGCCATCAACGACGAGGGAAGGTACACCATCGAAAACGGGCGGCATCCCGTGGTGGAGGCCTCCATCGGTCGGGAGCGCTTCGTGCCCAACGACACGGCCCTGACCCAGGAGGAGCGGGTGATGATCATCACCGGCCCGAACATGGCGGGCAAATCCACCTACATGCGCCAGGTGGCGCTGATCGTGCTGATGGCCCACATGGGTTCCTTCGTGCCGGCCACCGCCGCCGATATCGCCATCACAGACCGGATATTCACCCGCATCGGCGCGTCCGACGACCTGTACGGCGGCCAGTCCACCTTCATGGTGGAGATGAGCGAAATGGCCACGATACTGAAGTTCGCCACCCCCAAGAGCCTGTTGATCCTGGATGAGGTGGGGCGGGGGACCTCGACCTTCGACGGCCTGTCCATCGCCTGGGCGGCGGTGGAGTACATCGCGGGGGCCAAGTGCGGCGCGCGCACGCTGTTCGCCACCCACTACCACGAGCTCTCCGAGCTGGAGGGACAGCTGGAGGGCGTGGTCAATTTCCGCATCACCGCCAAGGAGCAGGGAGAGGACGTGATCTTCCTGCGCAAGATCGTCCGCGGCGGCGCGGACCGCAGCTACGGCGTGTCCGTGGCGCGGCTGGCGGGGCTGCCCAAGTCGCTGATCGCCAGGGCGCGCCAGATCATGGCGCGGCTGGAGGTGGAGGGGCAGACCCGGGGCACCATCGGCCAAAATATACTGGACGATCGGAAGAAGCCCCAGGACCGCCAGTTGGGCCTTATGGACTTCCAGCCGATGGAGCTGGTGCAGGAGATCGCGGCGCTGGACGTGGTCAGCATGACGCCCATCGACGCGCTGAACAAGCTGTTTGAGATCAACGAAAAGGCCAAGCGGATATAAACGGAGGATACAAGAATGCCGATTCGCATACTGGATGCCGCGACGGTTGGGCGGATCGCCGCCGGCGAGGTGGTTGAACGCCCCAGCTCGGTGGTCAAGGAGCTGATGGAAAACGCCATTGACGCCGGCGCCACCGCCGTCACCGTGGAAATCAAGGGCGGTGGCATCGACTACCTTCGGGTGACCGACAACGGCTGCGGTATCGAGCCGAACCAGGTGCGCCTGGCCTTTGAGAACCACGCTACATCGAAGCTGCAAAGCGCCGATCAGCTGGACGACATTCGCACGCTGGGCTTTCGCGGCGAGGCGCTGCCTTCCATCGCGTCGGTATCCCGCGTGGAGATGACCACTCGGGCCAGGGGGCAGGACACCGGCGTCAGGCTGAACATCGACGGCGGCGCGGATTTACGCGTGAAGGAAACCGGCTGCCCGGAGGGCACCACCTTCGTGATGAAGGATCTGTTCTATAACCTGCCGGTGCGCAGGGCGTTTTTGAAAAAGCCCGCTTATGAAGGCGGTCTGGTGGGCGACGTAGTGGCGCGAATGATCATGGGCAACCCTGATATCGCCGTGCGCTACATCAACAACGGCACCAACGTCTATCACAGCTTCGGCGACGGCAAGCTGCGCCACGCGGTGTTCGCGGTCTACGGCAAGCAGACGGCGGAACAGATGGTCGAGGTGGACGCCTGCGAGGGCGGCACCCGCATCTACGGGCTGATCGGCATCGGGGAACAGGCCAAGGCCACGCGGGCACATCAGTCCTTCTTCATCAACGGGCGGACCGTGCGCTGCGCCCTGCTGTCCAGGGCCCTGGAGGAGGTGTGCCGCAGCCGGGTGACCATCGGCATGTACCCGATGTGCGCGCTGAACCTGGTCGTGCCGCCCACCAGCGTGAACGTCAACGTGCATCCCAACAAGCTGGAGGTGCGCTTCAAGGACGAGGCTGCCATGCGCGCCGTGGCAGAGCGCCTGCTGAGAAGCGCTTTCGAGGGCGAACGGGTGCTCCAGCTGGGCCCGGACCGTCCTTCGAATGTGTCGGTGGAGCGGGTCGCCACCGTTCGGGAAATCGTTCCGGCTCCGTCGACCGTGGAAGAAAGCCAAATCCCTGCATTGACCGTTCACAGGGAGGAAAGCCCCGCGCCTGCCACTGAATCCGGCAGCGCCTCAAATCCCGGATCGTGGCCAGTCGAATCCAGGCCGGTCCAGCGCAGGGAAAAGCCGGTGCAGCTGGATGTGTTCCAACGTGTGGTCCGCCAGGAGCTGCAAAAGCTGGGGGACGTCCGGGGAAGCGCCCTGCGGGAGGATCGCCTTTCCGATATCGCGCCAGCACCGATGGCCGAGCCCATAGAACAGGGGCCGCTGGAAGCGCCGCCCGTTCAAAGCCAGACTGAAAGAGAATCGTCTGAGATGCCGGACGAGCCTCACAAGCCGGCCTACCGCGTCATCGGCGTGGTGCTCAACACCTATATACTGATCGAGGCCGACGATTCACTGGTGCTGATCGACCAGCACGCGGCCCACGAACGCCTTCAGTATGAAAAGTTCATGGCGCAATTGGAGGCGGGCAGGGGCTCTCAGCAGCTGCTGACGCCGATGATCCTCCGCCTGTCCGCCCGGGAAATCGCGCTGATCATGGACAACCTCGAACCCTTGAAGGCAGCCGGCTACGACGTGGAGCCCTTCGGCGAGACGGACATACAGGTTCGGGCCGTGCCCTTCATACTGGGCAAGGCGGAGCTCAAGCCGGCCTTTATGGACACTGTCAACGCCCTGAACCGGGTCCGAAGCGCGACCGTCGACCTGCGCCGCGCTGAGGTCATGCAGATGGCGTGCAAGAGCGCCGTCAAGGGCGGCGATCCGCTGAGCCGGGATGAGATCGAGGCGCTGATCCGTCAGATGCTGGAAACCGGCGCGCCGCCGACCTGCCCCCACGGCAGGCCGGTGATGAAGGCAATCAGCCGCCGGGAGCTTGAAAAGATGTTCAAACGCATACAGTGAGGCTGCCTATGACAAAGACGATTCTGCCGGTGGTGGCCGGGCCTACGGCCTCCGGAAAGACCGCCTGCGCGGTGGAGCTTTGCAGGCTGATCGGCGGCGAGGTGGTCTCCGCGGATTCCATGCAGATCTATTCCGGCATGGAAATACTTTCCGCGGCGCCCACGGCGGATGAGATGGCGGGGATACCGCACCATATGATCGGCTGTGTCGACCCCGTCAGCGGCTATTCCGCCGACGCCTACAGGGAGGCTGCCAAGTCCTGTATCTCAAGCATTGCCGCAAGGGGCAGGGTTCCCGTGCTGTGCGGCGGAACGGGGCTGTACATCGACGCGGTCACAAGGCCCATGAGCTTCTCCAGCCAGCGCAGCGACGAAGCGATGCACGGCCAGCTGATGAAGATAGGGGAAACGCCGGAGGGCAGGCGGCGGCTGCACGACATGCTCCGCCAGGTCGATCCGGCATCCGCCGACAGGCTGCACGAAAACGACGTGCGAAGGGTGAGCCGGGCCATTGAAATCTTCAGGCTCACGGACGTGACCCTGTCGGAGCACAGCCGTTTGGACCGCCAGCGCCAGGGAGACTTCCGGGAGATCATCTTCGCGCCGGACTGGCCCAGGGAGGTGCTGTACCGGCGCATCGACGCGCGTGTGGATAGAATGCTTGAAGACGGCTTGGTGGATGAGGTCCGCGCGCTGATGAATGCCGAGCAGCAGCATCCCACGGCCCTGCAGGCCATCGGCTACAAGGAAATCGCACAAGCGCTTCGGGGCGAGATCACCATGGAATTTGCCGTCTATTTGACGAAGAAGGCATCGAGAAACCTGGCCAAGCGCCAGCTGACCTGGTTCAGGCGCGACTCCAGGGTGATCTGGCTGGCGGTGGAGGGGGAGACCGCCCGATCTTTGGCGATACGGATGCGGGATGCCATCGTGAAAAGATTTGGCAATGAGGCGCTCCCCGTCGTGTAATCGCTTTGTAGCGGCGACACGAAGTTCGTCCTTTAGGGCGGCGCCTGCGCAGCGAAACAAGTCCTTTAGGGCGCCGCCCTGCATGCAATATAATGACCGATATCCGCCGGTATGGCGGCCTGGAGGCCGCTGCTACGGACGACTGATAACATCCCATCAAAGGAAGTGAACCGCTTGCGCCGCGCTGTCAAACTGGCGCTTATGCTACTCGTCCTCGCTTTTGCACTCTGCGGCTGCAAACCGCTGGTTCAGGAGGAGGCCGGGCCGATCTCGATTTATGCCACGTTCTATCCCATCTATGCGCTGACGGAAGCCGTCATGCAGGGCGTGCCCGACGCGGCATTGCACTGCCTGGTGCAGCCCCAGGACGGCTGCCTGCGCGCCTATCAGCTCTCCGATTGGGATGCGGCGCTGCTCATTCGCGGCGCGGACGCCGTCATTGCAGGCGGACGCGGTCTGGAGTGCTTTGAAAGCGCGCTGTTTGGCTGGGGAGAAGACGGCCCAGCCGTCTCCGCGGTGCTCTACAATCTGGAGCTCTACGAACCCCGGCAGCGCGTGGACGGCGAGGCGCAATCCCACTTCCAGGGGCCGAATCCACATCTGTACATGTCTCTGGACGGCGCGGCGCACATCGTGGAGAGCATCTCCGCGACGCTGGTTTCGTTGGACCCGGACTATTCGGAGCAGTATATCAGCAACGCCGCCAATGCCGTCAAGGCGCTGGACACACTGCTGGATGCCTCCCGGAGCAAGCTCGCCGCCCATAAAGGCCGGCGCGTGGCGCTGATGAGCGAAGCGCTGATCTATGTGGCACAGGATTATGAACTCGAGGTCGCGGATTGGATCGAGCGGGAACCAGGATCGGCCTACGGCGACAACGAGCTGGCCATGTGGCTGGAAAGGCTGGAAAAGGCCGATGTCGAAGTGGTGCTGATCGAGAAGCAGGCCCCGCAGGCGCTGGTCGAATCGCTGGAGGCACAGGGCTACGCCGTCGCCCTGATCGACGTGCTTTCCACGCACCTCGAAGGCGAAGGCTTTGACCGATACCTTGAAATTCAGGACGATAACGCACAGGCCATAAGCGACGCCTTTGAGCGCGCGGACGCCGGGAAGGAACAGCATTGAAAAAAGTGATCATCTATACGGACGGCGCGTGCTCCGGCAATCCCGGCCCGGGCGGTTGGGGCGCCATACTGATGTACAGGGACAAGAAGCTGGAAATCTCCGGCTATGAAGCCCACACCACGAACAACCGCATGGAGCTGACGGCGCCCATACAGGCGCTGTCCAGGCTGAAGGAGCCCTGTGAGGTCAGTGTGTATTCCGACAGCGCCTACCTGGTAAACGCCTTCCAGAAGCACTGGCTGGACAGCTGGCAGCGTCACAACTGGGTCAAGAGCGACAAGAAACCGGTGGAAAACGTGGACCTGTGGCAGGCGCTGCTTAAATATGACGCCGTTCACAGAATCGAGTGGATCAAGGTCAAGGGCCACGCGGACAACCCCTACAACAACCGCTGCGACGCCCTGGCCACCGGCGAAATCAAGCAGCACAATATCAAGTTATAATAGTAAAGTCCCATACAAAAATGCCTTTCATTTTTGAATGGGACTTTCATCAGTGTGTGGCGGCTCATCGTCCGTCGCCTCGTCGCCGCGCACATGGACCCGCCGCGCGGCCATCCGCCTGCGATCGTCGGTCATGGCGGCGTAATGCCTGCGGGTGGTGTTCACGTCGCTGTGGCCCAGCACGTCGGCCACCAGGTAGATATCCCCGGTCTCATGATACAGGTTCGTGCCGAAGGTGCTCCGCAGCTTGTGGGGGCTCAGCTTTTTCTTCAACGGCGCGGCAAGCGAGGCATATTTTTTGACCATGATCTCAACAGCCCGCACCGTAATGCGGCGGTTTTGAAGCGACAGGAACAGCGCTTCCTCGTGGCCGGGTGCAGGCGTCATCGCCACGCGGACCTTCATGTAGTCCTGCAGGACCTGTGCGACCTCATCGGGAAAGTAGAGTATGGCCTGATTGCCGCCCTTGCGGGTCACCAGGAAGCCGTTGATGGAAAAATCGATGTCGTCAATGTTGATGCCCACCAGCTCGCTGACGCGGATACCGGTGCCCAGGAAGAGGGTCAGGATCGCCAGGTCCCTGGCGCGGGTATGGGCGTTGTATTTCTTTTGGCGCTCTGTCTGCTGCGCGCCGCTTTCCACCAGATCCAGCATGCGGGCGACCTCGTCGATCTCCAGGCGGATGATGGGCTTCTGGTGTCGCTTGGGCATGTCCACCAGCGCAGCGGGATCGGAATCGATATAGCCATTTTTATACAGAAATTTGTAAAAACTTCGTAAAGATGAAATTTTTCGCAATTTACCCAATTCCTGATTGGTGACTTCGACATCGTCGCGCATGTACAGTGAGAGATAGTCCATATACATATAGATATCCCGGGAGGTAACCTTCGCCAGGTCCGAGGCGTCCAGGGCACTGGGCGCCTTGTCCGCGAACTTTGGTAGCTCCTGGGTCAAAAAGCCGAAGAACAGCTTCAGGTCGATCACATAGGCGTAGCGCGTCAGCGGCTGGGTCGTGGAATCGATGGCGTTGATGAAGTCGAAGCAGACGTCCGGTAACTCGCGCAGCATGGTGCGTATGCGCAACTGAAGATCCCTGGCGCGCTGCTCGGTATAATCGGACATGAAAAAGGTTCCTCCTGAAGATAAAAAAGATTTCTATATATGTTGAAGCATACCGACTATAACGAAACCACTCTAAAAAAGCGGGCTCTTAACGGCTAACATCTCAATCTACGTCGCTCGGCCCAGCTTTTACGAAACCCGCCCTACGGGCGGGCTCGAGATGCGCAGCATCTTTTCGTAAAAGCTGCCTTTTGCGAAAAGATGTATGGGGCACCCTATTGCCCCTTGAAGCAATCAAAGGGCTCCTCTTCGTCGCGGGTGTTCAATAGATCCTGCCGCAGCTGGTCGTATTCCGCCGCGCCGTCGTCGATGATCTCATCGATTTCAATGGCGGCATAGTCCGCGCCCGTCTTCAGGCACTTCATGCAATTGTCGCAAATCTCGTTCGGATCCAGATCGCACACGTTGCATTCGCCGCAATCGTCGCACAGCTTGTTTTCATCGAGCACACAAACCTTTGCCATTGCGCACATTCCCCCATACTTAACATCATCTCAATCTTCGACCACCTGACGGCACAGCTTGTTCACGGAGCGCTTTACCGCGTCGCGACTGTTGCCCCAGGGCTTGTCCTGGTTGCGGTAGTCAAACTTGGCGGTAAACCAGTCCAGTTCCCCCTCAAGGCGTTCAAAGCTCTTTTTTTCGATATCTGTGAGTATATCCACAAATTTCTTGAGAACATCGCCGGACAGGTGCTTGGGCGCCATTTCCAGGGCCTGGGCATAGTGCTCGAGGCACATACCCTTCGACTTTGCGAAGAGCTCCGGAAATTCCGCCTCGTGCCTGTACATATACAGCACGGTATACATGTAGCGCTCCATGTTTTCCCGGATGCGGTCACAGACCAGGCAGGTGTCTTCGATGGCCTTCAGGGCGTTCACAGGTGCCACAAAGCCAGCGCCCTTGGCACCGCCCAGTCGCTTGAAGATGGGCTTGCCGGCCTGGCTGGCGGCGGCGTCCCTGGCCTGGGCGGCGATGTCCCCCAGCCGCTTCATCGTTTCCTTCATGTAGGTGTGGGTGATCAACGCAAGCCCCAGGCGGTTCCCGGCCGCGTACATCTGCTTGAAGTGTTCGGCACAAAAGCCCTTCTGGTTGACCTCGACGCGCTGGCTGGGCTCCATCACCGATTCCCCCAGGAAATAACCCACGTTGGCAGCCTCGGTTTTGGCGCGCAGCAGGCACATGGGACATTCGCAATCCTGGCGGTAGACCTCCCAGACCGGCGCGGTATCGATATGCTGCTTCATGTCGAATTCACATCCTTTCGGAAATGCCTCCTGATACGGCGGCATCTCCTTACGCTTTTTGTTTGAATGCGTGATGGCATTTGCCGCAGGTCACCGTGACCTCGCCCACACCCCTGGGCAGGCGAATACGCGACTTACATTCGGGACACTTGAAGTATTTGTACTGCTTCATATTCTTCATTCGGTTGACGGACTGCCTTACCGCCGAAGACTTTCCGCGCCACAGCTTCAGGAAGGTCGCGTTTTCCGCATAGCGCTTTTCAAGGTTGCGGGACAGCATGCGATACAGCGAGAATATGTATACGGCGAGGCTCAGCCAATACAGTACAGGCAGCCTGAAAATGGTGCTGAGCATCGACAGCACGACGCCAACGATCAGCAGTGCCATCGAAAGCTCGTCCGCACCGCGCCGCCCGGCCATGAATTTTTGCAGGCCAGCCCTGATTTTCTGCAATATGGACATCTTCAGCCCTCCATTTCACGTACAATGCTTCTCATCGATACCTTCCGGTGTAGCCGCTGCCGCCGCCACAACAGTTGCACAGGCAGTTGCACAGCAGGTTCAGCACGCAGCAACCCAACAGCGGGCTGCCGCACAGCACCGTCGGCATGGAAAAACCCCGCCCCGTGCCGCTGGTCTGGTAGTACTGCGCGCCGCCCTCCAGGCGGCTCAGCAGCGCCCTGTACTCAAAGTTGTTTGGGTTCATGCTTACGGCCTGTCGGGCGTAATTCAGTGCCGCCACACGGTTGCCAAGGCCCAGGCTGGCCTCCCCGCACAGGTAGTACCATTCGGCATTGCGCTCCATGATGTTCTCCAGCAGGTGCATGGCCTCCTGGAAATGGCCCGCGCGGATATAGTTACGCGCCGCCTGCATGTGGGGATTGGCGCTGCCGTAGGTTTCGCCGCCGTAGCCACCGCTGCCGCCGCCGTAGCTGCCGTTAAAGCCGGAAGTGTTCGTGCCCTCCCTGCGCCACTTCATGACCATGGAATAGGCCTCGTTGACCTCTTTCATTCGGGCTTCTGCTTCCGGGGAACCGTTGTTCACATCCGGATGGTACTTCTTGGCCAGCGCACGGTAGGCCTGTTTGACCTCGTCATCGGTGGCCTGGGGAGATATACCCAACACGCGATAGGGATCCTGCATCGTCAAGCTCCTTTGTTCTGTCCGCCCCGCTTGTTCTGTATATATGCGTATTTGCTCCACACGCCGGAATACAGTACATTGCGAATGATGTCTGCGTCCATCAGGATGGGCAATCGCTCAAATGCGTCGGCGGCATCGGCTACCATCGCCATCATGGCCATCTTGCACAGTTGTTCATAGTCTTCCCTGTCCCGAAGGGGCTTCAGGGGGTTATAGCTGCCCCGGCGCACATCCCCGGGCAGGTCGTCGTAGGCATCCATAAAGTAGACAAAGCGCCCCAGCCCGTCGCCGATGGCCTGCAGCTCCTGAACGAAGGCGTGCTGCTCCGGCCATACGAACAGCTCAGCGAGCATCCGACCCGTGGCGTTGATGGGCAGGTCGATTTTCAGCACATTGTCCCTCTCCCACCCGTGAATCTGCACAAGCCAGTTCTCTATGGCATCGCACCGCCTCGGATAGGTCTTTTCAACGCTGCGATAAGCCCTGCGCAGCAGCGCGGCTTCCCCGGCAGAGATCGGGTTTTTATCGTCGTACCAATCGTCCCTGCACTTGTGATAGGCCAGCGCGATGTTCATGTCCGCCACGTAATCCATGACCGGCGTCAGAACATAGTCGTGCTGCTTCGCCGGGTTCGCGATACAGCGCTCCCTTGCGGTGCGCTCCCCGGGCTCATAGAGGGCGTTCAGCAGCAGCGCCAGAAACGTCAGGTCATAGCTGAGGGTCGAGCTGGTCAAAAAGCCGTGCCGTTTTCTAAGCGTCCGGCATAAGCCACAGTACATCGCCTTGAAGCGCTGTTGTCGCTCCTGTGAAAGCGCCTCCGGGTAAGTAACGATGTATCCGAACAAAGCCGCGCGCCTCCTTTATCTTTGCCCATTATAACCTTCTGATGTTAACGCATCATAAACTCGTATATTCATCGCTCACCTTTGTGAAGTCCAAGACCGACCACGGCCTGGGCCACGGTTTCGACGCCGAGCACCTGTATGCCATCGGGGATTCGAAGGTTCCGAAGGTTGTATTTGGGCAGCACGACGTGGTCAAAGCCCAACCGTGCGCACTCCGCAACCCGTCGCTCCGCCTGTCCGATCGCCCTGACCTCCCCGGCAAGGCCCACTTCCCCCATCACCGCCCAGCTTCCGGGGATGCTGCGGTTCCTGTGGGACGAAGCGACGGCGGCGCACAGCGCCAGGTCCGCCGCGGGCTCCGTCAGGGACATGCCGCCGGCGATGTTGATGTACACGTCCTGATCGTACAGGCGCAGGCCAACCCGCTTTTCAAGCACCGCCAGCAGCAGCGCAAGCCGGCCCTGGTCGATGCCGCTGGCCATTCTCCGGGGATTTCCAAAGACGGTGGTCGATACAAGTGCCTGCACGTCCGTGAGCAGCGGCCGCGAGCCCTCCATGGCGCACATGACCACGCATCCGCTGGCATCGTGGGCTCGCTCGGACAGCAGTGCCTCGCTGGCGTTTTCCACCTCGCGCATGCCCCGGTCGGTCATCTCGAACATACCCAGCTCGTTGACGGAGCCGAAGCGATTCTTTACCGCCCTCAAGAGACGATACTGATGCTGCCGGTCACCCTCGAAGTACAGCACGGCGTCCACCATGTGCTCCAGGATCCTGGGGCCGGCGATGGCGCCCTCCTTCGTGACGTGGCCCACCAGGAATATGCTGCAGCCGCTCTGCTTGGCCAGGTGCATCAGCATCGAGGCACACTCCCGCACCTGGGAAACGCTGCCGGGGGCGCTGGCCATTTCAGGCCTGTACATCGTCTGTATGGAGTCGACGATCATTACGCTCGGGGAGAGCTCCTGCATGCGCCTTTCCACGGTGTTCATGTCGTTTTCCGGCAACACGAAAAAGCCCGTTCCCGATGCGCCCAGTCGCTTTGCCCGCATCTTGATCTGGCGGCTGGATTCCTCGCCCGAGACGTAAAGCACGCAGGCGCCGTCGCCCGCCATGTTGGCGCACAACTGGGTCAGCAGCGTGGATTTGCCGATGCCTGGATCGCCGCCCACGAGAACCAGTGAGCCGTCCACGACCCCACCCCCCAGCACGCGATCCAGCTCGGAGATACCGGTGCTGCGCCGGGCCATGGCCTCATCCGGGATGTCGTCCACGCAGACCGCCTGGGCCCCGCTGCCGGGCGCCCGCTTCAGCTTCTTCTCCTCCGCCTTGAGCGCTGGAGCGGCTTCCTGCTCCACAAGGGTATTCCAATTGCCGCAATCCGGGCACTTGCCCATCCATTTCGGCGTCTCGTAGCCGCATTCGCTGCAAACGTAGATCATCCTGGGCTTTGCCAAAGCATGCACCTCCCTGCGAACGCCCTTTACGGGCAACGCGATGACGCGCAGCCCTTGGGCGTCACCTGATTATAGCACATCTGTCCGAATATGTGAATTTATACCGGCTTTTGTTTACCAGTTCTTATTAAAATCCCCATGATCTCGACTTGCCAGCGGCATCAAAAAAAATTATAATAGAGTGAGTATTTTACCGGGAGCGTCGCAATGCCGGATTCAGAGCAGAAAAAGAGAAGCACAAGGACCATTATACCCATACCGAAGCCTGACGAGAAGGCTTCGGACGATGTCCTGCGCGATGTATCCACACAGTACGGCGACGACGCGGAGATCCGCCTGCCCCGCAGGAAGCGGACGGACGCCAGGGTTCCCATCATCAAGGTCAAAAAGGATGAGGATCAACAGGACGGGGAAAAGCCCAAGAAGAAAAAAAAGGCATCCACGAAGAGCAAGGCAGCTATTCCCGAGGTAACACCCCGGAAAAAGAAGAAAAAGAAAAAAAGGCGCAGGGTCCGCCGCACGCTCTTTGAATTGATGAGCGCCTCCGGCACCGAAGGGCTCTTCAGGCCCATTCGCGTCTTCGGGCGGGAGATAAGATTCTGGCCGCTGATCCTGCTGGCTGCGCTGGCCCTCATGGCGGTGGGCGTGATGCTCAACAACAGCAACCTTTCCATCACCGAGCAGACCGTGACCGTGGTGGGTCTCCCGGAGGACATGGAGGGCTATCGCATCGTCGTGTTGTCCGACTTGAACGGCAGGCGCTTTGGCGACAGCCAGGGCCTGCTGCTGAGGACGTTGAACGGCATCAAATACGATGCGATATTCTGCCTCGGGGACATGGTGGGCAAGAGCGGCAACGCCCAGCCCTTCTGGGAATTCCTGGAGGGCCTCAAGCGCCCGGAAAAGGTCTATTTCATCTGCGGGGATTCCGATCCCGGCCCGTATCTGCCCAGCGCCCGCGGCACGGAGGGCGTGCTTTCCCAGCTGATACTGGAGGATTGGATACTCGGCGCGATCGAGCGCGGGGCCAATTACGTCGACGCGCCCATCAGCATTCCGGTCAAGAAATCAACGCTGTGGATCTCCCCCGCCACGATGCTGAACCTGGAGACCATTTCGACATTGGCGGCCTGGCAGGACCAGACCGAGCAGGAGGAGGATGGCGTGCGCTCGGGCATCACCGAGGATTATACCCACCTGCCCATCACGACCTATCGATCCAAGCTGGCCCAGAAGCTCTACGACGCCCAGCGCACGATGACGGCCTCGGATATCCATATATCCCTGGCGCACGAGATCCCGTCGGAAGCGTTTATCTACACCTCTGAGGACCACAAATCGGATACGGAGCGCTTCCTCGCCTCTCCCGAGCTGATCCTTGCGGGGCACTACTGCGGCGGCGTGTGGCGCCTTCCCATATTCGGCGCGTTCTACGTGCCCGACAAGACGCTGCCCAGGGGCGGCTGGTTCCCGGACCAGCAGCGCGTCAGCGGCCTGTCCGAAGTCGGAGAAGCCCAAGTCTACATCACCCGGGGGCTTTCCACCAGCGGCAGCGTGCCGCTGATGCCCTTCAGGCTGTTCAATCCTCCCGAAATCTCGGTGATCACGCTGACCTCCACGCTGCCCGAGAACATGCTGGACGCCGGCAGATAAGTTCACAGGAAGCCACAAATATTGGAGGGCCACATCGGTGGCCCTCCTTTTATGATGTGTACCGTTGGCGCTGGCGGGCGACCTTTTTGCCGTCAGCTCCTCCTTGCCGTTCTGCATGGTGACCTTGCTCTTTTCGGGGTCTATGCAGTTGACGTGGACCGTCTCGACCGGTTTTTTGCCCTCCTGGCCGTTCGTCACCTCGTACATGGCGATATCGAAGGTGGCCACGCCCAGGTTGCCCGCGTTCATCAGCGCCATGGAGATATCTTCGAAGAAGGAGGTTATGCCGTAAGCGGGCTCGTCCTGTGTATAGTTTACGCGCCCGAAGGTCCCGAACAGCTCCAGACCCAACACCTTGTTGCTGTGCCGCTTCACCTTGGCCCAGGTGATCTCGGGCGTGGCGATGGAAACGTAGTAATACCGCACGGTATGCGCCTCGTAGGTGCCTGCCTGGACCGTATACGTGCCCACCGGCTCCGCCGTGACCAGGAAATGATCCTCGTCCTTGTCGGTGCGGGTGTAATAGCCTTTGCTCAGCTTGTGGGTCAGGCCGGCCTTGGAATCCGGCTGGAGGATCATCAGGTAGAAGATCTGGTACCTGGCGCGGGCGAGGACGTCGTCAATGGTATGCACCTGGTTGTCCAGCTGGCTTTCCAGCCAACGTGCCAGCTGCATGCCGCTCATGCTCGCGTTCGGCATCATGCCGTTGTGATAAAGGCCATCTCTATTGTGTTTTGGTATAATTATACATGTGGAGCGTTCAAAATTGTCTCAAATCCCCGTCATCTGTCGTATGACTCCAAAAAATAATACATATGTAATAGTTGAAATATTACAGGGCATCTTGCGCTGTTCTTGTAATATTTCTTTGGATTTTGCACAGGATAGTCACAGCGAAAGGAGGCGGCTTCCATTGGTGGACGGCTTCAGCATGCTGCAAAGGGCGGCGCTGGTTCCAACGCTGAATGACAATGTATCGCGCTTCAGAACACTTCTCCACGCGGATGTCAATTCCGACGCCCAGTTTCGGTTCATAGAATGCGCAGGCACGCGCCTGTGCGTACTCTACATCGAGGGCATGGCGGACGACCGAAAGATCAGCGATTTCATACTGCGGGCCTGTGTGGAACACGCTACTGAACAGCCGAGGCGCATTGACGCCGCATACCTGATGGAAAAGGTGGTGGAAATCGCCCAGTGTGAGGCGGAACAGCGGGTATCCGAAATACTGGACAGCGTGGTCACTGGCATGACGGCGGTGCTGATCGACGGTTGCGATGAGGCCGTCATGCTGGAAACCCGAGGCTACCCGGCGCGCCAGGTCAACCGGACGACCAACGAATCCGTGGTCATCGGCGCCCAGGAGGGCTTTGTGGAGAGCCTGCGCACAAACATGACGCTGATGCGCCGCTATGTCCCGTGCAGCGATCTGATTACCGAGTGCGTCAGCGTGGGCACGCAGGTACCGGCCCGCGTCACGATGGTCTACCTTGGCAATGTCGCCGACAGCGCCGTTGTCGACGCGGTACGCAGGCGGCTGAAGGGCATCGACGCCGGAACGGTACAGGGGCTGGGGGCTGTGCAGCAGCACATCGAGGACCAGCCCTGGGCGCTGCTGCCCCAGATCCTGCAAACCGAGCGCCCCGACCGGGCGGCCTCCTGTGTGATGGACGGACAGGTGGTCGTGCTGGCGGAGAACTCGCCCTATGCGCTGATCGCGCCGATCACGCTGTTTCACCAGCTTCACGCCTCCGACGATTCCTTCTCCCGCTGGCAATACGGCACCTTTCTGCGCTTGATCCGAATCATCGGCATGCTGATTTCGGTATTCCTGCCGGGGCTCTATATCGCGCTGACCGACTATCACATGCACCTGCTGCCTCTGAGTCTGCTGGGCTCCATTGCCGAAGCCCGGGCCAACGTCCCCTTCCCCATACTGATCGAGATCCTGATCATGGAATTCTCGTTTTACCTCATCAACGAGGCGGGCACACGTATACCCCAGCAGATCGGGTCGGCGCTGGGCATCGTCGGGGCGTTGATCCTCGGACAGGCCGCGGTCTCGGCCTCCATCATCAGCCCCATACTCATCATCATCGTCGCCATTACGGGGCTTGGCAATTACGCCATACCCGATTACGGCTTCGGCATCGGCCTGGTGATATGCCGCCTGTTCATCATCGCCTGTAGCGCGGCATTCGGGCTATATGGGTTTTGCATCGGCGCGTTTGTTCTGTCGGTCAGCCTTTGCGGCATGAAATCCTTTGGATTTCCCTACATGGCGCCCGTTGCTCCGCCGAGGCCGCACAATCCGGATCTGTTGGTCAGGCTGCCGATTTGGCTCCAAAAGCGCCCCATGTATTTTGCCGCCCTCAAAGTAAGCGCGCATGGCCGGAGAGGATGATTGTCCTGAAGCTGAACATTTCCAGAATCGCATCGATCCCGGCAGCCTTTGTGGGCGCGACGATCCGCATATTTCTTGATCTTGCGCTGGATGGTGGCACGATCCACAACGGGGCATGGATCGCCGCGCTGTTGAGCGCGCTGCCCTCCATCCCCTATCTGCTCTGCCTGGATGCCGTTCAATCCGATAAAAGGATGGCGATACCGCTGCGCTTCATGCTGCTGTCGGTCACCGCACTGGATGCTGCGCACGTGCTTTCCATCTGCGTGCGTGCCGCCGGCTGCCTTACGCTGGATTATGTACCTGCCCACTTTCTTGCCCTGCCTCTGGCCTTGGCGGTTTTGTGGTGCGTCTGGCGTAATGGCGATGCCGTCGGGTACGCTGCCATACTGTGGATCAGGGTCTTCCCAGTGCTGCTTCTGCTGGTGGTGACGCTTCAAATGCGCCATTACAACGCCCGATGGTTGCTTCCACTGCTTGGGAATGGCTTTCCTGATATCATCAGGAGCGGCGTGCGCGCTTCAGGCTGGTTCATACCGGCCACAGCGATCTATTATGTCACTGACAGATCAGGCGACAAGTCCGGCAGACGCCCTTTAAGCGCCTGGCTTTCCTTTGCGCCTGCCGTTGCGGCGCTGCTGCTGATCCTTCGCTTGATGATGGCCCCTGCTGGGCTGTACGGGCTGACGTGGGAAGCCCGGCTGGACGCCCTGTTGACCAATGGACGCGCGCCGCTCTACCTCCAGCTGCCGATGATGCTGGTCTTTTTCTTCAGCGCATTCCACCTGTTGACCTGCGAGTGCTTCGCGGCGTCCGCGCTGCTTCAGCGGCTCGCGCCGGCGCTGGATGGGCGCCTGTGCGCGGCGGTCGTGACGGTCGCGTGTACAGGCCTGTCCTTGTCGGGCTTTACAGTCACTGCTGTTGATTTCATAGCGCCGTGGCTCTATGTCGCCGTCGCGGCGACGGCCGCGCTGTCTTCGCTCCTGCAAGGGGCGCCGAAGGGAGGCGAGCGCCCATGCAACGGATGAGGCTGGCTGCGCTGATCGTCCTGCTGGCGCTTTTGCTGGGCGGGTGCCAGGACACCGGGGAGGTAGAAAACCAGGCCTATGTGCTGGTATTGGCCCTGGACGCGGTTGGGGACGGCGGTCTGGCGCTGACGGCGCGGGTGCCGAAGATCGGAATAAGCGACGCGCAGGGCGACAAGGGCGATTCCGGGAGCAGCCCCTACCTGACCTTCTCCGTAACCGCGCCATCGTGGTCAGCGGCGCTGGACGCGTTGCAGTGGGCCACGCCGCGGCGCATCAACCTGAGCCACATCGAGATGATCGTCGCCTCGGAGGCATTGGCTTCACGACCCTCGTTCGCAAGCCTGATGAACGGGATGGCCGATACGCCACACCTGTACACAAACGCCCGCTTTGTGATATGCCCGGGAAGCGCCCGGTCCTTTCTGGAGGCGGAAGAGACGGTGATCGGCACGCGCCTGTCCTCAGAGATTCATACGATGCTGTCCCAGTACGCGCGACAGGGCTTTATCCCTGACGCCTGCCTGGCGGACGCCTGCTATTGCGCCAATGGCATCTACGGTGATCCCATCGCCATCTGGGGCGACCTGGCCGAGGACGGATCAGAGGACGGTGCGCCCATCTCGGTGACAAAATCCCCGATGCGCCAGCGCTTTTCGGGCGCGGCACTGTTTCGCGGCGGACGGTTCGTCCAAGCGCTGTCAAAGTATGAAACCCGGCTGCTCAATCTCATTCGTGGCCAATGCCGGACCCTGTGTTATACATGGCAGGATCAGGCCATCGAATTTCCCCTACGATCCTCGTCCCGGGCGGTACGGATTGAAGGGAGCGATATCACCCTCTCGCTGCGGCTGAAGCTGGGGGCGCCGGGTGGCTTTGGTGAGAAGGAACTATCAACGCTCCGGCAGTCGATGCGAAACGATATCGCGCGCCTGGTCGGCGACTGCCAGCGACTGGGCATCGATCCCTTTGGGTTTGCGGAATCCGCATCGGGCCATTTCGTGACCAACGCTCAGTGGCTGGCCTTTGACTGGCGAAGCCGCTTCGCACGCGCGCCGCTGGACATCGATATCATCATTGCAAAGTAATATCCAAACCCCGATTGGCCGTATTGCCAACCGGGTTTTTGTATGCTATAATCATAGCATCATCATGTGTTCCGGCAATCCGGGCTCAAAAGGCCTGCCGGAAGAAGGAGGAGCTGTAACCGTGCATTGCGTCAAGCAGATTACACAGGATATGTATTGGGTGGGCGGCAGTGACCGCCGCCTGGCGCTGTTTGAGAACGTCTACCCCATCCCGAACGGCGTTTCCTACAACGCCTACCTGGTGCTGGACGAGCAGACCGTGCTGTTCGACACCGTGGATCGGAGCGTCAGCGAGGTGTTCTTCGAGAACCTCGAGTACCTCCTGGCCGGACGTCCCCTGGATGTCCTGGTGGTCAATCACATGGAGCCGGACCACTGCGCCACGATGAGCGAGCTGGTGCTGCGCTACCCCGATGTGAAGATCTACACCAACGCCAAGGCCCTGGCGATGATCAGGAACTACTTCACCTTTGACATCGACAGCCATATCACCGTGGTCAAGGAGATGGATACCCTATGCACCGGCAGGCACACCTATGCCTTCGTGATGGCGCCGATGGTGCACTGGCCCGAGGTCATGGTTTCCTATGACACCACGGAGAAGATACTCTTCTCCGCTGACGCCTTCGGCACCTTCGGCGCGCTGAACGGGAATATTTTCGCCGACGAGGCCAATTTTGAGACGGAATACCTGGACGACGCCCGCCGCTACTACACCAACATCGTCGGCAAGTACGGCACCCAGGTGCAGGCGCTGCTGAAGAAGGCCGCCAAGCTGGAGATCGCCATGATTTGCCCGCTGCACGGCCCCGTATGGCGCAAGCACATCGACTGGTTTGTCGACAAGTACCAGAAGTGGAGCACCTACACCCCCGAGGAGGACGCCGTGATGGTGGCCTACGCCTCCGTCTACGGCCACACCGAGAACGTGGCGAACATCATCGCCTCGAAGCTGGCCGACGCCGGCGTGCGGAACGTAAAGGTCTACGACGTGTCCGTGACCCATCCCTCGGTCATCGTCTCCGAGGCATTCCGGGTCAGCCACATCGTGTTTGCCTCCACGACCTACAATGCGGGCATATTCGTGAACATGGAAAATGCCCTGCACGACATCGTAGCCCACAACCTGCAAAACCGCACCATTGCCATCGTCGAAAACGGCAGCTGGGCCCCCACCGCCGGCGGCCTGATGCGCGAGCTGCTGGGACGGCTCAAGAACACCACCATACTCGAGCACGGCCTGACGATCAAGTCCTCGCTGAAGCAGAGCCAGCTGGCCGAGCTGGACGAGTTGGTGGCCGCGATCCTCGAAACCATGCCCAGGCCCCAGGCCATCGAGCACAAGCCCAGCGAGGCCGTCGAGCCGAACGCCATGTTCAAGCTCTCCTACGGCCTGTTCGTGCTGACCGCCCGTGACGGCGACAAGGACAACGGCTGTATCATCAACACCGCAGCCCAGCTGACCAGCAATCCCAACCGCATCAGCATCGCCGTAAACAAGGGCAACTTCACCCACGACATGATCATGAAGACGGGCGTGTTCAACGTCTCGGTTCTTTCCACCGACGCGCCCTTCGACATCTTCAAGTATTACGGCTTCCAGAGCGGCCGGGATGTCAACAAGTTCCCCGGCAGCGGCTTCCCCCGCAGTCGTAACAACCTGGTCTTCATCACCGGCTGCACCAACGCCTTCATCTCCGGCAAGGTGATCGAGACCCACGACTACGGCACCCACACGCTGTTCGTGGCCGATGTCACCGAGGCCCAGGTGCTCTCCAACGCGCCTTCCGTCACCTATGCCTACTACTTCGCCAACATCAAGCCGAAGCCCCAGGCGCCCGCCGAGAAGAAGGTGGGCTGGGTGTGCAAGATCTGTGGCTACGTGTACGAGGGCGAGGAACTGCCCCCGGACTTCGTATGCCCGCTGTGCAAGCACGGCGCGGCGGACTTTGAGAAGCTGCAATAAGTCCAAACAGGCCCAGTACAAAACCGACCCTCGCCTGTGAGGGTCGGTTTTGTACTGGAGTCTGTTTGTCATTCGCCTGTCATGGCTGCTGCGCTTGCACCTGCCAGCGCGCCGGTCGAGAAGGCGATTTGCAGGTTGTAGCCGCCGGTGGCGGCGTCCACGTCCAAAAGCTCCCCGCAGAAATACAGGCTTTTCAACCGCTTGCTCTGCATGGTGGAGGGATTGATCTCCTTCACGTTCACGCCGCCCCGGGTGATGATGGCCTCGCTGAAGCCGCCGAGGCCCTTCGGGTGCAGCTCGATGCCCTTGACGACCTTTAACAGCGCCGCGCGCTGCTGGGCGGTGACGGCATTGACGGGCATCGTCGGCGAAAGCCCGGCCAGGCGGATCAGCTGCTCCGCCAGGCTACGGGGCGCGAGGCCGTCCACGACGCTGCTCAGCTGCTTACGGGACATCTCCCTGAAATCCCGCAGCAGACGCGCGTCCAGCGTCTGTTCGTCCAGCGCCGGTTTCAGGTCGATGGACATGCGCACGGTGGAGAGATCCTCCGGCAACAGGCTGGACAGGGTCAATGCCAGCGGACCGGATATGCCCGTGTGGGTAAAGAGCAGCTCCCCCATCTGGCTGTAGAGCCGCTTATCCTTCTTCCCACCGGTGAGACAGGCGGTCAGCGTCACGTTCTTCAGGGTCAGCCCCGCCAGCGTCCCCGGCCAGCTCTCCACCGTGTCGATGGCCACCAGCGCAGGCAGCGTCGGCGTGACGGTATGCCCGGCGGCCCGGGCAAGGGCGTAACCGTCCCCGGTCGATCCCGTGGAGGGATAGCTGAGCCCCCCTGTGGCGAGTATGACCGCGTCGGCGTAGAGGCTCTTACCGTCCTCCAGGGCCACCCCGACACAACTGCCGTCCTCGGTCAGCAGCTGCGTCACGCGGGTGTTCAGGCGTATTTCCACCCCGGCTCCATCAAGCCCTCGCTTCAGCGCGGCGATGACGTCACTGGATTTGTCGGAAACCGGAAACACCCGGTTCCCCCGCTCCACCTTCAAGGGCGTACCCAGATCCTCCACCAGCGCCATCATGCCTGCATTGTCCAGCTGTGCAAACGCGGCGTACAGGAAGCGGGGGTTCCTGAAGATATTGCGCTGGTACTGCTCCATATCCGAAGCATTGGTGACGTTGCAGCGTCCTTTGCCAGTGATATAGACCTTCTTGCCCAGCTTTTCATTGCGCTCCAGCAGCGTGACCCTGGCGCCGCCGCGCGCCGCGTACAGCGCCGCCAGCATGCCGGAGGCGCCGCCGCCCACCACGATACATTTGTTATGCTGCATATCCGGCCTCACATCACTCGGTAGTCCTGGCGAGATAGACGTCGTACTTGCTCCAGATATCCTCCATCTGCTCGAAGTATTGGGAAACCTCGTGGCGGCGGCGCTGTCCCAGGGCGACGATCAGCGCGTTGATCAGCGACAGCGGCGCGGCGAAGGAATCCACGAAGGAGGACATGTCGCTCTTGGCCATCAGGCAGGTATCCGCCGTGGCGTGCAGCGGCGACAGCGGGCCGTCAGTGATGGCGATCAGCGAAGCGCCTCTGGAACGGGCGAACTCCATCGCCTCGATGGAGCGCGCCGTATACCGTGGAAAAGAAATGCCGATCAACAGATCCCCCTCACCGATTCTGGAGAGCTGCTCAAATACGTCGCTGATGCCCGAGGTCACCACTGTGACGTCCGGGAATATAAACCGCAGGTAATGGGCAAAGAATTCCGCGATCGGCGCAGAGGCCCGCAGGCCGAGCACATAGATGCTGCGCGCGGAGATGATCTTTTCGATGGCATCCTCGAAGGTATTGATATCCATCTCGTCCAGCGTCGAACGAATGTTCTGGATATCAGCCTTCAGCACCTTGTTCAACACCTGGGCATGGTCCATATCCGAGGTCATCTCAAAGCGCTGAGAGGCGGTCAGCCGATGGCGAATCAGCTCCTGAAGCGCCTTTTGAAGGTGGGGATATCCGCTGTAGCCCAGGGCAGAGGCGAAGCGCACCACGGTGGATTCGGAAACCCCCACGTATTCACCCAGCTTGGAAGCGGTCATGAAGACGACCTTATCGTAGTGGGTCACAATGCATTCAGCGATGCGCCGGTGGCTTTTTGAAAGTTTTTTTCCGCTGTGATTCAATCTTTGTATCAGTTCCTGTGCGTTGTCCATAGGTGTATCATCCCTTCGAGAGCGTAAAAATGTATTATCTATTGCAATTATACCGCATCTTGCCCATTTATGCAAGGGAAATAAGCAAATAAATGCATTTATTCACATTGATCGATTCATTTTTTGCCGTCATGGCCTGGTTTGCCAGCAGTCGGCCTTCATGCAATAGACTACCGATTCAATTGCAAAACAGAGCCGCGCCTTCTTGTATCGGGCGGGGTATGAATGCCGCCGGAGATTCATATATTGCTGCATGAAGTGTTGTGGGAGGTGGAGGCGTGATTCATTTCAAGGTCATCCGGGCTTCGAGACTGCTGTTGGCTTTGACCATCCTGCTGTTGGCTGCGGTACTCGTTTTCATAGGTGTGCGATTGCTGGCGCAGCGCGATAAGGTTCCGGTCAACGGTACCGCAAGCCTGGTTGAAGCGAACGGGGTTGACGAGGCAAAGGCTGCACAGGCCTTTGCCTCGTCTGGCAATTCCGACGCGGCAGCGACATCGCGGGACGAACGCATTGAAATAGAGGTCATCAGCCAGGCTGATGCCGTCGACCGTGCACCTCGCGTGCTGATCTATCATACCCATACCCATGAAGCCTATGAGCAGACCGCGAGCGACCCCTATGAAGCTGTGGAGGTATGGCGGACCACGGACAACGCGCACAGCGTGGTCAAAGTGGGAAAAGAATTGGCCGCCCACCTGAGGCGGTACGGCTTCGACGTGGTCCACGACACGACAGATCATGAAGCGCACCAGCTCTCGACGGCCTATACCCGGTCTCTGGCCACGCTGATGGCCTATAAGGAGCGCTTCGATCTCTACATTGACCTGCACAGGGATGCCTATGTCGATGGCGACCCCATCACCGTTACACCTTCCGGCGGTGAGGAAATGGCGCCTGTCATGCTGCTGATCGGCAACGGCAACGGCTTTGACGTCAAGCCCTGGTATGCTCAAAACCTCAGCTTCGCCAGGGCACTGGAATCGCGCATCAACAGGGAGGCGCCTGGACTCTGCAAGCCGGTGCTGGTCAAGGATGGCCGCTATAACCAAAACATCGGCGTGTTTTCGATCCTCGTGGAGGTGGGGCACAATCGCAATACGCTGGCCCAGGCCTGCAACTCGGTCTCGCCCCTGGCAAAGGCGATCTACGCATTGATGGTCGCATCGCCGGACCCTGAACTGACGCGGATAAAGACTGTATGGGAGGCGCAACACCCATTCATCTCTGACAGACCGGATGATAAAACGGATGAAAACACAGCAGTGACGGATGCAACACGCCAATAGATGAAATAATTATATGGGTATCCTTCCAATTGTTTACACGAAAATAAACGACCATTGGACCTATTTGTATTGACACTGCGCCTCACGGTTATTATCATTACAGATAGCCAAACAACATGTCAACGGTCAATTGGACGTATGCAAAGGATGACAAAAGATGAAGAAATGCCGTTTGTACATTGCAGATATAGATGTGCAATTCATTGCTGGGATACGCCGCGCGGTCTCGCGATGTCAGGGAATTGAAATCGTCGGCAGCAGCGGAAATGGACGAACGGCGTTGAGGGATTGCCTGCGGCTGAAACCGGATGTGGTCATATCGGATATTCCGCTGCCTGAATTGGACGGCATTTCCCTCTTGCACGAATTCCAACGCCTCAGTCAGGCGCCGGCGGTGATCGTCTGTACACACTTCTATTCCGACGCCAGCATGCAATGTGCCTGCCGATATGGCGCATCCTTTTTCCTGTGCAAGCCCATAGAGATGGCCACGTTGCCCGAATTGATCCAGGAATGCGGCCGAAGCAGCCGCCAATCCGTGAAAGAGGTTGAGAGAAACGATCGCCAAAGCGAGGCGGAACGCCTGCGCGGCGCGACCGTTCACAAGCTTTTGAAGGATTGGGGCATGCCCGTGCGGCTGGACGGCGCGGCCTACTTCATCGAAGCGGCCGTTCACTGCCACGGCGACGCGCTCTTGCTGAAGAACCTGTCAAAAGGGCTATACGCACAGCTGGCCCGGAGGATGGATACCACCGCTTCGAGGATCGAGCGCTCCATGCGCAGCGCGATTGCGATCGCCTACGATCGGGGTACGCTGGGCCAATGCTTTGACCATCGCCCCTCCAACCGCGAATTTATTGAATATCTGATGAATGCCGTGGATCAAACGGCGCATTCCCATGCCCTGTAGGCAACCCTCGCGCCTATGTCTGCCGCTTTGGGCGCATTTCTTTAAACAAAAGTGTCAATATGTATGGCCACTTCGTCAAATATGTGTTATAATCCCCATAGAGATACGCTATACTGGCGGAGGTGCAGACTGATATGAAGGCCAACAGACCGACCCAATACAGGATCATGTCCATCGATCCCTGGCTTCAGCCATATTATAACGACATCGCCCTGAGGATGGAACGACACGCCAATACGCGCAAATCGCTTCTGGGCGACGAGACCGACCTTACGACCTTTGCCAACGGTTATCTGTACTATGGCTTCAATCGAACCGATACCGGGTGGGTTTATCGAGAGTGGGCGCCCGGGGCGGACGCGCTGCACCTGATCGGTGATTTCAACGATTGGAACCGGGAATCCCACCCGTTGACCCGGCTGCCGGACGGCACCTGGGAGATCGAGCTCGACGGGGCGGACGCCCTGAAGCACGGCCAGCTGGTGAAGGTGCAGGTTACGAAGGACGGCAAGCATGCCGACCACATTCCCGCCTACATCCGTCGCGTGGTCCAGAATTCGGAGCACCTCTTCAACGGGCAAATCTGGTCCCCTGCCCGTCCCTTCCAATGGACCGACGGCGGCTATGGGAAGCGCAAGATCGCCCCGCCCTACATCTACGAGGCGCACATCGGCATGGCACAGGAGAAGGAGGGCGTGGGCAGCTATCGTGAATTCGCCGACTTCAACCTGGAATATATCCGCAGCCTCGGCTACAATACCGTCCAGCTCATGGCGATACAGGAGCACCCATACTATGCCTCCTTCGGCTACCAGGTGACCAACTTCTTCGCGGCCTCGTCCTGGTACGGCGATCCGGAGGACCTGAAATACCTGATCAACAAGGCCCATGAGATGGGCATGTACGTGCTGCTGGACGTGGTTCACTCCCACGCCTCCGCCAATGCCGACGAGGGCCTCAACGGCCTGGACGGCACGGACGACCAATATTTCCTGTCGGGAGAAAGGGGCTGGCACCCCGCCTGGAAGACCCGCCTGTTCGATTACGGCAAGCACGAGGTGCTGCACTTTCTGCTGTCCAATTTGAAGTTCTGGCTGGAGGAATACCACTTCGACGGCTTCCGCTTCGACGGCGTCACGTCGATGATCTACCAGGATCATGGCCTCGGCGCCAGCTTTACCGACTATTCCCAGTATTTCGGGCTGAACACCAATGTGGACGCGCTGACCTACCTGCAGCTTGCCAACGAGCTGGTGCACGCGGTCAATCCCTTCGCGCTGACCGTCTGCGAGGAGATGAGCGGCATGCCGGGCATGTGCATCCCCATACGAAGCGGCGGCATCGGCTTCGACTACCGCCTGTCCATGGGCGTGCCGGACTTCTGGATCAGGCTGTTCAAGGAGTATTCCGACGATCAGTGGGATATGTTCAAAATGTGGTACGAGCTGACCACGCGCCGCCCCCAGGAGAAAAACATCGGCTATTGCGAATCCCACGACCAGGCACTGGTGGGCGACAAGACGCTGATCTTCCGCATGGCAGACGCGGAGATGTACACCGGCATGACCAAGTCCTATCACTCCATCACCATCGACCGTGCCATTGCCCTTCACAAGTTGATCCGATTCATCACCCTTGCGCTGGGCAGCGACGGCTACCTCAACTTCATGGGCAACGAGTTCGGGCACCCGGAATGGATCGACTTCCCCCGGGAGGGCAACGGCTGGAGCTATAAGTATGCCCGTCGCCAGTGGTCGCTGGTGCAGAACGAAACGCTGAAGTATGCCTGGCTGGCCAATTTCGACCGGGCCATGCTGAAATTCAGCCGGAAGTACCGCGTGCTGAACAAGACAGACACCGTGAACCTCTGGATCGACCAGCCAGGAAAGATCATCGCCTTCTCAAAGGGCGAGCTGGTTTATGTATTCAACTTCCATCCCACCCATTCCCCCACCGACTTCTTCCTTCCGGTCCACTCCGTGGGCGAGGGCAAGTATAAGGTGATCTTCTCCACCGACGACATCGACTTTGGGGGCATGGACCGCACCAGCAAGGACTATGTGTACTCTACGAGGTTCGAAGAAGGGCGCGGCCTGGGATTCGAGATCTACATCCCCTGTCGCACAGCCATCGTGTTCAAGCGGCTGTGAGTACCCCCGTGTAATGCAGTGGGCTGCGTTCTGTAAGCAGAACGCAGCCCACTGTGTTGAAAGCATGCCACTATCAGTGCACGATCAGGCTTTCGCCGGTCATTTCTGCGGGTTTTTCAATGCCCATCAGGTCCAGCATGGTCGGGCACAGGTCGCACAGCTTGCCGCCGTGCTTGCGCAGCTCGTGCTTGGGGTGGTCGGGATCGATGACGATCACCGGCACCGGGTTGGTGGTGTGCGCGGTGAACGGGCCGCCGTGCACGGGGTCGATCATCATGTCGCAGTTGCCGTGGTCGGCGGTGATGACCACCTTGCCGCCCTGGGCGACCAGCGCGTCCACGATCTTCCCAACGCATTCGTCCACGGTGCGCACGGCCTTCTTCGCCGCCTCCATGACGCCGGTATGGCCGACCATGTCGCAGTTGGCGAAGTTCAGTATGATGACGTCGTACTTCTTCTCGGCGATGCACTTGAGCACCGCGTCGGTGACCTCATAGGCGCTCATCTCGGGCTTGAGGTCGAAGGTGGGCACCTCCTCGGCGGAGGGGCTGGGCACCAGTATGCGGTCCTCGCCGTCGAAGACGCGCTCCTCGCCGCCGTTGAAGAAGAAGGTGACGTGGGCGTACTTCTGGGTCTCGGCGATCCTGAGCTGCTTCTTGCCCAGCTTGGAAAGGTATTCGCCCATGGTCATGTGCAGGCTCTCCGGCGGGTAGGCAATCAGCACGTTGGGCATGGTCGCGTCATACTGGGTCATGCACACGTAGGTCAGCGGGAAGAAGCCGTGCCTGCGCTCGAAGCCCTTGAAGTCGGGATCGACGTAGGCGCGGGTGATCTCGCGGGCCCTGTCGGGGCGGAAATTGAAAAAGATCACGGAGTCGTTGGCCTTGACGGTGCCCTCGGGATCGATGACGGTGGGCAGCATGAACTCGTCGGTCAGGTGCTTGCCCGTCTCGTCCACCACCTTGTAGGAATCCAGTATGGCCTGCACGGGATCGCCTGCACGGATGCCCTCGGCGCAAACCATGGCGTTGTAGGCCTTCTCCACGCGCTCCCAGGCGAAATCGCGGTCCATGGCGTACAGGCGACCCATGACAGTGGCCACCTTGCCTACGCCGATCTCCTTCATCTTCTCAACCAGGTTCTTCACATACTCCCAGCCGGAATCCGGCGGCACGTCGCGGCCATCCAGCAGGCAGTGCACGTAGACCTTCTCCAAGCCGTGACGCTTCGCCATTTCGATGATGCCATAGAGGTGCTCGGTGTGGGAGTGGACGCCGCCGGGAGAGACCAGGCCGATCAGGTGAAGGGCCGTGCCGTTCTTCTTGCAGTTCTCCATGGCGGCCAGCATGGCCTTGTTTTCAAAAAACACGCCGTCCTTGATGTCCTTGGTGATCTTTACCAGCATCTGGTAGACCACGCGGCCTGCGCCGATGTTGGTGTGCCCCACCTCGGAATTGCCCATCTGGCCGTCCGGCAGGCCCACGTCCAGGCCGGAGGCGCCGATGGTGGTGGCACAGTACTTTTCCCTCAATCCCTCCAGCACCGGGATGCCGGCGGCGACGATGGCGTTGGATTTGGGATCGTTTTCGCCGATCCCAAATCCGTCCATGATAATAAGCGCGGTCGTGCTCATCAGAAGTTCACCACCTGCGCGAAGTCCTCAGCCTTCAGGCTCGCGCCGCCGATGAGGCCGCCGTCGATCTCGGGCTGTGCCATCAGGCCTTTGACATTGGAGCCCTTCATGCTGCCGCCGTACTGGATGCGGATCTTCGCCGCGGCTTCCTCGTTGCGGATGACGCCGATGGTCTCGTTGGCCTGCTCGTCGGTGGCGGTCAGGCCGGTGCCGATGGCCCAAACGGGCTCATAGGCGATCACGACGTTATCCAGTTCCTCGGCGGTCAGGCCGTGCAGCGCCATCTGGGTCTGGTACATGACGATCATGTCGGTGTATCCCGCTTCACGCTCGTCCTTCATCTCGCCCACGCAAACGATGGCCTTCAGGCCGGCCTTCACGGCGGCGACGGTGCGCAGGTTGACGGTCTTGTCGGTCTCGCCGAAGTACTGGCGGCGCTCGGAATGGCCGATGATGACGTACTCGCAGCCGGCAGCCTTCAGCATGTCGGCGCTCAGCTCACCGGTGTAGGCGCCGGAGGCCTTGAAGTGGACGTTCTGGGCGCCCAGCTTGATGTTGGTGCCCTCGATCACGGGCTTGACGGCGGCAAAGTTCACGGCGGGAGTGCAGACGACCACATCACACTTGGCGTCCTTGACCAGCGGGATCAGGTCCCTGACCAGCTGGGCGGCCTCTTCCGGGGTCTTGTTCATCTTCCAGTTACCGGCGATAATGGGTTTGCGCATGGGAATCTCCTCCTCGATATAGTGGTTAGTGGCTAGTGGCTAGTGTTTAGTTGATTTGCTATTCACTAACCACTAATCACTAAACACTAACCACTTCTGGTTGTAGGTAATATTATCTGAAAAATACTCCTGATTACTTGTCCTTCAGGCAGGCGACGCCGGGCAGCACCTTGCCCTCGAGGAACTCGAGGCTCGCGCCGCCGCCGGTGGAGATGTGGCTCATCTTCGGTGCCAGGCCCATCTGGGTCACGGCCGCCGCGCTGTCGCCGCCGCCGATGATGGTGGTAGCGTCGGATTCGGCCATGGCAGTGGCGATGGCCAGGGTGCCCTTGGCGAACTCAGGCTTCTCGAACACGCCCATGGGGCCGTTCCAGACCACGGTCTTGGCGCTCTTCACGGCACCAGAGAACAGCTCGATGGTCTTGGGGCCGATGTCCAGGCCCTGCCAGCCCTCGGGGATCTTGCCGGCTTCCACGGTCTTGATCTCGGTGGGATTGTCGAAATCGTTGGCGATCACGGTATCCACGGGCAGCAGGAACTGCACGCCCTTGGCCTTCGCGGTCTCCATCATTTCCTTGGCCAGGCCCACGCGCTCCTCGTCCAGCAGGCTGTTGCCGATCTCGCCGCCCATGGCCTTGGAGAAGGTATAGGCCATGCCGCCGCCGATGATCAGGGTGTCGACTTTCTCCAGCAGGTTGGTGATGACGCCGATCTTGTCCTTGACCTTGGCGCCGCCCAGGATGGCCACGAAGGGACGCACCGGGTTCTCGACGGCGTTGCCCAGGAAGGTCAGCTCCTTGCCGATCAGGTAGCCGGCAACGGCGGGCAGATAGTCCGCAACGCCCGCGGTGGAGGCATGGGCGCGGTGCACGGTGCCGAAGGCGTCGGACACGTACAGCTCGGCCATGGAGGCCAGCTCCTTGGCGAAAGCGGGATCGTTCTTCTCCTCTTCCGCGTGGAAGCGCACGTTCTCGAGCAGCACGGCCTCGCCAGGCTTGACCTCAGCGGCCAGCTTCTTGGCGTCGGGGCCGATGACGTCCTTGGCCAGCTTGACCTCAAAGCCCAGCTTCTCGCTCAGGCGCTTGGCCACGGGCGCCAGGGAATACTTCATGTTGAACTCGCCCTTGGGACGGCCCAGGTGGGAGCACAGGATGACTGCGGCGCCGTTGTCCAGCAGGTACTTGATGGTCGGCAGCGCGGCATTGATGCGGGTCTCGTCGGTGATATTCTTGTCCGCGTCCAGCGGCACGTTGAAATCGCAGCGCACGAGAACCTTCTTGCCCTTGACCTGAACGTCCTCAATGGTCATCTTATTGAGATTCATAGCGGTTCACTCCTTAATCATATTGATGAACTTATTCTAACACATCAGCGCAAAAAAATAAAGGGTATTTCACGATTTGGCCTCTATAAAATTTGCGTTGATTGTGTCAATTCGGCGCAAAAACCGCGGATTGCGCGGATTACTCTTAACGATGATATGGTATACTGTCCCAAATTGGAGGCTTGTCCATGAAAAATACGATCATCGAAGCGCGGGACGTATGCTTTAAATACGAAGGCGCGTCCACGCTGGCCGTGGACCACGTCACCCTTGACGTCGCCGAGGGCGAGTTCCTGGCGATACTGGGCCGCAACGGCAGTGGGAAATCCACCTTTGCCAAGCTGTTGAACGCCCTGCAGCTGCCCACCGGGGGCAGCGTGAAGGTCAACGGCATCACGCCCGCCAACGAAGACGATTGCTACGAGGTCAGGAAATCCTGTGGCATGGTCTTCCAGAATCCGGACAACCAGATCGTTACCACCATTGTGGAGGAGGACTGCGCCTTCGGCCTTGAAAACCTGGGCACGCCGCCTCAGGAGATCCGCTCCCGCGTAGACGAAGCGCTTCACAGCGTGGGCATGTCGGAATTTGCGCAGGCCTCCCCCTCCATGCTCTCCGGCGGGCAAAAGCAGCGGGTGGCCGTGGCCGGGGTACTGGCCATGCGCCCGAGGATCATCGTGTTCGACGAATCCACCGCCATGCTGGACCCCATCGGCAGGCGGGACGTGTTCGCGCTGGCCCGCCGGCTGAATGTGGAAGAGGGCATCACAATCGTATGGATCACCCACTTCATGGAGGAGGCAGCCATGGCGGACCGACTGGTCGTCATGGACGGCGGGCGAATCGCCCTGGAAGGAGAACCAAGGTCGGTTTTTGCACAAACAGACCGTGTTCTCAAACTCGGGCTGGACGTGCCGGAGATAATGAAGCTGGCACATATGCTTCGGGAAAGGGGCGTTGCCCTGCCCGACGACATCATGACGGTCAATGAAATGGCGGTGGCGCTATGCCAATTGAAGTAAAAAAGCTGACGCATGTCTACATGCCGGGAACCCCCTTTGAGTCCAGGGCCCTGAACGCGGTCAGCCTGAGCATTCAGGATGGCGAATTCGTGGGCATCATCGGCCACACCGGCAGCGGAAAGAGCACCCTCATCACCCACCTCAACGGCCTTGAAAAATCCGAGCCCGGTGTGGTCTTCGTCAACGGCATGGACCTGGGCGAAAAGGGCGCCGACCTGATCGCCATACGCAGGGTGGTCGGACTGGTGTTCCAGTACCCCGAATACCAGCTGTTCGAGGAGACCGTGGCCAAGGACGTGGCCTTTGGGCCAACCAACCTGGGCCTCGATGCAGATGAAATCAAAAGACGGGTAGAGCACGCGCTGAAGCAGGTCGGCCTGGACCCGGCAGAGGTATCTGAAAAATCGCCCTTCGAGCTGTCCGGCGGCCAGAAGAGGCGCGTCGCCATCGCCGGTGTGCTGGCCATGCAGCCTGGCATACTGATACTGGACGAGCCCGCCGCCGGCCTTGATCCCATGGGGCGCAGGGAAATGTTTGATCTGATTCGCGGTATACACGATTCCGGCACCACAGTGGTGATGGTGTCCCACTCGATGGACGACGTGGGCCGCCTGTGCGACCGGCTGTTCGTGCTGAACCGGGGCGAGATCGCCTATACCGGTACGCCCGCGGAAGTGTTTGTCCATGATAACAGGCTCCACGCCATCGGCCTGGACGTGCCGGAGTGCGCCAAGCTGGCCAGGCGCCTTCGGGAGGCGGGCTTCGATATGCCCGAGGGCATCTATCGCACGGAGGATGTGTGCGCCGCAATCATCGGCAATCTGAGCGGAGGTAAGTGACGCCAAATGCTGAAAAACATCACGCTGGGACAGTATTTCCCCGGCGATTCCTTCATTCATCGGCTCGACCCGCGCACAAAGCTGCTGGCGACCGTCGCCCTGATCGCCATCGTGTTTGTGGCGCAGGGCTTTTCGGGCTTTTTGCTGATCGCCGCCTTCGTCGTCGCCTGCGCGGCATCCACGGGCATCCATCTGAAGTTCCTGGTGCGCGGCCTGAAGCCGATCATGTTCATCATCATTTTCACCTTTGTGCTGAACCTGTTCTTCCAGACCGAAGGCAGGGAGCTTGTGCATTGGGGCTTCATTCGCATCACCGACCAGGGGCTGCGCATGGCTTCCTTCATGGCGATGCGCCTGATCCTGCTGGTGGTCAGCAGCCAGCTTCTGACACTGACCACCTCACCCATCGCGCTGACGGACGGGCTGGAATCGCTATTCCGGCCGCTGGAGGTCATCCACTTCCCGGCCCACGAGATCGCCATGATGATGTCCATCGCCCTGCGGTTCATACCCACGCTGATGGATGAGGCGGACAAGATCATGAAGGCCCAGAAGGCCCGTGGCGCGAATTTTGAAACCGGCAACCTGATCCAGCGGGCCAAGGCCATGGTGCCGCTGCTGGTACCGCTGTTCGTGGGCGCCTTCCGGCGTGCCGAGGACCTGGCGCTGGCAATGGACGCCCGCTGCTATCGGGGCGGCGCGGGCCGCACCCGCATGAAACAGCTGAAGTTCGGTGTCATCGACGCCATCGCCGCGGTGGCGATGCTGCTGCTCCTGGCCGGGGTCATCGCGCTGAACAAATTGAACCTCTTTTAGGTGTGAGCATGCGCAGGATCCATCTGACCGTCGAATACGACGGCACGAACTATGCCGGCTGGCAGCGCCAGAGCAACGCGCTGGCCGTGCAGCAGGTCATCGAGGAGGCGCTTGCCCGGCTGACGGGCGAGCGCGTCGTGCTTCACGGCGCGAGCCGCACCGACGCCGGGGTCCACGCCCTTGGGCAGTGCGCCCACTTCGATACCGACAGCCGCATTCCCGGCGAGAAGTTCAGCTACGCCGTCAACACCATGCTCCCTCCGGATATACGCATCCGCCACTCCCAGGAGGTTCCGGAGGGCTTTCATGCCCGCTTTTCCGCCAGGGGCAAGCGCTATCGCTACCTGTTTTATGACGCCCCTCACGCAGGCGCGCTGAATCGCCTGACTCATGCCCACAGCATCTATCCGCTCGACGACGGGCGCATGCGCAGGGAAGCCCGGACGCTGCTGGGCACCCACGATTTCGCGGCCTTCGCCGCCAGCGGTTCCGTGGTCAGGGATACCGTGCGCACCCTGTGGCGCGCCGACGTCACCCGAAACGGCAACGACGTCATGCTCATCGTGGAGGGCAACGGCTTTTTGTACAACATGGTACGCATCATCGCGGGCACGCTGAGGGACATCGGCTCCGGAAAGCTGGAGAGCGGCGCACTGGCAAGGGCCATAGACACCGGCAACCGACTGGACCTGGGCGTCACCGCCCCGGCCCACGGGCTTACGCTGATGGAGGTCTTCTACACCCTGCCCGATACCTGCGGCATACCCGTGCCGCCCAAGGAGGCCAAGCCATGACCGTGACCAACGCCATGCGCCTGCTCACCCAGGCGGGCATATCCTTCGAAACCTCTGAATATCCTGTGGACGAGAGCGACCTGAGCGGCGTCCACGCCGCCGCCATGCTGGGGGTCGACGCGGACTGCGTCTTCAAGACGCTGGTGGTTCGCGGTGAGCGCAGGGGCGTGTGCGTGTTTGTCATCCCCGTGGCCGAGGAACTGGACCTGAAAAAGTGCGCCGCTGCCATGGGCGACAAAAGGGCGGAGATGATCCACGTCAAGGAGCTTCTGGGCCTGACCGGTTATGTGCGCGGCGGCTGCTCCCCCATCGGCATGAAGAAGAAATATCCGACCTTTATCGACGAGATCGCCACGCTGTTTGATCGCATCTATGTCAGCGCGGGCCTGCGCGGCCAACAGCTGATCATCGATCCTCAGGACCTGCGAACCTATACCGAAGCGACCTTTGCGGACCTGACCAAGAGGTAGAGCGCATGCGAAGTTTTATATTTGACTTCAACGGCACGCTGTTTCGCGACACGGAATTCCACCGCCTCGCCTGGACACAGTTCATGGCGATGCACGGCATCGCCATCAGCGACGACGACTTCCGGCAGAAGATGAACGGTCCCGGCAACGACGTCATATTGCGGAACTTTTTTGGCGAAGGCCCGTCGGATGGCGAAATCGCAGCCCTCTCCGAGGAAAAGGAGCGCATCTACAGGGCGATCGTACTGGCGGACCCCGCCAGACGGGCGCTGGCGCCCGGCGCCGTGGAGACGCTCGACATGCTGAAGACCAGGCGCGTGCCCTGTTGCGTGGCCACGGCTTCTATACGGGCCAATGTGGATTTCTATATGGAAGACCTGGGTTTGAAGCGGTGGTTTGACTACAGGCACATCTTTTATATGACCGGCGAGCTCCCGGGCAAACCTGATCCGGCGATCTATCGCGCTGCAATGGAACGCCTTGGCTTTCAGCCCGAGGATACCCTTGTCGTAGAAGACTCACTGCCAGGGATTCAATCCGCGGCAGGCGCGGGCGTTGGCGGGATCATCGCCATTGGCGGGACGGTGCCGCCGGAGGTATTGGCCCATATGCCCCGGGTTATCGCGCATATTCAGGATTTTTACGGATTTGAGCGCTTCCTGGAGAATCGTTTAAATTAATATCCCGTTAAACATCACAGCCGTTTTGTGTGGTTTGGGTATGGAATAACCTGTTCTTATTCTGCATATTGTCAATTTGCCATAACAATCGTGTCGCTTTTTGGAACGCTTGACAAGATGGTACAATGATTTGCCGTCTTTTTGTGAAATCGCCCCATTCACTTTTTGATCATATTCTGTTATAATAAGAATACGGAATTTTGTTTGAGGAGGTAGTTCCATATGGCCAGTTTGTCCCTTCGCGGCATATATAAGATCTATGCCGGTGATGTCGTTGCGGTGAGCGATTTCAATCTGGAAATCGAAGATAAAGAGTTTATCATTCTGGTCGGACCTTCCGGCTGCGGCAAATCCACCACATTGCGCATGGTTGCCGGTCTGGAGGATATTTCAAAAGGCGAGTTGTATATTGACGACAAGCTGGTAAACCACATTCCCCCGAAGGATCGCGATATCGCGATGGTTTTCCAGAGCTACGCTCTGTACCCCCACATGACGGTCTATAACAATATGGCCTTCGGCCTGAAGCTGCGCAAGATGCCCAAGGCCGATATCGACCGCCGCGTCAAGGAAGCTGCCTCCATTCTCGGCATCGAAGCCCTGCTGAACCGTAAGCCCGCCGCTCTGTCCGGTGGTCAGCGCCAGCGTGTCGCCCTTGGCCGTGCCATCGTGCGTGAACCCAAGGTCTTCCTGATGGACGAGCCTCTGTCCAACCTGGACGCCAAGCTGCGCGTGCAGATGCGTTCTGAGATCACCAAGCTGCACAAGCGCCTGCAGACCACCTTCATCTATGTTACCCACGACCAGACCGAGGCCATGACGATGGGCTCCCGCATCGTGGTCATGAAGGACGGCTTCATCCAGCAGGTCGACAGCCCCCAGAACCTGTACGACTATCCCGCCAACCTGTTCGTCGCCGGCTTCATCGGCATGCCCCAGATGAACATCTTCCGCGTGAAGCTGGAGAAGCGCGGCGATGGCGTCTATGCCAACTTCGGCAGCAACTCCATCAAGATTCCGGACGGCAAGGTCCAGCGCATGACTGGCGACTACATCGGCAAGGAAGTCTACATGGGCATTCGTCCCGAGAACATCTCTGACGACCCGGTGTTCACCTCCACCTATCCCGATGCCTGCATCGACGTCGACGTCGAGATCATCGAGCTGATGGGCTCTGAGACCTACCTCTATATGACCACCAGCGGCAAGGATGAGAACTTCATCGCCCGTGTCGACCCCCGCACCACTTCCCGCGGCGGCGACAAGATCAAGGTGGGCTTCGATGTGAACCGCCTACACTTCTTCGATGTGGAGACCGAAAAGACCATCCTGTCCCGCGACTGATCCTCAGATTTCTTTATACATCGCCCCTTCCCCACGCCGGGAAGGGGCGTAGTCATACGCAGTTTTTCCGGCAGATGATAAGGTGGTGATCGACTGTGCAGGATAGATTCGGCATCAATATGAAGCGGTACTGTCGGGCGCACGAAGCCATGCTGGCCTCCGTTCCCCCCTCCCGGGAGGTGATGGCGCTGCACCTTGAAAAGCTGCGCTGGCTGCAGCACGAACGCCTGGTGCACCTTGTCGTGCTGGTGTTGACGGCTGTTGCCGAGCTGTTTACCGTCGACATGGCGGTACTGCACCCGGAAACCAACCCCCTGGCCGCGATCGTCATGCTGGCACTGGCCGTATTGCTGGCATTCTACTTTGCCCACTACTTCTTCCTGGAAAACACGGTGCAGCACTGGTACCGGCTGGCAGACGACCTGGCCCAGAAGCTGAAGGCGCCGGGCAATAATTGATTTGGTGAGTGGACCTATTGCCGTGCGAAATCGCGTGAATAAAGGTAAAATGTTGGTTTATTGCCCCTGTGCTATAGACAAATCCATCGAATGATGGTATAATCTTAAATTGTCAGCGGGATGCTCCTCCTGCTTGCGTCTGAGGTTGCGCCAGTAGCTCAGTTGGATAGAGCAACGGCCTTCTAAGCCGTGGGTCAGGGGTTCGAGTCCCGTGGGTCAGGGGTTCGAGTCCCTTCTGGCGCGCCAGTTATGGTGGGTATAGCTCAGTTGGTTAGAGTGCCAGGTTGTGGCCCTGGAGGTCGTGGGTTCGAGCCCCACTACTCACCCCATCTTTTGAATTGGTGCGGCGCTCTGATGGGGCGTAGCCAAGCGGTAAGGCACGGGACTTTGACTCCCGCATTCGCAGGTTCGACCCCTGCCGCCCCAGCCACTGCGACCCATTAGCTCAGTCGGTAGAGCACCTGACTTTTAATCAGGGTGTCCGGGGTTCGAATCCCCGATGGGTCACCATGTTATTTAAAGGCATTTCTTGCAAGGAAGTGCCTTTAATTTATATAGGGACCCTTTTTTGTAAATAATGGGTCGTCATATCCTGCGAGGCGTGGCCCTCCCACTGCTGGATCGTCTTGTACTATAATATGGCAAAGGAGAAAGGATCCATGTATATAAGGCGCATTTGCGTTGTCCTCCTCGCAATGCTTCTTTCCATCAGCACCGCGCTTGCGGCCACCTCCATCTTTGTTGCGACGGACCGACACGCGAAATACGAAACGGAATCCACCCCACCCGATGAAAGAGCGGGCAGGAAACCTAAAAAGAAGTTGCCCGTATACGATTCCGACGGGAATCTTATCTGGCACAACCACCTCACGGAAGTGCTGTCGTTGGTGGCCGCTGACGGCGTCTTGCCAGAGATCGTCCTTCTGGGCGGTGACAACGTGGGCGATGGCGGCGATAAATCCATCGACGCGAACGGCTACCCCATCGGCGCGCCCTATTTTTCCATGGCGGCTGTGGACGCGCAGGTAAAACATGTCTTCGGCGAGACCGTACAGACCCTGTACACCTACGGGTCGCACGATATCCATGCGACAGATCCCTATGACGCTGCCTTTTTCTCCGGTCCGGTCTCTGCCAGCGGGTACTATGTCTATGGCATCACATTCGCGCAGATGATCCACGACACCGACGAACAGGCCCTCGGTTATGAAGGAAAAGACACCGTCGATCCAAACGGCGTATCCGCTCAAGCGGCCAGCCGCCGCTTCCTGAGCTGGGTCGACACATTGGAGGATCATCGCCCCATCATCGTCATGTCCCATTTGCCCCTTCACGCGAATCGCGGCGATAATGCCGGCGCGTGGACGTGGACGAAGGCTTTGAACGCGGCTTCTGAAAGCCATGACATCTTCTTCCTGTGGGGGCATAATCACACGGTCGAAATGCGAGACAGTGGAAGAGCCGTGGAACGGGCGAATTATCTGAAAATGCCAGGTGAAGCATTGACCGTCCAAAGCCGGGATGCGGCCGGTGAAGGTAAGACCATGCGAAAGCGTGGCGACGACCTGGTCACCCAAACGGAAATACTTCGTTTTGTCTACATGAACGCCGGGTATATCACCAACGGCGTCGGAACCGTACTCACCTTCTCCGATGAGAATGAAAATGGACAGTGGGATCATCTGACAGCCAGGCGGTACGCCCTGGAGCCGGAGGATTTTGAGCCGTGGGTGTACGCGCTCAGGGAATGACCGGCCCATCACGCCGCACCGCCGGGACGCCCGCTTGCCGTTGATGCCGGCCCGGGGTTGTAATCACAGCACGCTAAAGTCAATCGCGCTCTCCGGCGGTATGGGCTTGCTATAGTAGTAGCCCTATAGCTATCGCCAAAACAACGGCAGGGACACACTGCGTCGTCCCTGTCGTTGCGCTTTGTCCTTAGGGGCTCCCGGCTTTTACGTCGGGAACTCGATGATCACGGATTCGAAGGGCCGCAGGCTGTAGGTCAGCATGTGGCTGTAACCGTCGCAGTCGTGCCACTGGGCGGTCAGCGGCGGTATGCCGCCGATCTCGGCGGGGTTGCCCTGGCCGGGGAGGCTGTCGTAGGTGGAGAATATGCGGTTGTAATAGCCCTCCATCGGCACGCCCACGGTGTAGTCGTGATAGGACATCGGGGAGAAGTTGCAGACCACCAGCACCGCGCCGTCGTAGTTCCAGGGGTTGCGGCGATAGTAAGCCACGATGTTGCGGTCGGCGTCGCCCCGGTTGACCCATTCGAAAGTGGTGGGATTTTTGCTGTCCATGTACAGGCAGGGATGGCTCTTGTATACGTGCAACAGGTTGTTGACGCACAGCATCACGTCCCGGTGAACGAAGTCGTCCGCCAGGTGCCAGTCGATGCTCTCCTTCACGTTCCACTCCCGGTTCATGGCGAACTCCTGGCCCATGAACAGCAGCTTTTTGCCGGGGAAGGTGAATTGCCAGGTGTACAGTGTCTTGACCTCGCCCATCTTGTCGGCCTCGCTGCCCGGGGCCTTGTTCACCATGGAGCCCTTGCCGTACACCACCTCGTCGTGGCTGAGCACCAGTATGTAGTTCTCCGTGAAGGCGTAGTCGGCGATGTGGGTCAGGTTGCCGTGGTGCCACTTGCGATAGACCGGATCGAGGTTCATGTAGCGGATGGTGTCGTTCATCCAGCCCATGTTCCACTTGAAGGTGAAGCCCAGGCCGCCGTGGGTCACGTCCTCGGTGATGCCCCACTCGGCGGAGGAATCCTCGGCGATCAGGAAGCCTGTGGTCTGGCCGCAGACCTCGTAGTTCAGCTGGCGCATGAAGTCCATGCTCTCCAGGTTCATGCGGCCGCCGAACACATTGGGCCGCCACTCGCTGCGGTCGTAGTCGTTGTACAGCATCGAGGCCACGGCGTCCACCCGCAGGGCGTCGATGTGGAATTCCCTGATCCAGTAGATGGCGTTGGCGATCAGGAAATTGCGCACCTCCGGCTTGCCGTGGTCGAAGGCCAGCGTGCCCCAGACCGGGAATTCCCGGCGAAGCGGGTCACTGTTTTCGTAGAGCGGCGTGCCGTCGAACCAGCCCATGGCGAAGGCATCCTTCGGGAAGTGGGCGGGCACCCAGTCCAGGATGACGCCGATTCCCGCCTTGTGCATGGCATTCACGAAATAGCGGAAGTCGTCCGGCGTGCCGTAGCGGGACGTGGGGGCATAGTACCCCGTCACCTGGTAGCCCCAGGACAGGTCAAAGGGATGCTCGCAGACGCCCATCAGCTCCACGTGGGTAAAGCCCATGTAGGTCAGATACTGGGTCAGGTCGTCCGCCAGCTGGCGATAGTTCAAAAAGCCGTCCTCGTCCCAGTCGCCCTGGTATCCTTTCTTCCAGCTGCCCAGGTGCACCTCGTAGATGGACATGGGGCGCTCCACGACCTTGGTGTTGTCCCGCTGCGCCTGGTGGATGTCGTCGTCCCAGACGAAGGTGTCCAGCGCGCAGACGATAGACGCGCTCTGGGGGCGCTTCTCAAACCAGAAGCCGTAGGGATCGGACTTGTAGCGCTTCACGCCGTCCTGGCCGGTGATGACGTAGCGGTAGGCGTCGCCGGGGCTGACGTCGGGCAGGAAGCACTCCCACACGCCGCCGTCGCCCGCGCAGCGGTGCATCCACCTCTCATCCTCCCAGCCGGTCTTCGCGGTGATGACGGAGACATACTGGGCATTGGGAGCCCAGACGTTGAACCGGGTGCCCTTCACGCCGTCCTCCATGTCCGGGTGCGCGCCCAGCTTCCGGTAGACCTCATAGTTCGTGCCCTGGTGGAAAAGATAGCTGTCATAGTCGGTAAAAACGGCGCTGCGCTCTGTGATCTCTGCCATGATTTATCCTTCCTTTCGCGTGCGTGTCGCTCTGTTGCCGGTGTGTATATACTCGTTATATCTTGTTACAGGACGACCTTTTCCATAATGGCTGACAGGGCTTTCTGTATCAGTTCCAGCATCCTTCACAATACTTGGAGCAAACCCATCCTTCCACTTGCTTCGACTGGCTGACGGCGACGGTGACCTTCGCCCAATAGTATTTACCGTTCTTCACGATCTTCTTGCTGATAACGGCCACCTCGTCCAGGTAGCCCAACTGGGCGACCACGGGATATTCCGTACCGGGACCCGATCGAACGTTGACATCCTTAGCCAGTGAGCGCACAAAAGGGCGCTTCTTGCCGCCCGTAACCAGCTCCATCTCGTCCAGGTTCAGTTCCCTGACAGACGATTCAAAGAAATCATTCATTGTGTATTCCTCCTTGTTATGCGGTGCACATTGAGCCTCGGCCATCGCGCTCTACCAAGCAATGCCTTCGCGTTGCTGTTGACTCTGCTATACCATATTATTATACTATAATAGTCGTTAAATGTAAACACAATTTAAACAATAAATGTGCGTACCATGGAGCATAATCAATGCTAAAAGCTGTTGACAGGCAGGCAAATCCAAACTATAATGACAGACACAGGAAATACCAGGACTCGTTTCCCATTATAGCGGCTTCCGTGAAGGCATTATTGGTTGACGTGATTTCAGAAATGCGAATCATATCGTCAGGACAGCGATCTGGCTGCGGGAACCCCATAGCAACCACAGTGACAGGAGGAGAAGACACATGGACATACAATACCTGCTTTTCTTGCAGAACTTCAGAAACAGCATTAACGACGCGCTGACGCCGTTTATGGAGATGATCTCCCTATTCGCGGTCACCTTCTTGGTCATCATTCCGGCGATGATCTACTGGTGCGTGGACAAGGAGAGCGGACTCTACACAATGGCCTCCTATACCGCCACCATCGCCATTAACGCTGTGGTCAAGCTCACCGCCTGCGTCTATCGCCCATGGATCCGGGACAGCCGCGTGCTCCCCGCCGGGGACGCTATAAGCACCGCGACGGGCTACTCCTTCCCCAGCGGCCATACCACCATGGCCACGTCCATCTACGGCGCCATGGCGGTCAGCGCCTGGAAAAAGATGCGCTGGGTTTCGATACTGTGCATACTGCTCGTGCTCATTACAGGCTTTTCCCGCAACTACCTGGGCGTCCATACGCCCCAGGATGTGGCCGTCGGCATGACCGAGGGCGTGCTGGTGATCTGGGGCATGAGAAAGCTGTTTGGCTACCTCCGTCAGAACCCGGAGAAGGAGAACCTGTTCCTGGCCCTGGGCATAATCCTGGGCATCGCCGCGCTGGTCTACATTTCCGTCAAGTCCTATCCGATGGACTACGTGGACGGGAAGCTGCTGGTGGACCCGAAGAAGATGATGAAAGACGGCTACGGCGACATCGGCGCGTTCATGGCGCTGTGCGCGGGCCGGTTCATCGAAAAGACCTGGATCCGCTTCAGACCCACCTGCTCCCGGCAGAATGTCATTGCGGCGCTGGTCGGCGGCGTGATCACCTACGGTATCATACAGATCCTTGGCGGGCCGATGGAGGCGATGCTGGGCACGCACTGGGGCTGCTTCGCCAACAACGTCATCCGCATACTGTTCATCATCGCCATCTGGCCCGCCGTAATGAAGGCGGCGCTGAAGGACGAGACGGTCAGCGCGTAAGCGACCGACATTCACACAGGGACGGTGATTCACCGTCCCTGTTTTTCAATGTTAGTGTTCAATTAGGAATTGTATACAACTGAACTGATGCTTTTCAATTAGCCGGCAGGCTTAATCCTGGAGCTTCTCTTCAGCCAGCAGACCAGCATGCAAGCGCCGGTCATCGCCCAGGTGATGGGATAGCACACGGCGATGCCGCGCACATCGGGCCACCGGGGCACGATCAGGAACAGCAGCGCCGTGCGCAACAGGCACAGGTTGACGATGACGATCAACATCGGCAGTCTGGATTCCCCTATGCCCCGCAGGGCGTCGCCGGGGATCTCCAAAAAGCAATAGATGAAGTAAAAGGGAAACGTGGTCGCGATAATGCGAAGGCCCAGCGCAATGGCTGCCTCGTCGGAATAGAAGGCACTGAACAACAGCCTGCCGCCCAGAAGCCCCAGGACGCTCAACAACAGCGAGACGCCGACACCCAGGCCCAGGCACTCCCACAGCCCGCGGCGGACCCGCTCGGGCTTGCTTGCGCCCATGTTCTGGCCCACGAAGGTCATCATGGCCTGTCCCAGGGCCATGATGGGATAGTAGACGATCAGCTCTATCTTGAAATAAGCGGTGAATGCGGCGATGGCGCTGCCGCCGAAGCGGTTGATGTGGTATTGCACGAAGACGTTGGACAGCGTGATCACCAGCGACTGAACGCCCGCGGGGACGCCGATCCGCAGCGTTTCCCGCAGCACGCCCCGATCCAGGCGCACCTGCCTGAGCTTCAGCGCGTAGGGCCCGTCGAGCTTTTTGAGTCGATACACGACATAGGCCGCCGAGATGGTCTGGGAGATCAGCGTCGCCCAGGCCGCGCCAGCCACCCCACAGTGAAGCCTTGCGATAAAGAGCCAGTCGGCCAGCACGTTGAACAGGCCGCCCGCGACCTGAGCGACGAGGGTGCTTCGGCTGTCGCCCAGCGAACGCAGCATGCCCGAACAGAGGTTGTAAAAAATAATCGCGGGCATTGAAATGAAGTAGATGCGCAAATAGCCCATCGCCATGGGCCACAGTCCTTCGGGCGTGTGTACCAGGCGCAGGTATACGGGCGTCAGCGCTTCGCCGAGCACAAGCAGCAGAATGCTCCCAATCGCGCAAAGCGCCACGGTGCTGTGTATGGCCCTGTGCAGGCGGTCGTAATCCTCGTTGCCGTAGCTCCGGGCGATCAACACCCCTGCGCCCACCGACATGCCGCCAAAGAAGCCCACCAGGCAGGTGATCAGCATGCCGCTCATGCCGATGGCGGCGGAGGCGTTGGAATCGATCAGATTTCCTGCAAAGATCAGGTCGACGGTATTGTAGAGCTGCTGGACGAGGCTCGAGAGCAGCAGGGGCAAGGCGAACAGCACCAGCTTCTTCCAGATGCTGCCTGTGGTCAGGTCACGGTAGCCGTGTTTGTCATATTTCATGGTGTGAAATTCGTCATATTGTCGTCAGGTATGCCAGCAGGGGCGCCCGTGCGCCGCCCGCCGGGTACGACAGTGTGTTTCCTACCCGGGCGGGCGCCGCACCGGCGCCCCTACAGCGTTTTGCAAAGGTATACTATTCGTTTTACCCCATCACAGGTTCTTCACGAACAGGCAGCGTATGGCGTTCAGCACAGCCAGGATCATCACACCCACATCGGCGATGATGGCGACCCACATGTTTGCCATGCCCAGCGCGCCGAGAACCAGGCAGATGGCCTTGACGATCAGCGCGAAGGCGATGTTCTGCTTCACGATGCCCAGGCACTTGCGGGAGATCTTGATGGCCTTGGGGATCTTTAAAGGATCGTCGTCCATCAGCACGATGTCGGCAGCCTCGATGGCCGCGTCGGAGCCCAGCGCGCCCATGGCGATGCCGATGTCCGCCCGGGACAGCACCGGGGCGTCGTTGATGCCGTCGCCCACGAAGGCCAGCTTCTTGTTTCCGGTGCACTCCTTCAGCAGCGCCTCCACACAGGCGACCTTGTCCTGGGGCAGCAGCTCGGCCCGGTATTCGGTCAGGCCGACCTCCGCCGCCACCTGCTTCGCCACGGCCTCGGCGTCGCCGGTGAGCATCACGGTTCGCTCGATGCCGGCCTTCTTCAGCTTGATCATGGCCTCCTTGGAATGCTCCTTCATCTCATCCGAGATGACGATGTGACCGGCATATTCCCCCGCCACGGCCATGTGGATGATGGTGCCGATGTGATGGCAGTGGTGGAAGGGAATGCCCAGCCGGTTCATCAGCTTCTCATTGCCCACCGCCACGTCTGTGCCGTCCACCTTGCAGACGATGCCGTGGCCGCTGATCTCCTCCAGGTCCGTCACCCGGGTGGGGTCGACCTTCTTGCCGTAGGCCTTTTGCAGGCTCAGGCTGATCGGGTGGGAGGAATGGCACTCGGCCAGCGCCGCGTATTCCATCAGCTTGGCCTCGTCCAGCGGACTGTGGTGCACTGCGGTCACCTCGAAGTTGCCCTTGGTGATGGTGCCGGTCTTGTCAAAGGCCACGGTGGTGACCTCGGACAGGGTTTCAAGGTAGTTGGAGCCCTTGATCAGTATGCCCTGGTTGCTGGCGCCGCCGATGCCCGCGAAGAAGCTCAGCGGGATGGAGATGACCACCGCGCAGGGGCAGCTGATGACCAGGAAGGTGCAGGCGCGCAGTATCCAGTCGCGCCATAGCGCGCCGATGGAGGCGTAATTCGCCATGCCGATCTTCGTCAGCATGATGAACAGCGGGGGGATGAGCGCCAGTGCCAGCGCCGCGTAGCAGACGAAGGGCGTGTACACCCGGGCGAACTTCGAGATGAAGTTCTCCGACTTCGACTTGCGGGAGGCCGCGTTTTCCACCAGGTCCAGTATCTTGGAAGCCGTGGACTCGTCGAACTGGGCGGTGGTGCGGATCTTCAATACGCCGGAAATGTTGATGGAGCCGGAGAGCACGGTGTCGTCCACGCCGACCTCACGGGGCTTGCTCTCGCCGGTCAGCGCGGCCGTGTTCAGCGCCGATGAGCCCTCTACGATCACGCCGTCGATGGGCACCTTTTCGCCTGGCTGCACCACGATGACGGTATCCACCTCGACCTCGTCCGGGTCGACCCGCTCCAGGGTTCCGTCCTCCTTTTCGATATTGGCGTAGTCCGGGCGGATATCCATGAGCTCCGAAATGTTCTTGCGGCTCTTGCCCACGGCGTAGCTCTGGAACAGCTCGCCCACCTGGTACAGCAGCATGACCGCCACGCCCTCGCCGTACTCGCCCAAGGCGATGGCGCCGATGGTGGCCACCGTCATCAGGAAGCACTCGTCGAACATCTTGCCGTTCTTTATGCCCAGCAGCACCTTGCGGATGATATCGTAGCCCACCGTCAGATAGGGAATCAGGAACAGCAGGATCAGCGCCCATTTGGGCATGTCCACATGCACGATGTCCTCTGAGATCAGGTACAGCGGGATAAAAAACACAGTGGCAATGATGATGCGAATCAACAGGTTCTTCTGCTTCTTGTTCACACCGTCACACCCTTTCTATTCTTATATTTGCCCGTAAAAACAGGCGGGAAACGAACCCGTTGCCGCCCCCGCCCGTTCATGTCTTCGATTACAGGAAGATCTCGCAGTCGTCCTCGACCTTCTTGCAGTTGTCGCGAACGTTCTTCATCACGGCATCCACGTCCGCGCCCTCGTCGAATTCGACCTTCATCTTCAGGGTCATGAAGCTCACGGTGCAATCCTTGACCCCCGCGGTCTTCTTGGCGGCCTCTTCCATCAGGTTCGCGCAGTTCGCGCAGTCCACGTCGATCTTGTAGGTCTTCTTCATTGTGGTATTCCTCCTCTATAATTATCATTCCTCGATGTGATCCATGCCCTGGCCGATGATCGTGCGCACATGATCGTCCGCCAGTGAGTAATAGATCTGCTTGCCGTCCCTGCGGTTGCGCACGAGGCGCGCCTGCTTGAGCACCCGCAGCTGATGGGAAATCGCCGACTGGGTCATGTTCAGGATCTCGGCGATGTCGCAGACGCACATTTCAGCTTCAAACAACACATAGAGTATGCGAATGCGCGTGGTATCGCCAAACACCTTGAACAGCTCCGCCAGGTCGTAAAGGCGCTCTTCGTCGGGCATCTCGCTGAGCACGCGGTTGCGCAGCGCCTGGCTGTCAAATCCCGTTTCCGGCGTGGTTACTGTCTCTGTCACTTGGATCACCTTCAATTATTTGAACATCCGTTCATGTGATATTATATTCAATCCAAAGACGTTTGTCAATAGCCATCAAAGCAACCGGGATATTTAACATTTACCGTAACGGTTACCATGAAGCACGCCTCGCAGGGGCACTCTCCTATCATAATGTCAGGCCTTCCCCCGCCGCGCCTGAACCGCGCGGTAAGAGCAAGCCTCCGCCAGGGCGACCAGCGCGTTCAGGTTCGCGTCCGGGTTGTAGACGCGAATGACCTTCGACAGGTCGTCGAAATTGTAGGCGTTCATGGCCGCGCTGGTGGACAGGGCATACTTCTCGTTGTAATCCTCGGCGCTGTCGGAGACCCAGAAGCCCTGGGTCACCTGTACAGCCCTGCCGTCGTCCCGGAAATCCGCGGCGTAGCCGGTCACCGCATTGAGCATCAGCGCGAAGGCGGGGCCGATCATCGAGTTGTACTTGCCGACGACGAAACGCAGCACACCCTCGGTGACCAGCTGCAGGTTTCGGGTGTTGTAGCTGTCCACCACGCCCAGCGGCGTCTTTCCGATGACTTCGACCATCTCCATCGGCGGCAGCACCGACAGCACGGCGTCGTATTTTCCGGCCTCAAAAGCCGCCTTTGCCGTCTGAAGCGGATCTTCGCCGCTGATATAGCCCGGGCAAACCGTCACGCTGACGCGGTCGGTGGAAACGGTCACGGGCACGTCGGACAGCGCCAGCTCCGTGCGGGATTTGTCGAACACCGCCCCATAGGCGTTGGCAAGGGCATCGAGTATGCCCAGCGTGCGCTGGTAGTGCATCTCGTTGCCCAGAGGCGCGCCGCCGCTGAGCACAAAGTAGTTCGCGCCCGTCTTTTCGCGGATGAAGAAGCGGGCCATGTCCGCGCCGGCCTGGAACTCGAAGGGCTGGCCGGGGCCAAAGGCGCCCAGGAACCAGGGGTTGTCCCGCACCGCTTCGAAGTCCTCCGCGGCAACGGTACCCGAGGCGAGCATGTAATAGGCGTTGTTCTTCTCGCACAGCGCTACCTCGCCCTTCAGGTCATAGCTCAGGAAGGACATAAAGCCCTCGACGCCGTCGTCGCAGGCCGCCTGTATGAAGGCCAGCTCCTCTTCCCCTGAACCGATGGAACCGGAATACACAAAATCGACCATCTCGAAGTTGTCCTCGATGTAGCCCTTCAGGTATTCCCGGAAGCCGATGACCTCCTCGTCGGCGGTGTTGTAGACGATCACGCCGATCTTGTGGACCTCGGCGTCGGTTTGGGGAGATTCCTCCGGTTTCTTTCCTGAACAGCCCGCGAGGCCGGCGCACAGCGCCAGCGCCAGGAAGAGCGCCATCAGCCTCTTCATGCGCTCACCCCTTCCCCGTAGCGGTGGCAGGCCACCTCGTGGCCCGGGCTGATCTCAGTCAGCACAGGCCTGCGCTCGCGGCAGATTGGCATGCACTGGTCGCACCGATCCTGGAACGGGCAGCCGACGGGTACATCCAGCGGGCTCGGCGGCTCCCCCTTGATGGGCTCGATCTTCCTGGAGAAATCCATTTTCGTATCGAACACGGCATTCAAGAGCGCCTTTGAATAGGGATGGCAGCACAGAGAGGACAGCTGGTCCCCCGGCATGACCTCCACGATATTGCCCAGGTACATCACGGCGATCTGGTGGGAGAAGGACTGTATGAAGCCCAGGTTGTGGCAAATAAAGCCGATGGTGATGTTCTTTTCCCGCTGCAGCCGCGTGATCAGCTCGATGACCGTCTCCTGCACGGACACGTCCAGCGCGCTGGTGGCCTCGTCCATCACGACGATTTCCGGCTCCAGCGCCAGGGCCCTTGCGATGGCCACGCGCTGGCGTTGGCCGCCGGACATGTTGTGGGGATAGCGGTCGGCGAAATCGCCGGGCAGCTCCACCATCTCCAGCAGCTCCCGGGCCTTCTCGTCCCTCTGGGAATGCCTGATCCGCCCGTAGTTGAGCAGCGGTTCGCAAACGATGTCCCTGATCTTCATCTTGGGGTTGAAGGAGGTGGACGGATCCTGGAACACCATTTGGATGTGCTGGCGCATATCGTGCAGCTGACGTCCCTTCAGCTTCGTGATGTCCTTACCCCTGTAGAGGATCTCGCCCTCGGTAGGCCGATCCAGCCATACCAGGAAGCGCATGAAGGTGCTCTTGCCGCAGCCGGATTCCCCCACCAGTCCGAGGGTCTTTCCCCGATACAGCTTCAGGTTCACGTCGTTGCAGGCCACCAGCTCCCTGCCGCTGGGCGTGGAAAAGCGTCGGGTGACATGCCGTGCCTCCAGCAGAAGGTCCTTTTCGTCAAACATAGCGCTTCCCTCCCAGTGACGGAACCGCCTTGATCAGCTTGCGCGTATAGGCGTTCGTCGAATCGTTCAGGATATAGCCCCGCTCGCCCTGGTCCTCGATGCGCCCATCCTTCATCACGACCACGTGATCCGCCATGTAGGCGGCGACGCCGATGTCGTGGGTGACGATGATGATGGATGTGCCGTATTCGTCCCGCAGCTCCATCATCTGGCGCACGATCTGGGCCTGTGTGGTGACGTCCAGCGCGCTGGTGGGCTCGTCCGCCAACAGCAGCCTGGGCTGGTAAGTCATGCCCATGGCGATGCCCACGCGCTGGCGCATGCCGCCGGAGAGCTGGAAGGGATAGGAATTCATGATGCGATCCGGGTCCGGAAGGCGCATTCGGCCCAGCATTTCTGCGCCCTTCTTCCAGGCGTCCTGCTTTGATATGGATTCGTGAGTTCGGATGTATTCCACGAAGCTCTTGCCGATCAGCCGGGTCTGGTTCATCATCGCCCCGGAATCCTGAAAGATCATGGAGATGTCCCTGCCTCGCAACGACCGCCATTCACCCTTGCTCAGCTTGAGCAGGCTGCGGTTTTCGTAGACGATGTCGCCCGCGGTGACACTGCCGCCGCCGGGCAGCAGCCCCAGCACGGCGCGGATGACCGTGGTCTTGCCGCTGCCGCTCTCGCCCACCACCGAACAGATCTTCGCAGGATCGAGGGCGATGGAGCAGTTTTTCACCGTCAGGCTCTTGCCATAGGAGACGTCGATGCCTTTGATGTCAAGCAATGCCACGGGCGGTCACCTCCCCTCGCCGGACCTGGGGTCGAGGATGTCCCTCAGGCCGTCGCCCAACATGTTGAATATGACCACGGTGACGAATATGGCCAGGCCCGGATAGATCATCAGCCAGGGCGCGGACTGCATGAAATTGCGCCCCTCGTTCAGCATAGAGCCCCATTCCGGGGTCGGGGGCTGCGCGCCGAAGCCCAGGAAGGACAGCGCCGCCAGCTCCATCATCATGCCGCCGACGTCGGTGGCCGCGGTGATGACCAGTGTGGTGACGGTATTGGGCAGCATGTACTTCCACAGCATGTAGGGTGTGCTCGAGCCCGTGACCGTGGCCGCCGCCACGAAGTCGGTGTTGCGGATCTTCATGACGAGGCTTCGGGCAAGGCGCGCATACTTCGGCCAGGTCACCACCGCGATGGCGATGATGGCGTTTCGCGTACTCGCTCCCAGTATGCCCGCCACGGCGATGGCCAGCACCAGGCCCGGGAAGGCGATCATCATGTCGGCCACGCGCATGATCACCGCGTCCACCCAACCGCCGAAGTACCCGGCCAGTATGCCCAGGAAGGAGCCGATCACGAATACCACGGCCACCAGTATGAACGTGGAGGACAGCGACGTGCGCGCGCCGTACAGCACGCGAACAAAGATGTCGCGCCCCATCTTGTCGGTGCCGAAGGGATGCTCGGCGCTGGGTGGCATGATGGATTCCTTCAGGCTGCCCTTGATGGGATTCACGCCACGGCTGAGCTGGGGCGCGAATACAGCCACCAGCACCAGCAGCACGGCCAACACGGCAAAGATGCAGAAGGAAGGGTATCTTTGTATAAAGCGCTTCTTTTCCATGCCATCACCGCCTTAGCCGCATGCGCGGGTCCACGTAATTATAGGAAATATCCACCAGCAGATTGATCAGCATGTAGATGACCGCCACCCACAGCACATAGGCCTGGATCAGGTAGTAGTCGCAGGAGCTGATGGCCGTGACGGCCAGGTTGCCCATGCCGGGATAGGAGAAGATGACCTCCACCACGCTGGTGCCGCCCAGCAGCGAGCCGATGGACAGTCCCAGCATCGTGATCAGGGGCAGCAGCGAATTGGGAAACACATTGCCCCAGAGGATCTTCCACTCCGCCACGCCGCGGGCCCGGGCGCCGATGACGTAATCCGAATGCAACTCCTCCAGCACGGCGGTGCGCACCTGGCGGGTGTACTTCGCGGACATCGCGACGGCCAGCGTCACCGACGGCAGTATCATGTCCTTGAAGCTGCCGCCGGAGGAAACCACGGGCAGCAGCCGCAGCTGCACGCAGAACACCAGGATCAACAGCAGGCCCACCCAGAAGTTCGGAATGGATACGCCCAGGAAGGTGATCGCCCGGACGATGTAGTCGATGGGCTTGTCGTGGTAGACGGCAGACAGCACGCCCAGCGGGACCGCCACGATCACCATCAACACCATGCTCATCAGCGTCAGCTTCAGCGTCGGCCAGAACCGGGAGGCCAGCAGCTGTACCACCGGCTTGCCCAGCAGGAAGGACGTGCCGAAATCGCCCTTCAGGCAGTTGCCCAGCCAGCGGAAGTACTGGGTCAGGAAGGGATCGTTCAGGCCCATCGCCTCGCGCTGTATGGCCACCTGCTCCTCGTCGGGCATGAGGCCCTGCGCCAGGTACATGTGGCGCACCGGGTCGCCCGGGGAAATGTAGGTCAGCAAAAACGTCACGATGCTGATGCCGATCAGCACGATCAGCATCTGCAGCAGCCTGGATAATATCTGTCTCTTACCCAAGCCCATCGCCCCTCTCATAAGTGGTACGCGGAAAGGACACTGTCCTCAGACGGTGTCCTTTCCGCCGGTTCAGGTCGAAATTATGCCGCGGGAACGATCTCGGTGGTCAGCCAGTAGTAGTCAGCGGTGTGGATATGCGCATAGCCCACGTTCTTGGAATAGGCCATGGAGCTGTTATAGTAGCCATCCACGATCACGACGGCGTCGTTGACCAGGATCTGCTGCATCTGCTGCAGCAGGTTGGCGCGCTCGGCGGCGTCTGCAGTCTCCAGGAACTTCTCATAGAGCGCGTCATACTCGTCGTTCTGGTAGCCGCAGTAATTGCTCTTGCTCTTGCCGTACCAGTTGGCCATGTATTCGGTGGGATCGCCGTTGCCCACGGTAGTCCAGTTGTTGTTGTCGAAGTCGTAATTGAAGGATACCAGGTCGTTCCAGCAGTCGTCGGAGGAACCGTAGGCGGGGTTGATGCCGATGCCCAGCTCGGCCAGGTACATGGTGTGGGCGTCGGAGAAGTCGTTCAGCAGGCGGTTCTCATAGGAGGAATAGCGCAGCATGATGGGCTGGCCGTCCAGCTCGCGGACGCCGTCGCCGTCGCTGTCCACGATGCCAGCCTCGTCCAGCATGGCTGCCGCGGCGTCGGGATCGTAGGCGTAGGGATTCTCGAGGTTCTCATAGCCGTAGGCCAGGGTGCTGGGCAGCACGGAGAAGCCCGCGGTATACAGGCCGCCGATGGTATTGGAGGCGCAGATGGTGTCGTTGTCGATGGCCATCACGATGGCCTTGCGCAGGGTGTCGTTGGCCAGGACGCCCTTGAAGTTGATCCAGCTGAAGCCGCAGCGCACGCCGGAGGCGATGTCCACGGTGTAGTTGGCGTCGTCCTGCAGGCGCTGCAGGTCGGCGACATTGGTGATGTTCTCAACCAGGTCCACCTGGCCGGCCATCAGCGCGTTGGCCTTCGCGGAGGCGTCGCCCATGAAGATGATCTCCACCTTGTCATAGGGCACCTCGCCGCCCCAGTAGTTGGGATTCTTGACCATGGTGTAGCCCACCAGATCGGCGTGGTCCTGCACCATGTAGGGGCCGGTGCCGATGACCTCATGGTCGAAGTCGGTGGTCTCGGCCACGTTGATGATGGCCATCACGGGATAGGCCAGGTTGCCCAGCAGGTTGTAATCCGGCTTGGGCAGGGTGATGGTGACGGTGTTGGCCGCGTCGTCGGCCTCCACGGTGGCCTCGAAGGCCAGGTATTTCTCTGGGGTGGAGCTGCCGTTGGGGCCCTGCTCACGCACGGAATCCAGGGACTCCTTGACCTTGGAAGCGGTCATGTCGGTGCCGTTGGAGAACTTGACGCCCTCGCGCAGCTTGATGGTCCAGACGGTGGAATCCTCGTTGACCTCGTAGCTCTCGGCCAGCCAGGGCTCGATCTCCATGTTGTCGTTGAACTTGAACAGGGATTCGCTGATGCCGTAGCGCATGCAGTTCCAGGCGCAGTTGATCTGGGACGCGGGATTGACCAGGCCGTCGGAATACATCTGGCAGCCGAAGGTCAGGACCTTCTCCTCGGCGTAGGCAGGGCTGGCCGCGAATACCGTCATGACCAGCAGCAGGGTGACGAGCAATGCCGTCATTCTCTTTTTCATGGTGTTTTCTCCTCTCGTGTGTATGTATATTATGGCGCTTGCGCGCAGCATAAACGACTTAAACGGCTATGCCTCCGACGCTGCCACGGCGTAGGCCACCAGCAGCTCGCCCTTCGGCGCGGCCAGCCCGCAGTTCAGGTACAGCACATGGCCGTCGTGTTCGGCGTACACCGTTTCCAGCACGTCGCCGAACAGGTCCTCGAGCGTGCCCAGGCGCTGGCCCTTTTGTATGGCCTGATCCTTCTTCACCGCAGGATGCCATACGCCCTCGCGCGCCGCTTCCAGGTAGATGGCCTCCCTGAACACCCGGCGCTTCAAGGCAGTATCCCGCATGCCCGCCGGCGCGGGACTGATGCCCAGATGATCCAGCAGCAACAGAAGGTCGCGCCGGTCGTCCTCGACCCATTCCGGGTCGCAGAAATAGCCTTCGCCCCGCTCGACCAGCAGCCCCGGTATGCCCATGCTGGCCGCCGCGTAGCTGTATTCGCCCTTCGTCGCCTGGGATTCGATGAGGAAGCCGATGTTCATCGCCATGCCAGCGGCCAGCGCCGCCTCCCGCACCGGTGCGTGGGTGGGAAAAAATGCCAGCGGCGTCATGCGCTCCCCCCGGCTTCCGCCGTGGAAGTCCAGTATGAAATCGACCTGCGGAAAGATCTCTCGCACGAAGAAGTCGGCCAGACGTTCGCCTACGGTGCCGTCCGGATTGCCGGGATACTGGCCGTTCAGGTTGAAGTCGTCCTCAGGCAGCGTGCGGGGATGCATCGTCCAGAAGCCACTGGTATTGACGCAGGGCAGCAGGATCGCCCGGCCGGACATGCGCTCAGGGTCCAATTCCCGGGCGACGCGGATAGTCGCAGGGATGCCGTTGTATTCGCCGCTGTGGATGCCCGCCGTGACCAGCAGGGTCTTTCCCGGTTTCGCGCCGTTGACCAGTATCGCGGGCATTTCATAATCCGCACGCTTCCGCCCGTCGAGAAGGGTCTGCCCCTGATTGGGCAGCCCGCCCATCGGTACGCGCAGCGAAAGCCGCCTTGTCTCGCCGGGCTCGAGCGCCTCGCCGAATATCCGCCAGAGTTCCATAGGACACCTTCTTATTGACATGGTATATATGAAAACGGTCTGCCTCCGCGACATGCGGCAGCAGACCGTTTTATTGCAGCCAAAACAAAACCATCCGGGCTTCAGAGATCCGTGAAGCGAATGTTATGATCCGACACAGGCAAGTCTTCTGGCTCATGGGTCATCGCATCCACCGTCTTCCCGGTCGTTCGACCAGTGACCTATTGGCTTCTGCTCTCCAAATACAGCGGCGGCCCCGCGCGGGATTCTCACCCGCTTCCTTTTTCAGCCCTTCCCGGGAAAGGTCACCTGTGACGCCTATTCAATTGTGACAAGAATATGTTAACACATATTAGAAACCCTGTCAAGTGATAAGTTAGTTAACTACAAGCAATTGTATAGGATATAAGAAAGTAATTGCTCATGCATTTTTCGGGCATGGGCGAAGGCCTCACAACCTTGAAGCGCCTGTAGCTCATGCAGGATTATCAACAGCCGATGTCGAAATCAGATTACAGAAAGAAACACTGCTGTCAGAAGAGGTATCGCATGATCATCAATACGGGACAACGCACGGACATACCCGCCTTCTATTCCGAATGGTTTGCCAACCGATTAAAGGCAGGCTTTGTCTGCGTGCGCAACCCCTATGACCCGCGGCAGGTCAGCCGCTATCGCCTCGACCCTTCGGTGGTGGACGTGATCGGCTTCTGCACGAAGAATCCCGCGCCGATGTTTCCCCACATGCCCTTGCTGCGCCCATACGGCCAGTACTGGTTCGTCACGCTGACGCCCTACGGCAGGGATATCGAGCCCAACGTGCCGGATAAGCACCGCCTCCTTGATGATTTCAGGCGGCTTTCAGAGCTGGTCGGCATCAATTCCATTGGCTGGCGCTACGACCCGATCCTCTTATCGGAGCGCTATACCGTGGATTATCACCTTCGCGCCTTTGAGAAGATGGCACGCGCTCTGGAGGGCTGCACGCGCACCGTCGTGATCAGCTTCATCGATCTCTACCCAAAGGTCCGCCGCAATTTCCCCGAAGCGCGGGCGGTGCCAATGGCACAGCGGTTGACACTGGGCAAGGCTGTCATTGAGATAGCGAGCGCCCGGGGCATGACGGTGAAGCCCTGCGCCGAAGGCGACGCCCTCGCCGCCTACGGCGCGGACTGCGGCGGCTGCATGCGCGTGAGCGACTATGAGCGTGCCATCGGCAAGCGTCTCAACGTACCCAAAAGGAAAGGCGCACGCGCGGAATGCGCGTGCTACCTCGCCTGTGATATCGGCGCCTACAACACCTGCAGGCATCTGTGCAGGTACTGCTACGCCAACGCCGAGCCCGGGATCGTGCTGGCTCAAAGCCGGCTGCACGACCCGGAATCGCCCTTCCTGATCGGTAACTACATGGAGTCAGACCGGATCCACGACGTGCCCCAGGCCTCCTGGATCGATGGGCAGACCTCGATGTTCATCTGACCGTCAGTCCCTTCTCTGGGCCTTCATGGCCACCTTGTCCTCATACATTGCAGCGTCGGCGCGCTTGAGTACGTCCTCCGTGCAGGTGTCGACGCTGCGGTCATAAGTCGCAATGCCGACACTTTCACGCTTTTTGCGGCGTAAGTACCATGGCGCTGTGAGCGGGCATGGCGAGGCGAAGTATCCCCCCTGTCACAGTACCCGCCAAGGTATTCTCCGTGTCGTAGCCGTCTTCGGTGGTGGACAGCCGGGTCAGCAGGGCCGTGTTGTCGGCGATGCCCAAATCCCGAAGGGGAAGATCGAGGGGTATGGGCCGTTCGGTGTTGTTGCAGGCTACGATCACCGTGTCGTTGGCGTCAAACCGGGCATAGGCGATATACCCGTAGCCCGCGCACAGCGGCTTCACGCTGCCGCCGCGCAGCACCGGCAAATCCTCCCGGAGCTTTGCCAGCGCCTGGAAAAACGCGATCATCGCCGCGTCCTCGTGTCCCCAGGGATAGGTCCTGCGGTTGTCCGGGTCCGTCCAGCCGGTAAGGCCCGTCTCGTCGCCATAATAGATCGTCGGCGCGCCGGGCCAGGTCATCTGTATGACCACCGCCTCCCGGAACACCTCGGGGTGAATGTCCTCGTCGGCGGCCTCGGCGCCCACGGTGTGCAGCCGTCCGATGCGGCCGTTGGTGCGCGTCATGAAGCGGCTGTGGTCGTGGTTGTCCAGCTCGTCCATGGCGCAGTAGACCGAGGCAGTCGGCATGTGGGCCATGGCCTCGAAGATCGTGCTGAAAAAAGCCATGCCGTTCTGGTAGAGGTCGTCCCGGCGGGATTCAGAATGCTTTTCCACGCCGGTGAGAAAGTAGGACAACGGGTCCATGAAGGCGTCGTAGTTCATCACGGTATCCCATTCGTCGCCGCACAGCCACGGCGCCGGATTGCCATAGTGCTCCGCGACGATCAGCGCATCGGGATTCACGGCCTTTACCCTGCGGCGGAACGCCTTCCAGAACAAATGGTTGAACTCCGGCGTCAGGCCCAGGTCGGCGGCTACGTCCAATCGCCAGCCGTCCACGCTGAAGGGCGGCGAGACCCACTTCTCGGCTATGCGTAAGATCTCCTCGCAGAGCTGGTTGGAGTGCTCATAGTAGAGCTTGGGCAGCGTCTCGATGTCCCACCAGCAATGGTAATCCTTGGCATCCCGGAAGTTGAAATATCCCCGATAAGGGCTCTTCGAATCCTTGAAGGCGCCCACGGACTTGCCATATACGCCCTCCCGATTCATCCAGCGCGCGAAGGAACCGCAGTGGTTGAACACGCCGTCCAGTATGATGCGCATGCCCCGCCGGTGGACCTCCTGGCAGAAGCCCGCGAACCAGGCGTTGCTGGCCTCCAGGTTGACCCGATTTGTGGTGCGGTTCCTGTAGCGTGTCGCGCGGGCATTGTCGGCGTCGCCCGGCGCCAGCACTTCCCCTTCGTCCCGGAGAATCACAGTCAGATGCGGATCGACATAATCGTAATCCTGCGTATCGTACTTATGAGGCGACGGAGAGACGAATATGGGGTTGAAATAAATGACCTCCACGCCAAGGGATTGAAGATAATCCAGCTTCTCCCGTACACCCACAAGGTCGCCGCCATAGTGGCATCGATAGTCATCCGCTTCGGGCATGGCGTCCCATGAGCGGGCGTGGCGTATGTAATTTCTCGCATACCAGTATTCCCGGTCGAGCACGTCGCTGTCAGGGTTGCCCTTCCTGAAGCGGTCCGGCAGGATCTGGTACTGCAGCGCACCTTTGGCCCACCTGGGCACGTGGAAGCCGGGAATCACCTGGAAGGCGCCCGTCGGAATCGATGTGGGTACGCCATCCACCCAGCGCGGCCCCAGCCGATCGTAATGGATGGTCCTGTTCCCCCATTTGATCAGAAATGAATAGAACACCGGCGCCTCGCGGCAATAGATCTTGGTATCATACCAGTCAAAGGCATCGTCGCTGTCGTATTTGGACATATGCACCATGACTGTGGGAAAACCCCTGAGCAGCGTGACAGTCACATCCGCGCCTCTTTGAATGCGCATGCGAATGGCGACATAATCGCCCGGTTCAGGCTCCGGGGGCTGCCTGAACAGCCCGGTGCCGTCGCTGAAGATGGAAGAGAAAAGCATGTCCTGTTCGTTATAAGGTTGATTCATGAAAGTCCTCCAAAACAACGCATAACCGACCAAACACCCACAAACTCAGGGTGAGACACTGTGCTATAGAAATAAGTCTTTTATCTCTATTATTTTATATCATATTCCCACGACTCTTGTGAAGAAATCCCGAAAGTATGATTGATAGATGTGACAATTTTTGTTATAATTCAACTGAATAAACCAGCACGATCGGGAGTGGACAGCGCAATGAATGTCTATGATTTTGACGGCACGATCTATCACCCGGACTGTTCGATCGATTTCGCTTTTTGGTGCATGAATCGACATCCCGCCATGTACATCACCTTCTTTCCCAAAGCGCTCATAAATCTGATACGCTACAAAAGGGGAAAGATGCCACGCTATCGTATGATGCGCCAATTCTTTTCCTTCCTGACGAAGATCGACGATTTTGACGTGCAGATCGAGCGCTTCTGGGACAAGCATGAAGGGAAGATCTCGGCGTGGTACCTCGCCCGAAAGCGTCCGGACGACCTGATCATCAGCGCGGCGCCCACCTGCATCATCGATCCAATTGCAAGGCGCCTCGGGGTCCGGGCCGTCGCCACGGAATACGACCGGGAATATGGCGTGTTCCTCAACAACCTGATGGCTGCAAAGGAAAAGGCGCGATACATCATCGACCAGGGCTTCCCTGTCATCGAAAATTTCTATTCGGACTCCCTCGCCGACATGCCCCTCGCCCTGTGCGCGGAGAAGGCGCATCTGGTGACAGACAAGGCGCGGAAGGTCGTGGACTGGCCCGACATGGATAAAGCCACGCTGGAAAAGGTCCACCGAAAAATCAACACCGGTTGGAGCGTTCACCTGGAATGACCGGCAGCAGCGGCGAACCTGAAAGACGAGGCCACCAGAGCTGGTGGCCTCGCGCATTCCGCTTACGAAATACCTTCAGCTGCCCTTTACACGCATGCACAGCCTGTTGGGCAGCGCCTCGTCCTCGGTCCAATCATACTGTATGCCCTCAGTCATGCCCTTCAGCACCATGAGGGCCATCTCGTCGCCCGCCCGGGTCACGTCCAGCTGTGCGCCACCGTAGCGAATCCGCCATTCGGCGGCTTCCGTCGCCTCGGAGTACTCACAGACAGCCTGGATACGCGGGTCCTTTATAACGCGCACCAACTGCTGCACCGCTTCCTCAAAGGTCAGCTGAACATGATTGGCCAGCCGTGCCGGAATCTGATTCTTGTTGCAATAGGCTTCGATCTGGGACGCCATGCCAAGGAAGTCGTAATCCCGGCTTTCAATGTTCAACTCCAGCACCTTGAGGCGCTGTACGAACCGGCGCGTCTGCTCCCGCTTCGGGGATTCAAAGACCTGTTCCGGCGAGCCATCCTCATAGATGCAGCCCTCGTCCATATAGAACACCCGGTTGCTGATGGCGCGGGCAAAACGCATCTCATGGGTGACGATCATCATGGTCTTTCCCGTCTTGGCCAGGTCGCGGATGACCGCCTGTACCTCCCCCACCATCGTCGGGTCCAGGGCGCTGGTCGGCTCATCCAGCAGTATCACGCCCGGATCCATGGCCAACGTCCGGGCAATGGCGATGCGCTGTTTCTGGCCGCCGGACAGTTCGTCGGGATAGTTAAGCGCCTTTTCGGCGAGGCCGACGGTGCGCAGCAGGCGCATGCCGGTGTCGTAGGCCTCCTGCTTACTCTTGCCGAGCAGATCCATCGGCGCCATCATGATGTTTTCGATTACGGTCTTGTGCCCGAACAGGTTGAAGCTCTGGAAGACCATGCCCATCTTTTGCCTGACCTTGTTGATGTCGCACTTTGGGTCCGTGATTTCCACATCATCCACCCAAATCCTGCCCGATGTGGGTTTTTCCAGTTGGTTGATACACCTGAGCAGCGTGCTCTTGCCCGTGCCGGAGGGACCGATGATGGCGATCACATCCCCGTCGTCTATTTCCACACTGACGTCCTCCAGCGGTACGACGTTCGGGTATTCCTTCCTCAGATGTTCAATCTTAATCATCGATCTTGACCCCCTTCAGGATTTTCTCGGCTTTGCGACGCTTCGGATCAAAGTTAATGGTGATACGGCTGACGAGCAAGCCAACCAGTTCCTCCAACACGAAATATATGATGGTCACCGCGATCAGCGGGAAGAAGGCTTCGTAAGTTCGGCTCCTCACGATGTCGCCCATCTTGGTCAGATCCTGTACGGCGATGTAGCCCACGATGGCCGTGGCCTTGATCAGGCTCACGATCTCGCCCCTGTAGGCGGGCAGCACATGGGGCAGCGCCTGGGGCAATATGATCTTAAAGAAGGTTCGGCGGTTGGAATAGCCGAGCGCATAGGCGGCTTCATACTGGCCGATATCCACCGCGCCGACGCCCATCTTCAAAAGCCCGAAAACCGATGAACCGAAGGTGAACGTGAAGCCGATCACCGCCATGACGACGCCGCTGATGGAGACCGAGCCGAAAATGACGTAATAAAGAATCATCAACAGCACCACCGTCGGCATGCCCTGGACCAGCCATGTGCAAAAGCGGGTCACGCCATTGGCGAAGGGATTTCCGTTGCGGCACAGCATGAACAGCGCAAAGCCAAGCAGTGTACCGAAGATCATGGAGAGCAGGGTGATCTTCAGGGTCGTCAAAACGCCGGATATAAAGAGCTTGTACCGGTTCTCCCGAATAAACGTCTTGATAAAGCTTTCCCGTATCGAGGCCAGAAACGACTGTTTCGACGGCTGCTTATCATCGGAGCCCTGATCGACGTTGGCGGCGGCCAGGTCTTCACTGCGAACTGCCAGCACAACGCCGCCATAGCTGGTCGGGTCGGAAAAGAGCACCTGCTCCTGCCGCTCCGGCGTCACGTTCATATCGGTGGTGAAATCGTATTTGCCCGATTCTATGGCGGGAATGCGCCCGGCGAAATCCACGTCTCCCAGCTCCAGCGCATAGCCCCTGTCCCGGCAGAAGCGAACCACCAGATCGATATCGTAGCCGACGTTTTTTTCATCCTTGATGTACGAATAAGGCATGTCCATCGCCGTGGTGACGACCCTGACGGTCCCGTTTGTTCCCGTCAGATCGTCCATATTGACGACCTTCCTGTCCTCATCGTTGCCGAACCAGATGGCGTCCAGCTCCTGCATCGTGCCGTTTTCCCGGCTTCTGGCGAGGAAGTCGTTCAACTCCCGGCACAGTGCCGCGCTCTCCGGGTCGTTCTTCCGGAAGGCAAAACAGTAGTCGTTCTCAGTCAGCCTTTCATGGATATAGTCTATATCCGGCTGTTCCGCGTGCGTGGATTTCATTTCCGGCTCATCCGCCAGGTACCCGTCGATCTTTTTCGACATCAGGGCAGCGATGCATTCGGGATAACCGTTGAAGAGCAGGTACTCGCTGTCCGGAAAGAACTGCTTCGCGACATTCTCCATGATCGGACCCACGATCACGCCGAGCCTTTTGCCGTTGTAATCCTGCCAACGGATCCCTTCCGTCGGCTGCCCGACTTCCGCCGCATCGTCCTTGAGGACCAACATCACCGTTCCTCCGGTATAGTAGGGCACCGAGAAGTTGACGCTCTCCCGGCGCTCTTCGGTGATGGTGATGCCGCCCGCGGCGAAATCCACCTTTCCCGACTGCACGGCGGGCAGTATGCCGTCGAAGCTCATGGTCATCACACTGAGCCCGTAGCCGTTGGCTTCGCAGAATTGGGCCGCGAGGTCGATTTCCGCGCCGACGACCTCCTGGCCGCGGTAGTAATTCAGAGGCACATAGTCGGCCTCCGTGGCCAGGGTCAGCGTTCCCTTCGTCGCCGGAAAAGCCCTGTAGTCGGGCATGGTCTTCCCCGTCTCCGAACCCGACTGCCATTTTTCAAACACCCGGTCCAGCTCACCGCTCTGCTTCATGGAAGTAATCCAGGCGTCGAGCGCCTTCCGCAGCACATCCCCCTTTTCGGTCCTGGGCAATACAAAGCCGAAATCAAAGGTTTCCAAATAGCCGTCCGCCAGGGTAAGGCGACTGTTTTCCGCGCTGATTTGCCGCGCCGCCGGTTCGTCCACCACAAAGCCGTCGATCTTGCCGGATTCCAGGGCGGCGATCATGTTCCCGGAAGTGTCGAGATAGACGATTTCAGCATCGGGCAGATCCTTCTTAACGATTGCGTCAAACACAGAGCCGGTTGCCACGCCAATGCGCTTGCCGTTGTAGGCCATCACATCGGCGGACTCCGCGCAGGCCATGCCCCCGAGCAAAAGCGCCAGCGCGCACAGCATCGCAATGAAGCATTTCGCCATTATCAGCTTCTCCTCTTCAATAAAGACTGGCTATACTTTCCCACATTTTGGGTCAAATGTCAATGATAAAGCCGCGATAAACTGGCAAGTGGATTTCCTGGTCCGTCACATCTGCAAGAAAATTGAAATGGTAAAACCCGAATATTGTCAACCATGCAGCCGCCCGCTTGTGGTAAAATAATAATCCCCACCTTTTGGAGGAACAATCACAGGAGGCGCTCTTCGATGATCACATACAAAAAGCTCTGGCTCCTCCTCCAGCGTCGCGGGAACACACCGCGCGATATCATTCATCTTGCGGGAATCAGTGAATCCACCTATCAAAAGCTCGTCAAGGACGAGTCCGTCCGGCTGGACGTCATTGAGCGGCTATGCGCAGCGCTTCGCGTGGACATTGGAGACGTTTGCAGCTTCCGCCGTTATTGATTCGCCGCTGCTGATGGCCGGTTACAACGCCCCTTACCGGCACGCTCACTGAATCATATCCGCCTGCTTTGCCGCTTTCTCCGTCGTTTCAAACCGTCCAGCAAATCGCACGCCCTCAATGGCTTTTATCATGTCGATCTGATCGTCCTCAATCGTCGTGGCGCTCTCCACCTCGATCACGTAGTGATAGCGGCCCAGCGCACTGCCCTCCGGTCGGTCGTGCAGCGCCACCGGTTCCAACCCGGCGTCGTGTATGGCCCCCATGATGTCGTCCAACCGGTTGCATTCACAGGTCGCCACAAAAACAGCCCGCGTCTGCCGCTCACCGTCCAGGGGTTGGCTGGACAGCACATAGAACCGCGTCTTGTTGGCATCGGTGATCTGAACGTTCTCCGCCAGCACTTCCAGGCCGTACAATGGCGCGGCCCCGGGCGCGGCAACGGCGGCGATGGTCCTGTCGCCCTGCTCGGCCACATAGCTGGCCGCGGCGGCGGTACTGGCCATCTCCTGCGCCACAGCCTCCGGCAGATGCTGCTTGCGCCATTGGGCGCTCTGGGTCAGCCCCTGCGCATGGGAGCAGACGGTGCGGATGTCCTCCAGCTTCGCGCCGGGGATGCCCATAAGGGTCTGATTGATGGGAAGTATGACCTCTCCCACCACGTAGGCGTCCTCCGAGGCGATCAGGGCATCCACGTAATTCAGCACTGCGCCGCCAAGGGTATTCTCCTGGGGAATGACGGCATAATCCGTCTGGCCCGACAGCACATCCGATATGGCGTCGTTTACTGTCTGCCTGGGAACCAGGGTCTCGCTGCCCTCAAACCAGAACTGCGCGGCCTCCTCGGTATACGTGCCCTCCGGGCCGAGATAGCTTACCTCCGCAAGGGAAGCTGCGGCACAGATGACAAGGATCATAATCAAGACGATGGCGCGTGTTTTCATCTTCTCAGCCTTTCTTGTTGATGCTTAAATAATCAATTGACGATGCTTCAGCGTGATTCGATTTTGTGAGATCTGACAGTTCCACTCTCCCTGGAATATGGACTTAAGGAAATACCGCGCAATTAAGGTGGTCAGCTGGCGAGTGAATTTTTCGACAGATGCAATTGCAGATTTCGAAGGTTTACTGGGTTCGAGCGCCCGAAAAGGCACCGCCAGATGTGCCGCCGTATTGTGCGGTATTTCCTTAAGCCCTTCATTTTCCCGACGGTTGCAAGCGGTCAGCTTCCCAAGCCTCTCCGGTCAGTGCCTCCAGTATGCAGCCACATGCCCATGGCATCAGCGCAAACCAGGTACTGGCCGGCGAACCATCGGGGTAGTGCTCTGTCAGCAGGCCCTCGCAGTGGCAGAAGCGTTCGCTCATCCAGCCTTGCTTGCCGTAGTCGTATTCTCCGTCGCAGCGATTGGACACCTGGCAGCTCCACTTCACAGTATCCAGTAGACGGCTGTTCACGTATTCATCGCCGGTCCTCTGTACATAGTACAGAAGTTCATCCACGATGCCGGAAGACATGGGATGAATGTGCGGATTGGTGACAGAGGTGATGCTGCCGCCGCAGCTGCTCCATCCCACCCTGCTCAGCGGCGGGATCCTGATCGGCGAGTTGTAGCAGAGCTTGAACGTAAATTCATAATCCAGCGCGTCGCTCATATGCGAAAGCAATTCTTTGTCTCCCGTCAATTCATGGAGCCAACGCAGCGCCCGTATATAAGCCAGCACCCCCCTCGGAATCCACTTGCATGTCGATGTCCAGCGGCCCACCGTAGCAAACCATCGGTACGATGTACGCGGAGTGATAGTGGGCTTCGCTGTCGAGCCACTGTTGGATGTGTCGCCTGTCCCCGGTCAGCACCGCATGGTATGCTGCCGCAGCCAGGCACCATGCGCCGGACATGGAATCGTAGCACAACCCTGCGCCGCTTTCCTCCGAAAAGACGTATGGGTACTCCCATCGCCATTGAGGGTACCCAAATGCGCCGATTCCCTTCAACAGCTGCGTCTGCGCTTCCTTGTCGGCAAGCGCCCCTGTGGTCAACAGCATGCAAAGCGTCAATAACAGGCAAATCATTCGTTTCATTCTATTAAGCTTCCCCTTTCATGGTTCCTTTCCGGTCACACCGGCCTTATGCGCCTACAGCTCGTCCACACGCCCTATCAAATAGTCCGCAGTGACATCCAACAGATTGCACAGGCGTATAATTCCAGCGATGCCAGGCTCCTTTTTCCCCGTCTCCCATTTTGCGATGGCAACCCTGGATGTTCCGAGCATCTGAGCGAGGTCGTCCTGGGAAAGCGCACAGGCAATTCGCTGTGCCCTGAGACGCTGTGGAAATTTGTTGCCAAATGGGGTGTCACCCGGATAGTTGGGAAACATGGTCAGTCGCCTCGGATCTTCTGTTTTCTTCCAGTATATCACAGCGGGACGGTTTTGAAAAGGCAATATTGCACGTCGATGGCCTCATCGTTATGAACCAGATATTACCGTTCCATCGGAACGTTCAGCAGCTGGGCAATCTGGCGAATCGCCATGCGATCGTCATTTCGGTACATCTCATGCTCGGGCTCGGTATCAAAACAATAGTTGCCGACGATTTCCACTGAGTAGCCGAAATAGTGCCTGTACAACGCGGCCACGGCATTGTAAACGGCCTGTCCCCAGCGCTGATGATAGGTGGAGGTGACGATGGTCATCGTCTCTATGCCCTGCTGTTGCAGCATATCCATGGTATTGGCTGCGTTTTCCAGGGTCGTCATCGCCTGCTCGTCGATGTGAATCCGCGAGGCGTCTATCCCACAACGCGCCACCAGGTAATCCCGCATCAAGCCCGCCTCGGTGTGCTTCGAGGGATTGTTGTCGCCGGTCGGACCGCCGGAGCATACGAGGATGGCGCTGGGAAAGGCCCGTGCGGCGGCGGCAGCGGCGGCGCACCGGCCCTTCAGCTCCGGCTTCATCTGCCCGTCCTTCAATTCATAGCCCAGTACAACAAAGGCGTGGCGCGCACTGTCCCGCAGGCTGGTCTGCTCGAGGGACGTCGCCCGCTCCTCACCCTCGCGGTATATGAAGAGCGGATAGTCATCGTCCAGGTAGACGTCGCGCCAATGCACGGCGATGGCTTGGGCGATGTCGTAGTCAGACGCGCTCACCTCGCGGATTGCTTCGAGTTCGGCGTCGATGCGCGCGTCGTCGCCTTCCGACGGCGATTCATAGGCGTCTGCCAACGCGGTCAGAAGCGAGGCGAAGTGCGCTTTGTTTTCATTGCTGATCCATCGCGTCTCTGCTGCTGCCAGTGTGCCGGTCCATACCGACAGCACAGCCAGCGCGGCGGCAATAATCCTCATCATCCGTATCCCCTCCATAATAACCCTTTTCTGCATTCTATCACAGGAAGTGCCGCTTGTCCACAATCAAAATGACGCTTGTGGGTTTCCGAAAAAGCCGGTTGCCCATACCGGCGGAATATGGTAGAATAGGGCCATAGGGAGGGAAAGACGTTGACACTGTACTACGATATTACGCTGATCGCATCCCTGGCGCTCATGCTCGCCTATGTGGGCATGTGGCACAAGCACTTCGATGTGCACATCACGCTGGTTTTTGTGCTGGTGCCCGTCGTCAACCTGGGCTACTGCCTGTTCAGCAGGTCTCAAACCCTCGGCGAGGCTTTGTTGGCCAACGTGCTGACCTACATCAGCGGCTGTTACCTGCTGCCGATCATGATGTTCACCGTGTTCAGCCTTTGTCACCTCAAGCTCCCGCGGTGGATATCCGTGGGGCTGCTGGCGGTCAATACGGCCCTCTTCATCTGCCAGCTGTATAACGGCGCAAGCGGCCTGATATACCGGTCCGTGGATTTCCAGCGAACGGAGGATTCCCTGGTCTTCACCAAGGTATACGGCCCGGTACACGTCCTGTACTACATCATGATCTTCGCCTGCTTCCTGGCGAGCATCGGCGCGATGGTCTACAGCTATTTACGAAAAAAGCAGGTCTCGCGAAAGCTGATCTGCCTGCTCTTCCTGCCCGTGATACTCTCGATCATCAGCTTCTTCGGCGGGCGCAGGCTGTTCAAGGGGATCGAGCTGATTCCCCTCTCCTTAACGCTGGCGCTGGTGGTCTACCTGATCATCGTGGACAAAATGTGCCTGTACGACGTCACGGATACGGCCATCGATTCGCTGGTGCAGAACGGCGACACCGGCTTCGTCTCCGTGGACTTCAAGCTCAACTACCTGGGCAGCAACGCCACGGCAAAGGCCGTGCTGCCGGAGCTGAACGGGCTCACCGTCGACCGGCCGCTGGCCAGGGTTCCCTCGATGAAGGATACGCTCCTTGCCTGGCTCGAGGCATTTCGAGGGAATGAAGCCGATAACACCACGCTGCTGGAGCGAAACAATCGCATCTACCAGATTCAGGTCGGCTATCTGTTTGACGGGCACCGCGCACGCGGCTACCAGCTCTTCATCATCGACGATACCCCGGACCGGCAATACATCAACCTGTTGGCCAACTTCAACGACGAGCTGAAGCGCGAAGTGGACGAAAAGACGGCGCACATCGTCGCGATGCACGACAACCTGATACTGAGCATGGCGACCATGGTTGAAAGCCGGGACAATTCCACCGGCGGCCACATCCGGCGCACCAGCGAGGGCGTGCGCCTGCTCGCCGCTGAGATCCAGGCGGACGGGGCCTTCGCGCTGTCCGACGATTTCTGCCAGGACCTGATCAAGGCCGCGCCGATGCACGACCTCGGCAAGATTGCCGTGGACGACGCCGTGCTGCGCAAGCCCGGGCGCTTCACGCCGGAGGAATTTGAAAAGATGAAGGCCCATGCGGCCGAAGGCGCGCGCATCGTCCACGAAATCCTGAAGGGCACCGACGACCCGGATTTCAAGCGCATCGCCGAGAACGTGGCCCACTTCCACCACGAGCGCTGGGACGGCTCCGGCTATCCCGAGGGCCTGAAGGGCGAGGAGATTCCCATCGAAGCGCGGATCATGGCCATCGCCGACGTGTACGACGCGCTGGTCAGCAAGCGGGTCTACAAGGAGAGCATGCCCTTCGATCAGGCCAACGCCATCATCATAGAGGGCATGGGCAAGCATTTCGACGCCCGACTCGAGCCCTATTACATGCGGGCCAGGCCGAAGCTGGAGGCGTATTACACCGCCGTCAACGCCGCGCAGGTACAATAACCTGTCAGGCAGGCCGCACCTTCAGGGTCTTCAGGTATGCCTTGCGTTCATCGGGGATGCGATTGCTCTCGACGCACTTCTGGATGGCCTTGTTGTGGGTCCAGTAGTCCAGCCTGCGCCCCTCGATATAGGGCAGCGCCGCGTCGTACTGCTTGGCAAGGGCCGTGGCGAAGTACCATGCCACCATCATACGGACGTAGTATTCCTCTGAGCGCACCTGCGAGACCGTGCGCAGATATTCCGGGTCAAAATCCTCATCCAGAAAGTGGGCCATCAGCATGCCGATGGCAAACCGGACGGTGTAGGTATGCCCGGAGGTGAGCCATCCCGGTATGTATTCCAGCAGCCGTTGACGGTTCTTTTTAAAGGCCTGCGGCGAAAGCTGGTCACAGGTTGCCCAGTTGTCCACATAAGGAAGGAATCGGCAGGTCTCTTCGAGGCACGCCTCAAAGTGGCGCATCTCGGAGAGTATGAACGCGTGCAGCTGGTTCTCGTCAAAGCAGCGGTGCGGAAGCTCCGCCAAAAAGGCGGTGTAATCCCCTGCCCTGTACAGCTGCTTCGCCAGGCCGCGCAATGCGGGCGTTCGAACCCCGATCATCGTTTCAGGCGCGACGTTGGGGATCAGCTTGACCTGAAAGTCGCGGTATTCTTCGTCGCGAAGCTGAAACAGCGCTTCGCGGATTTCAGTCGGCGTCATGCGTTTCCCGCCCTTTCGTAAAAGATGCCAGACCGCCGCGCCTGAACCGGCGGCGTATCTCAGCTTCACCCGCGGTGATTACGACTTCGGTCCCAGCGCCCAGCGCGCGCTCGAGCCATGCGTACTCATCCTCCACGGCCCGGGTGTGGAACACGCAATAGGCGCCCGCGTCGCTGCCGAGGGCGATGGCCCCGCCCTGCCGCGCGCATTCCGCGATATTGCGAAGCTGCCCGTCCAGTATGCGCCGGAGCACCGCGTCGGGGTACCTGCCGTTTCCGATCAGGTTGCCCACGGTGGACAGCGTCGGCACCCAGACCGCGCCGCTTTGCGCCATGGCGCGCACGGTATCCGCGTTCATGTAAGCGCCGTGTTCGACACTGTCCACGCCCGCCTCCAGCGCCGCCTGGATCGTTTCAGCGCCGTTGGCATGGGCCATCACCGAAAAGCCCTCGCCGTGGGCGATATCGATCATCTCCCGGATCTGCCGGGCCGACAGCGGGGTGCTGGTGACGACGCCATAGCGGTCGAAGTCCATAAGGCCTGAGATCATGATCTTGATGAAGTCTCCCCCGGCGCTGTCCACCTCGGCCACGAGCGCCCGGTAATCGGCCATCGTCTCAAACGTCCGGCCGATAAAGCTGCCGTAGCGCCCCTTCAGGCAGATCGGAAAGCAGGGGATGCGGTATTCTATACCGTACTCCGGCGCGAGCGCCCTGGCCCGCTGGCAGACGCCGAAGGCGTCGCCGCCGTCGCGCAGGTAGCGTATACCGGCTCTGGCATAGTCGGTGAGCGTCGCGCGGATCAGGTCGTCGCGCACGTGCCCCCTGTGGGCATTGATGGCGTCCCTGTAATAGACGCCGTCCAAAACCATGTGGATGTGACAGTCGCCAAACATACTTTCTATCCCCCTGTTCCCGGGCGGAACGCAGCCGCACCCCGCCCATCAGCGCCATTATATACCCCGAGCCGGTAAAAATCAACGCCGCGCCGCATAGAAGATGATAAAGGAGGTCAATTCCCATGAAGGTTCGTTTCAACGAGGACCAGGAGGTCGTTCGCCATATCCAGGAGGGCTTGAAGCAGACAGGCGGCTTCTGTCCGTGCCGCCTGGCGCGAACGCCGGAAAACAAGTGCATGTGCCTTGAATTCAGGAACCAGATCGCCGATCCGGAATTTGAAGGCTACTGCCACTGCATGCTGTATTACAAGGAAAAATAGAAAAAGCCTATAAATAAAGCAGCCCGAAGGCTGCTTTATTTATGCAAAACCGTTATTGATCCTCGCCGGTGAGGTTATAGGCCTCGATGTGGTACTGGGGATTCAGGGCCTCTACCCAGCTGTTGAGCTCGCTGGTAAAGTGCTCGTCCTTGGCCGTCTCGAGGGTCTTCTCGTACAGGGCGTCTCGAATCTCTTCGAGGGCGACCGGGCCGGACTTGACGTCGGTTTCATAGCGAATGATGTGCACGCCGCTGTTGCCGACGACGGGCGTCTGGGTGACGTCGCCCGCCTTTTCCAGGGCCATCGCGCCTTCGGTGAAGTTCTTGTCCCAGTTGGTGGAACCGGCGGATACATAGTAGCCGGTGGTCTTGGCAGGCTCGTTCTGCATGCCGGGATCCTCGCCATAGGCCTCGATCAGCGCGGCGAAATCCTCGCCGGACTCCAGCTTGGCATAGATCTCATCGGTTTTGGACTTCACATTGGCCAGGCAATCCTCCGCTGCCTTGTCCATGGCGGCCTTCAGGGTTTCCAGCTTGCCCTTCGCCGCGTCGATATCCGCCTGGATCTCCTCGGCGGTGCGCTGGGGCTCAGCTTCCTCGTCCGCCTCGTCGCCATGATCGTGGCTCAACTCTTCCAGCTCGTCGTTCAGGTCATCGAGCTCGCTCTGACCATCCTCATAGGCCGTGCGGGCATCCTTGTAGGCGTTCAGCACGTCGTCCTCTGGAATGACCAGGATGTGCTTGACCGTGCGATAGCCCTCGGGGATCCAGGTGACGACCTCGTCCCCGGAGGACATGTCGGATTCAAAGCTGCTGGCGGAGGCGGAATACTTGTCCTCGTCCTCCTTCAGCTTGGTCTCATAGGCGGTCTGCAGTTCCTCGTCGGTGAGCTCGGCGATCTCGTCGCGCACGTTCTGCTCCACCAGTTCGCGGTTGGCCTCAGCCACCTCGATGGCGTACAGCGCATCCTTCGTAAAGCCGTTGACGGCCATGTTGTACTCGGTCTGCTTCGCATGCACGTCTTCCTTCTTTTCGGTGACGTTGGCATAGAAGCTGTCGTAATAGGTCTTATAATGCTCATCGGCCTCTGCCTGGAGCTCCGCCAGCTTATCGTCTTCCAGCTTCAGGCTGCGCGCCTCCATCTGCTTGGCGATGGCCACGTTTTGAACGGCCTGCTCCGCCACTGAATTTTCCACAGTGGTGATCACGTCGTCGGGTACGCTGTAACCAAACATGCTGTACATCTGGCTGTAGTTGCTGTACATGTTGCTGAAGCTGGCCATCACGTCGGCCTGTGTCACTTCGCCGCCGTCATAGCTGGCGACCACGCCGGAATAGCGCTTTGCCAGCTTGGCAAAGTCCTCATCCAGCTTCATGATCGGATCCACGCCGATCAGGTTACAGCCGGTAAGCACAAGCATCAGTACAATCAGAAGGCCGGTCAGTCGCACAAGCGCGTGTCTCATAACAATCTTCCTCTCAATCCAGGGCAGTATCACCCAAAAATAAAAACTCACCCATATATTATACACATTTCCGGATTTTCCGCAAGCGGTTTTGATGATTCTATGGGATGTAAAAAGCACGATATGGCCGCTTTCACCGCAAATTCACGAATTGTATACAAATCTTTATCGTTTTTGCCCCGGACATCCAGTCGATCGACCCGGCAATTGACCGGATTCCCATAGGCGCGCCGCAGGGCGTCCTCACCGCTTTCGGCGCCATGGCCGACGACCAGCATATCGCTCACACACAGCGGCAGGTTCCTGCGGGCAAAGGCGGCCAACCGTCGCAGCGCCCGAAGCCGGAGCCCGTCATCGGCGTCCTCATTTCCCTTTCGCAACAGCCGGGATGGCAAAGCAGGCGCCGCAGGCCTGATCAGCACCAGCTTTTCCACCGGCAGCTGGCAGGCCAGCGCAAGCGCCGGGGCGCAGCCCGTGCCCACGGCGATCGCCGCAGCTGCGCCCCATTCGCTGCGCAGGTCATACAGCGCGCTCTGAAGCCGGTCCCAGAGGTCGCGGATGTTCGCGCAATGAAACGGGTAGATCTTGACGCCGGGAATATCGGATACGAAGCCGCTGCCGTCACACACGCGCCGGTCGAACAGGCTGCCATCGATATACAGGCAGCCCACGCTTTCGCGCTCACACATACCGCTCAGGGAACCTACCTCCTCTTCTGTCGGGCGCGCGCGAATGCGTTAGCGCATCTCCTTAAGCGCATTCTCGCTGATGACCACCAGCATCACATCGCCCTGGCTGATCCGGGTCTCCGGCTGCGGCATGGCGTTGACCGCGTCTCCGCTGCGTATGGCCACTACATTGATATCCAAGCTGCTGCGCATGGCCAGTTCCTTCAACGTCTTGCCGATCCACTCCGGCTTTGGGCGAATCTCGGCCATGGAATACCGGGTGGACAGCTCCATGTACTCGATGACATTGCCCGATATAAGACTATGCGCCACGCGCCGCCCCATATCACGCTCCGGGAACAAAACCTGATCCGCGCCCAGTTTTTCCAACATCCTTCCGTGAAATTCGTCATGGGCCTTGGCGATGACGCGGCGCGCGCCTAGCTCCTTGAGCAACAGCACGATAGTACCGCTGGCGCGGATATCCGAGCCCATCGTCACGAATACGATGTCAAAATCCTGAACGCCCAGCGTCTCCAGGGCGTCCCTGTCCATGGCGTCCATCTGAATGGTCTGGGTCAGTTCATCCCGCATGCGTTCCACCATGTCCATCTTGCAATCCACGCCCAGCACCTCTGCCCCATCCTGGCACAGCGTCTCGGCGATTGCCCGGCCAAAGCGCCCCAGACCGACGACGATATACTGCTTCTGTTTGTTATTCTTGCTCATTGACATTCATTCCTCCGGTAGAAGGTGATTCCCTCCGTCAGCCGAGCATCACCCGGTCCTCGGGGTACTTTACCAGCTCACGGGCGCGGGTCTGCCGCTTGGTAAAAAGCAGCGCCATGGTCAGGGGGCCGATGCGGCCGATATACATGGTGATGATGATCAACAGCCGCGCCAGCGGGCACAGATTTGCCGTCCCGATGGCTGAGATCCCCACCGTGCCCACGGCAGACACACATTCATAGTAGAGATCCAGGAAGGCCGCCTCCGGCTGGAGCAGCGAAAGCGCGCAGATGTCCACAAAGGCCACGGCCAGGGCGATAAACGCGATGGCCACCGCCCGCTGGATCATCGTGCGGTCGATCCTGCGCTTGAACACCACGATGCTGCTCTCTCCCCGCGCCACCATGCGCACGGTCAGCACGATGAGGGCGAAGGTGGTCACCTTGATGCCGCCGCCGGTGGAGGCCGGCGCACAGCCGACGAGCATCAGCAGGCCCCCTACCAGCTTGGTGCTGTCCCGCAGCGCCGCCTGGTCGATGGTATTGAAACCCGCCGTGCGCAGGGTGACCGACTGGAACAGCGCCGCGAGCAGCTTCTGCCACGGATTCAACGGACCCAGTGTATCAGGATTGCTCCATTCAAAGGCCAGCACGACGAAAAATCCCGTCAGCAGCAACGCTCCGTAGCTCACCAGCACCAGCTTTGTGTTCAGACGAAGCCGTTTGAAGCTTCTCTTGTCGATGATGTCGTGCACCGTACCGAAGCCGATGCCGCCCACGACCACCAACGCGATCGCCGTCAGGTTCATCAGCGCGTCTGACGAAAAGCCGGTCAGGCTCCTGCCGCCGCCAAAGAGGTCGAAGCCGGCATTGCAGAAGGCGGATACCGCATGGAACGCAGAAAAAAACAGGCCCCTGGCGACGCCGTATATCGGGATCAGGCGGATCGAGAACAGCACCGCGCCGACAAGCTGTACCGCGAAGGTGCTGCTGGCCACCCACATCACGAGGTTGACCACGCCCCCCAGGTCGTCCTGGTTCAGCGATTCGCGCATGATCATGCGGTCGCGCATGGTAAAGCCGCGCCCCATCAGGCGAAACAGCAGCGTGGCAAAGGTCATGAAGCCGAGGCCGCCCGTCTCGATCAGCAGCATCAGCACCACATGGCCGAACGTGGAATAGGCCGTTCCCGTATCCCGCACCACAAGGCCGGTCACGCAGACCGCGGAGGTGGACGTGAACAGCGCGTCAAACCAGGGGATTCTCCGGCCCGTGGCTGAGGCGACGGGCAATGTCAGCAGAAGGCTGCCAAGCAGTATGATTCCCAGGAAGCCGATGGCGATCATGGGCAGGGCATTGAAGCCCGAGCGCCTGTATAGCAGCCGCACGAGAGCCGTAGTATACCGACGTCGGTTTTCCTTGTGCTCGATCGAACGGGGGCTCTTCCACTTTAGAAGCATAGTTACACCCTTTCGACCTTTACCATATCCAGAAACGCCCTGTAGACGGTCTTGTCGATGGTCTTGTAGCCCTCGGTGATGCAGCGGGTGCTGGCGCAGGCCACACCCATGCGGAAGCACTGCTCAAGCTCCCAGTCCGCCATGAAGCCCGCCACCAGGCCGGCGACCATCGCGTCGCCCGCGCCCACGGTGCCCTTGACCTCGATGTTCATGCGCGGCGCAAAAAGGGTCTGACTCCCGTCCGTGATGAGCGCGCCACCGGCGCCCAGGGACACGGTGACGATCTGCACGCCCAAGTCGATGTAGCGCAGCGCGGCTTCCCGGATATCGGCGATGCCGTCCAGGGGGTGGCCGATCATTGTCTCCAGCTCATAGCGATTGGGCTTGATCATGAAGGGCTTCGCCTCCAGCCCATACTTCAGCCGGTCGCTGTCAGCGTCCAACACGCAGCGACAGCCCAGTCCATCCACCGCGTGGATCAGCGTGCGGTAAAAGTCCTGGGGGCATCCCGGCGGAAGCGAACCGGACAGGATCAGATAGTCGCTGTTTTCCGCGTGCCTGACCACCATTTCGACCATCCTGGAGAGGTCATCCTCCGCCACGCTCATGCCGGATTCGTTCAGCTCCGTGATCGTGCCGTCGGCGCGGTTGAACACCTTGATATTCGTTCGGACGCTGCCCTCGCACCATATGAAGTCATAGGGCGTGGAATTGAGCATCAGCCGCTTTTCAAACTGGGAAGCGCCGTCCTTGTACATAAAGCCGATGCACTCGGAATCCAAACCCAGCTCGGAGACGGTCAGCGCCACGTTGATGCCCTTTCCGGCCGCCACATCCCGCTTGCCTACGACCCGGTTCAGCCCTCCGGGGGTAAAGCCGTCGACTGTCAGCGTGCGATCAATACTGGGATTCAGTGAAACAGCAGTAATCATAGTTTTCTCCTAATTCACGTGTTTGTATTTGTCTTGCCGTCGCTCTTGGGCGGCAGGCTGTCTTCGCTTTGGCGCGGGGCTTCCTCCTCCTGCGCCTTTTCCTCTTCTACCGTGCGCAGGAAGCCACCGATGTAGTGCATCAGCGTAAAGCCCACGATCAGGGCCAGCCCGCCCACCACCAGCAGGGCGATCAATATGATTTTCTGCGTCAGCGTCATACCGTCCCCCTGTGCCGCCTGAAAGCGAAGTGGATATTTGCGCGCGCGGTCATGGCGCACACACTACCAGTATATCACATTTCTGTCATTTTTCAAGCATATTCTTTTCTGAATTGCAAATTGAAATTCAAGAGGGGACAGCTGGCCGTGCCGTCCCCTCTTCGCAATCAGTTGTCCGCGCGATCGTAGCCGTTCTTCATGCGCTGGCTCGATTCCAGCAGTACCTTGTTCAGCGTGGCGATCGTCTGCGCTTTCGCCATGTCCGCAAGCGCAGCGTTGGCCTCGGCGACCAGGCTGAAGTCGCCGGTTTGGATCATGCGCCGGTCGTATTCCAGGATCAGTCGGCGGCCATTTGCGGCCACGGCGTCCTGGTAGCGCTCGATGTGTTGGATGCAGGCGCCGTAGTCGTGGTCCGCCAGCGCGCCGATCAGGCAGCTGCCCCAGTAGAAATTTTCCGTGGAAACGTCCAGGCGCACGTCGCTCAGGTATTTGGGCATGCGCGCCACATTGGCGTACACCGGCAGCATCGCGTCGAATGTGGTGGAACCGAAGCAGATCCACTCGATGCCCCGGATGGCCTCGGGGACGCCGCTTCTGATCTGGCAGATAGCGGTGACGCCGGTGCGGTTGATGCCGATGGATCGGTACATGCCCCGCTTGCCGGTATCCTGGCTGGAATAGGGATTGTAGGGCGTGCCCTGGTAGTGGGAGGACAGTATCGTCTTCACATCCTCTGCCGTCACCTTCCGGTCGGGCACCAGGGCCCAGGGAATGTTGTCGCTTTCCGGCGTGAATTCGGCGTTTTCCCCGTCCCAGCGATGGGAAAAGGGCGTCAGGCACCTGCCCATGTACCAGGCCCGCGGCGTGTTGTAGATGCGGTCCCTATAGTTGTGGGAGCCGAACACGTCCCTGGGATTGAACGTGCCGCGCTGGTTCAGGTCGAGGTGGTTGTCCGCGATGAATTCCCGCAGATCGGCAGAGCACATGTGCGCCTTGCGCGGCCCGAAGGCGTCGTCCAGATCGAAAGCGTCCATGCCGAACTGGTTCGGGTTGATCACGGCCACGTCGTCGGGCACCCGCCGGGCCATCCAGTGGTGGCCACCGATGGTCTCCAGCCACCAGATCTCATCTTTGTCGTTGAAGGCGATGCCGTTGGATTCATAGGTGCCATACTGCTCAAGCAGCGCGCCAAGGCGTTCCACGCCCTCCCTGGCACTGTGGATATAGGGCAGCACCAGCACCACGATGTCCTCCTCGCCGATGCCGCCGGGCACCGCCTTTTCCCGGCCCTTCGCTTCCCTGTATTCCACCAGCGGGTCCGCGGCCAGCACCCTGGGGTTGGAGGTGATCGTCTCGGTGGCGGTCATGCCCACGTTGGCGGCGTTGATGCCCGTGGCGGCCCAGATGCCGTTCTTCTTATCGACGCTGGGGCAGGCAGTATAGCGCATGGGGTCGTCGGGCAGGTCGATCTCCACGTGGGAAATGACGCTCTTGTATTTCCTTGGCTGTTTTTCAGGGTTTACGACGATCAGCTTCTTCACGTCAAAGTGCCCGTCGTCGGTCCGGGCGATCATCGTGGAGCGGTCGTTTGAAGCGTTTTTGCCAACAAGTATGGTCGTACATGACATTTACAGGCTTCCCCCTTTGGATTGATGCTTAAATCCCATTGTACAGCCTCTCGCGCGGAACGGCAACCGCCGCCGTGTAAAAAAGCAGGACCCCGAAGGGCCCTGTCATGGAGATCCGGTTCAGCTCAGGTGCTTTCTCACCCCGGCGTCAAAGGCGTAGCGAACCTCCGGCGGCGCGCAGGCCGGCAGGGCGGAGGATTCGGCTTCGGCGGCCTCCAGCGTAAAGCAGGAGACCTCATAGGCGTTTCTCAGCAGGTATTCCCCGTTTTCCAACAGCTTTTGATACTCCCTGGATTGCAGCCGCCCCGTCAGGCGCACCCGGTCGCCCACGCTGAAGCGGGAGGCGTACTGGGCATTTCTGCCCCAGGCGATACAGGGAATGTAGTCGCTCTTGCCAAAGGCGCGGTTCACCGCCAGCATCATGTCGCAGATCTCCCGGCCAAAGGGCGTGGAACGATAGATCGGCGGCTTGCACAGCGCCCCGGTCAGCGTGACCCGGTTCAGCGTGTCGTTGTCCGGCGACAGCGCCAGGCTCTGCACGAAAAGCGTCACCATCAGCCGCCCGGCGCCGTCGACGACCTTGTTGTAGGAGCGCACCTGCCCGGTCACCAGCAGTTGGCTGTTATCCTCCGGCAGAAGCCCCATCAGCTTGCCCGGAATGGTGACCGGCAGGCGATCCACCGCGCCGGAAAGGCGCTTGACCAGCAGCGTGCCGGTATAGAAGGGCTCGTTCATCACCTCGTGGCTCAGTTCCAGTTCGCCGTCCAGCCGCCCTACGGCTATGATTCTGTTGTTTGGATTTTCCATCGTATCCCTCCGGTTATTGTGTGTTACTCATAATATATGCCGGTGAACGGACCGTCATACCGTGCCGGGGCAAAAAAACCGCTCCGACCACCCGATATCGCATAAAGAACACACGTTCGATATATGCACATTATAGCACCGATGCCGGGAAAAAGCAATCGAACGCAATTTGAAATAATTTTGTCCCGGAATGAGACGGTGCTCTATACCTTCAACACCACCGCTTTTCCCGCTTCGACCTCCCCCACGCTCCCGGCGGGGATGCCGTAGCGCTTGCCGATATCCCAGGCGGTTTCACCGGGCAGCGGCCAGCTGACCACGATGCCGGGGCGGCGCTGCACAGGCGCGCCTTCGGTGATCTCCGTCACGATCTCCACCTCGGCGCGCTGCCGGGTCTCGCAGGACACGGAGAGCTGCAGCTTCATCTCCAGCCGGTCGCTCATCAGCGCGTTGGCCTCGGCTGAGAGCACCTGCATCTCGATCATCGATTCGTCGTTCAGCGCCTGGGGCACGGTCAGGCTGAAGGGCAGCTCCGCCTCGGCAGAGGCCGGGAGCTCCGATCCGCCCGGCATGTACAGCACCCGGGTCTCGGCTACGCCCTCTATCCTGCCCTGGCCGTTTTCATTGCGCCACTCACCGATTGAGGGATGCACCCGGGTGGCGATGACCGTGCCGACGCCGGGGGCGTTTTCTCCGATCAGGACCGTTCCCCGCACCAGCTCGCACACCTTCGCGCGATCCACCGCGCGACAAAAGCCCACGTCCTCGTCCTCGGCATCGACGCTCATGCCCTGGGTCGCGTAGATGTCCGCGAGGGCCTCCACCTCGTCCGTGGCGTTGGCCAGCACGCGCACCCGCGCCTCGATCTCGCAGGTCAAAAGCATGTCCCCGTCCCCTTCCGAAGCGTCCACGCGGCTGCGAATGCTGCGCACATCCACCTCGGCGGACACGTCGCCCGTCAGCCACTCCGGAAGCTCCACCAACTGATCCAGCGCCAGCGGGTAGCGCACCACGACCCCCGGCCTTCCCGCCACGCCGCTGGCCACCAGCGTCTCCACCATGGCCCGGCCCTTCACCCGGACGCCGCCCAGGTCCGCGGATACGTCCTCGATCTCCACTGCGGCCCAGTCCATCAGCGCCGTGCGGGCATCCAGCGCGGCGGGCAGCGTCACCGTGTCCTTCAGCAGCGCCAGCTCGCTGGCTTCGGCGGCCAGCTTGACCGAGCGAATCGGCGTGAACACGGTTTGAAGGCCCTGCGCGCCCTCCACTGCGCTGATGACCTCCACCGGCGACAGGCTGAGCACCTGTACGTTCAGGTCACAGGTTACCTGGAACACCATGTGCCCGTTTTCATAGCGGGCGTCCACGTGGTTGACCTCGCCACGGGCGCGACAGAGCATGCCCGGCTGGACGCCCGGCATGTCCAGCACGTGGTTCAGCGCGGCCTGGGCCGTCAGCGCCCGCAGGGCGCTCTCCTCACCCTGCCGGTAGACCGCCTGGCAGGCGACGCTGCCCTCCAGCACCACGCGGTCCGCCTGAACGTCCACCTCGCCGACGAACAAGCCGGCGTCCGCCAACAGCGGCTCGATGGCGTCCCGCCCCGCGCCGGGCACCAGCGCCTCGGCCCGCACCAGCACCTGGGCCCGCCGCGCTCCGTTCAGTTTTTCCGCCTCAAAGGTCTGCACCTGCGTTTGCAGCGCCATATAAAAACCCCTCCTGTCCGCAATCGATCATCGGATGATATGCGTCGGAGGGGTGGTTCATGCCGTCAGGCCGTAAAGCCCGCGGTTTTGTCAGTAGATGGTTCTTTTGACGTAATCCAGCATGTCGGTCCTGTCCACGCAGTCGTTGAACCGCGGGGCCATGTCCCTGAGCGCCGCCAGGGGCGCGGGCACCGGCACCTCTGTCAACTGGTGCAGCAGGTCCATCGCGCCGAAGCCGCTTTCGGGCTTATCGTCGCAGATGGCGGAGAGCACGTCCCGGCTGAACTTGTAGGGCGAGGCGGTGGACAGCACCACGTTCGCCCAGCCGTTGTCCACCTGGGCCTCGAAGTCCTCCATCACGGCCCAGGCCACGGCGGTGTGGGTATCCATCAGGTAGCCGTGCCTGCGCCAGACCTCTCCGATGGCCGCCAGTGCCCGCGCGTCGTCGGCACAGCCGGCCCAGAAGTGCTCGCGCATCTCGTCCATCAGCGACTGTGGCGCGGTGTACATGCCCTCATCCTTCAGCTGGGCCATCAGCTTTGAAACCAGGTCGAAATCGCAGCCGCTGGCCAGGAACAGATAGCGCTCCAGATTGCTGGACACCAGGATGTCCATGGACGGCGAGGCGGTCTTATAGAATTCCCTGCGCCGGTCGTACACGCCGGTGTTGATGAAATCGGTCAACACGTTGTTAGCGTTGGAGGCGCACACCAGTTTGGCCACCGGCAGCCCCATCCGCCGGGCGTATTCCCCGGCCAGTATGTCGCCGAAGTTGCCCGTGGGCACGATGAAATTCACCGGCTCGCCCAGCCGGATCTCCCCCCGAAGCACCAGATCGCAATAGGCCTTGAAATAGTAGGCCACCTGGGGGGCCAGCCGCCCGATGTTGATGGAATTGGCGCTGGACAGCCGCGCGCCGGCGGCCGCCGCCCAGCGGTTCTGCTCGTCGTCGGCGAATATGTTCTTCACGCCGGTCTGGGCGTCGTCGAAATTGCCCCTGACCGCGCAAACGCCCACGTTGCCGCCGGCCTGGGTGACCATCTGGGCCTTCTGCACGTCGCTGACGCCGCCGTCGGGATAGAATACCACGATCCGCGTGCCCTCGACATCGTGGAAGCCCTCCAGCGCGGCCTTGCCGGTATCGCCGCTGGTGGCAGTGAGGATCACGATCTCCTCGTCCACGCCCAGCTTGGCCTTGGCGGCGGTGATCAGCCGGGGCAGCACGGACAGCGCCACGTCCTTGAAGGCCGAGGTGGGACCGCGAAACAGCTCGAGCACGAAGTCCGACCCCACCTTCTCAACGGGCGTGAGATCCGGCGTCTCGAACTTGTCGGCATAGGCGGCTTCGATCAGTGAATGCATTTCCTCCCGGGTGAAGTCGTCCAGCAGTCTGCCGATGACTTCGGCGGATATTTCGACGGCGCTCATATTCAGCAGGCTGCCCACGTCCACCTTCAGATCGGCAAAGCTGATCGGGGTATACAGGCCGCCGTCTGGCGCGATGCCCTTCAATACGGCCTGGGTGGAGGAGGCGGTATGCCGGCTGGAGCGGGTGCTGTACAGTATCATTGCGGTTCGACCTCACTTTGCGATGGTTTTTTCTATAATAACTTCTTTTGGATCAAAATGCAATAGCCGTTTTTTCCCGCAATCCGTTTATCTACGTTAAGAGGCTGAAAACAGGTGGCCTCATGCTTTGACAAATCCGGTCTGTTGTGCTATAGTGTTTCCAACATAAAAACACGTGTGTTTGCACGAAAGACACAAAGGGGTTGTTGTTTTTGAATATCGGACTGTTGGGCCTCGGAACGATCGGCTCCGGCATTTACGAGCACCTGCTCAGGCGCGACGACATCCACGTCGTGCGCATCCTCGAATTGCTGCGGCATCCGGGGCTGGAGCACCTGGAAACCTCCGACTATAATGATATACTGAACGATCCGCAGATCGACACGGTCGTCGAGCTGATCGGCGGCATGGAACCCGCCCATACCTTCACGATACAGGCCCTGAAGGCGGGCAAAAACGTGGTCTCCGCCAACAAGCTGATGCTCTCCCATCACATGGAGGAGATATTGACCCTCGCCCGGGACATGGGCGTACACTACCGCTACGATGCCAGCGTCGGCGGCAGCATCCCCTTCCTGTACAACCTGATGCGCTACCGCAGCGCAGACAGGCTCACCGCCCTATCCGGCATCGTCAACGGCACCACGAACCTGATCCTGGACATCATGCAGCGTGAGGGCCGGGGCTTTGAGGATGTGCTGGCCGAGGCCCAGAGGGAGGGCTACGCCGAGGCCAACCCCGCCGCCGACATCGACGGCATCGACGCCCAGTGCAAGCTCAGCATCGCCAGCGCCGTGGCCTACCAGCGCTATGTTCGCCCCGAAAACGTGGCTACCGAGGGCATCCGTCACATATCCGGCGCGGACATCATACACTTCAAACGGCTGGACAAGGTCTGCCGCCTGAGCGCCAGCTCCGCGCTGAACGCCGACGGCACGGTCAGCGCCTATGTGGAGCCGACTTTGGTCGCATCTGATGCCACCGAGGCCGCCGTCCACCTGAACAACAACACCATCTCCGTCACCGGCGAATACTTCGGCGTGCACACCTTCCAGGGCCAGGGCGCGGGCAAGGACCCCACCGCCTTCGCCGTGGAGCTGGGGCTCAGGGACATACTGGACGGCGTGTCGCCCAGGCTCAATCCCATCCCACAGGGGTATGCCGATGTGAACAACGCCGAGGCCGTCCATCCCTACTACGTGCGCACTGCCGCCCCGCTGGAGATTCCCGCAAGGGCCCTGGGCGACGGCGCGTATATCACTGAGCCCGTCAGCGTTCGCGCGATGCACGACATGGCAGCGAAGCTGAGGGAGGCAGACCCCGGTCTGTTCTTCGCGGGCATACAGGAATAAAACGTCAATCAACACGCAGAAAGCAGGTATTTGATATGAAAAAGGTCAATGTCGCCATACTGGGCGCCACGGGCGCCGTGGGCCGCGAGATGCTGAAGGTGCTCTGGGAGCGCAAATTTCCCATCGACACGCTGAAGGCGCTGGCCAGCGCCCGAAGCGCGGGCAAGAAGCTGCCGTTCGGGGACGGCGAGGTCGTCGTCGAGGAGGCCACCGATCAGGCCTTCGAGGGCATGGACATCGTGCTGGGCGCGGCCCAGAATCCCCTGGCCAAGCGGTTTGCCCCGGCCATCGTGAAGGCCGGCGCGGTCTTCGTGGACAATTCCAGCGCTTTCCGCATGGACGACAGCGTGCCGCTGGTGGTGCCGGAGATCAACCCCGGGGACGCGCAGAAGCACCACGGCATCATCTCAAACCCCAACTGCTCCACCATCATCACGATGACCGCCATCGCGGCGCTGAACCGCCTCTCCCCGATCCAGACCATGGTGGCCAGCACCTACCAGGCCGTCTCCGGCGCTGGCGCGGAAGGCCTTGCCGAGCTGGAGCAGCAGGCCCGGGACTACGCCGCAGGCAAGCCCCTGACGGCGAAGGTCTTCCCTTGGCAGATCGCCTTTAACGTAATTCCCCAGATCGGCGGCGACAGCGGCAACGGCTATACCTCCGAGGAGATGAAGATGCAGAACGAGGGCCGCAAGATCATGCACCTGCCCGAGCTGAAGGTCACCTGTACCTGCGTGCGCGTGCCCGTGCTGCGCAGTCATTCCATCAGCGTGACCCTGCGTACCGAGCGCAAGATCAGCGTCGAGGAGGCCCGCGCCGCCATCGCCCAGGCCCCCGGCTGCAAGCTGTGTGACGACCTTGACAACAAGGTCTATCCGATGCCGCTGGACACCAGCGACCAGGACATCGTGTTCGTTGGCCGCATCCGCGACGACCTGACCGACGAGAAGGGCCTGAGCCTGTGGTGCTGCGGCGACCAGATCCGCAAGGGCGCAGCCACCAACGCCATCCAGATCGCGGAGCTGCTGGTGAAATAATATCTCAGCCCTGGAGGGGGCGGCGTGATCTGTGGCAGCCCGAAGGCTGTCGATCCACCGCTACTTGCAGCGACGGCGTCCCTTCGTACGAACGCAAAACCACAAACAAAACCCCGAATTAACCCCTGCCTCATGGCAGGGGTTTTCATTTGGCCCTAAAATGGCAATATAGAATACGATCGAAAGGGGCCGCGGCGTCGCGGCGCTATCTATGGACGAAATCAATACCCTATACAATGAAATACAGACCGAAGTCCGCGACGATATGCCTGCTGAAGGCGGGTTTGACGCGCTGGCGCTGGCGCCGGAGCTGCGCAGGGCCGTGGAGGCCATGGGCTTTACAGAGCCCACCGACATCCAGCGTCAGGCCATCCCCCTTCTGCGCAGCGGCGCGGACGTCATCGGCCGCTCCCAGACCGGCACGGGCAAGACCATGGCCTTTGCCATACCCGCCGTGGAGCTGATCGACCGGGACGAGGCCGAGCCCACGGTGCAGGTGCTGATCCTCTGTCCCACCCGCGAACTGGCCCAGCAGGGCTGCGAGGAGATCAAGAAGCTGCTGCGCTTTACGCTGAACGTGTGGCCGGTGGATGTCTACGGCGGCGCGGCGATGGACCGGCAGATCTACAGGCTCAAACGGGCCAACCTGGTCATCGGCACACCGGGGCGCGTGATGGACCATATGCGCCGGGGCACGCTGTCGCTGGCCAATGTGAAGCTGGTGGTGCTGGACGAGGCCGACGAGATGCTGAGCATGGGCTTCCGGGAGGACATCGAGACCATACTGAAGGATGTGCCCGAGGCGCACCAGACGGTGCTGTTCTCCGCCACGATGCCTGATCCCATACTGGAGCTCACCAGCCAATTCATGCGTGACCCCCAGCTCATCGAGATCAACGCCGCCCAGGTGACCCTGGACGCCATCACCCAGCAATACATGGAGGTGCCCATGGGGCGCAAGCTGGACGCGCTGAACCTGCTGCTGCGCAGCCGTGAGCCCGTGCGCACGATGATCTTCTGCAACACCAAGCTGATGGTGGACGAGGTTTCCGCCTACCTGAACAAGAGCGGCTTCACCTGCGAGGGCATCCACGGCGACATGAACCAGTCCCAGCGCACCCGGGTCATGGAGGGCTTCAAATCCGCCCGGATACCGATTCTGGTGGCCACGGACGTCGCCGCCCGGGGCATCGACGTCAATGACATCGACTACGTCATCAACTACGACCTGCCCCAGAACAGCGAGATCTACGTCCACCGCATCGGACGCACGGGCCGCGCCGGAAAGGAGGGCACCGCCATTACCCTGTGCAGCGGGCGTCGGCAGTTCTTCGGAATGAGGGACATCGGTCGGTTTACGAAATCTGACATCGAAGAGATACCGATACCCACCGTCGCCTCCATCCGCAAGCTTCAAAACGAGAATAGCCTGGAACAGGTGCGCACCGCCCTTTGCGGCGAGATACCGATGGAATTCAAGACGATGGTCGGAAAGCTGATGGCCGAAGGCCACGAGCCCGCATTGATCGCCTCCGCCGCGATGCAGCTGTGCTTCAGGCGCGAGGATGCCGGCCTTGTGGACATCGAACTGGACCGCAAAGCAGAAGACGGTCGGTTATATCGAAAGCTGCTTCTTTCCATCGGACGCAGGCAGAAGGTGGCCCCGAATCACATCGTCAGCGCCATCGCGGGACGGGCGAACGTCCATGGCAGCGAGATCGGCAAGATCGAAATCTACGACGAACGCACCGTGGTGGGCGTTCCGGCTGAGCGGGCCGCCGCCATCGAACGGGCCATGCAGGGGGCGACGATCTGCGGCATACCTGTGCGCGCCCGCCTCTGGGCAGCGAGCGGGCCGCCGCCCGGCCGTCCACCGGCAACCGTGGCGAGCGCCGCCCCGACAGGCCCTTCAACCGCAGGGAGCGCTTTGATGCGGCGAGGAATGCCAGCAATTACGGCAATCCAATAGAATCGGCGAGAGCGCCACAGCGCCGCGGCAAGGTCAAGCTGTCGCCTGCCGCAAGGGCGCGTCTCCTGGACCCATCCGACCTCAGTCGGTTTGAAGTGGAAAGCCGGCATAACAGGGATCAGGCGGCGCGTCCGGACAAAAACAACCGGCGGGACAGCCGAAACGAGCGCCGGGGCAACCGCAAGAATGCCGACCGCGGTTCGAAGCGCAGGGATCGGCACTGAAAAAAGGAGATCGAGTAATGATACGCAAAGCCACTGACCGCGACATATCCGACATTGCGGGCATCTATGCGCGCATCCACGAGGCCGAGGCTGCCGGTCGGCTCACCACCGGCTGGCTGAAGGACGTCTATCCCACCGAGGCCACCGCCAGGGCCGCCCTGGACGCCGGCGACCTGTTCGTGCTGGAGGACGTCGGGCGCATCGTGGCCGCCGCCCGCATCAATCAGGTCCAGGTGCCGGATTATGCCCAGGTGGATTGGCATTATCCAGCCAGCGACGGCCAGGTGATGGTGCTGCACACGCTGACGGTGGACCCGCTGTGCTTCGGGCGGGGGTATGCCCGTCAATTTCTGGACTTCTACGAGGCATACGCGCTGGATAGCGGCTGTGAAGTGCTGCGCATCGACACCAACGCAAAGAACGTCAGCGCCCGGAAGATGTACGCCCGGCGTGGCTATCTCGAAAGCGGCGTCATCCCCACCGTGTTCAACGGCATCCCCGACGTCATGCTGGTATGTATGGAAAAGCGGCTGGGATGAACCCAACCGCTATTAATTTTATCTTTTGGTGGCGCCTGATAGGCGCCGCTACTGTTTTCAGCCGGTCACTTCGCCCTCCAGCGCCGCCTCCCGGGTCTTCAGCACCACCTCGTCGTTTTCCACGTCCACGATGATGGCGGTGTCCTCGGGCAGGTCGCGTTCGATCAGCAGCCGGGCGATGGGCGTCTCCACCGCGCGCTGTATGAAGCGCTTCAGCGGGCGCGCGCCGTATACCGAGTCATAGCCGTTATCCACCACCCACTGCTCGGCGGCGGGGGTCAACTGCACCGTCAGGCGGCGGTCCGCCAGCCGGCGGTCGAGGCCCTTGATCATCAGGTGCATGATCTCCACGATCTGGTCGCGGGTCAGCGGCGTGTAGATGACGACCTCGTCCAGCCGGTTCAGGAACTCGGGCCTGAACTGGGTCTTCAGAAGTGCCTCCGTCTGCTTGCGGGCTTCGTCGGTCAGGTGGCCGTCGGCGTCGATGCCCTGCTGGATGATCTGGGAGCCCAGGTTGCTGGTCAGTATGATGATGGTGTTCTTGAAGTCCACCGTGCGGCCCTGGGAATCGGTGATCCGGCCGTCGTCCAGCACCTGCAGCAGGATGTTGAACACGTCGGGATGGGCCTTCTCCACCTCGTCGAACAGCACCACGCTGTAGGGCTTGCGGCGCACCGCCTCGGTCAGCTGGCCGCCCTCGTCGTAGCCCACGTATCCCGGAGGAGCCCCGATCAGGCGGGACACGGAGAACTTCTCCATGTACTCGGTCATGTCGATGCGGATCAGGTTCTTCTCGTCGTCGAACAGCGCCTGAGCCAGCGTCTTGGCCAGCTCGGTCTTGCCGACGCCGGTGGGACCCAGGAACAGAAACGAACCGATGGGCCGGTTCGGGTCCTGTATGCCCGCGCGGGAGCGCAGTATGGCCTCGGCCACCTTCTGGACGGCCTCGTCCTGGCCCACCACGCGCTCGTGCAGCACCTCGTCCAGATGCAGCAGCTTGCTGCGCTCGCTCTCCACCAGCTTGGTCACGGGGATGCCCGTCCAGCGGGACACGATGCGGGCGATCTCGTCCTCGGTCACGCGGTCGTGCAGCAGGGTCTTCCCCTTCCCCGCCTCCATCTGCTTCTCGGCCTCGGCCAGCCGGGCCTTCAGCTGGGGCAGCTTGCCGTATTGCAGCTCGGCGGCCCGGTTCAGGTCGTATTCCCGCTGGGCCTTCTCGATGTCGGCGTTCATCTGCTCGATTTCCTCGCGCAGCTTCTGAACCGTGGTGATCTTCGCCTTTTCGCTCTCCCACTGCTCCTTCATGCCGCTGAACTTCTCCCGCAGCACCTTCAGCTCGCCCTGCACCCGCTCCAGCTCGTGCCGGGAGTCCTCGCCCTCCTGGGACAGGGCCACCTCCTCGGTCTCCTTCTGCTTGATCTCCCGGGCGATGCTGTCCATCTCCTGGGGCATGGAGTCGATCTCCGTTCGGATCATGGCGCAGGCCTCGTCCACCAGGTCGATGGCCTTGTCCGGCAGGAACCGGTCTGTGATGTAGCGGTCGGACAGCCGCGCCGCGCTGATCAGCGCCTGGTCGGCGATCTTCACGCCATGGAACACCTCGTAGCGCTCCCGCAGGCCGCGCAGGATGGAGATGGTGTCCTCCACCGAGGGCTCGTCCACCATCACCGGCTGGAAGCGGCGCTCCAGGGCCGGATCCTTTTCGATGTACTTGCGATATTCGTCGATGGTGGTCGCGCCCACGCAGTGCAGCTCGCCACGGGCCAGCATCGGCTTGAGCAGGTTGCCGGCGTCCATGCTGCCCTCGGCCTTGCCGGCGCCGACGATGTTGTGCAGCTCATCGATGAACAGGATCACCCTGCCCTCGCTCTTCTTGACCTCCTCCAGCACGCTCTTCAGGCGCTCCTCGAACTCGCCGCGGAACTTCGCGCCGGCGATCAGCGCGCCCATGTCCAGAGCCACCAGCTGGCAGTCCTTCAGGCGGGCGGGCACGTCCTCCTGCACGATGCGCTGGGCCAGGCCCTCGGCGATGGCCGTCTTGCCCACGCCGGGCTCGCCGATCAGCACGGGATTGTTCTTGGTCTTCCTGGACAGTATGCGGATGACGTTGCGGATCTCGTCGTCCCGGCCGATGACCGGGTCCAGCTTCTCGTCCAGCTTCTCGGTCCGCGCCTTCTGGGTCAGGTCGACGCCGTACTTCAGCAGCGCGTCGTAGGTATCCTCCGGGTTTTCGCTGGTCACCCGGGTGTTGCCGCGCACCTTCTGCATGGCCTCCAGGAAGGCTTCCTTGGTCAGGCCAAATTCGTTGAAGATGTTGCGGATGGCGCCGTTGGGCCGCTCGATGATGCCAAGCAGGATGTGCTCCACGGAGACATACTCGTCCTTCATGTACTCGGCCTGCTGCTCGGCCTCGGTCAGCGCCGCGTCCACGGACTGGGAAACGTAGACCTTGTCCATCTCCCGTCCCGGCCCGGAAACCCTGGGAATGCGCTGGATCTCCCGGTCACAGGCGGTGGCCATGCGCTTTATGTCGATCTTCGCCTTCTTCAGGATCTGCGCGGCGGCGCCGTCCTCCTGGTTCAGCAGCGCGTACAGCAGGTGCTGCTGGTCGATCTGCATGTTCTGGTTGCGAATGGCACAGCTCTGGGCCTCCCGAATGGCCTCAATGGACTTCTGGGTGAATTTCTCGATGTTCATATTTCTACCCCCTTTCAGGGTCGCTATTGTTTTCAAAGTCAATTTGACTTTCTTTGACTATTATATACCAACCATGGGATTTGTCAATAGTTTTTCGCCTAAAGTATAAATTTAACATTCCATCTCTCCCCTGCCGCCACCGGGGAAACCCCTTGCATTTAAACCACAAAACCACTATAATAGATGCAACGATGTTGACGGGAGATTGACCATGAACGACCTGATCGGCTTTTTTGATTCCGGCGTCGGCGGTATCAGCGTGCTGCACGAGGCCGTCAAGCTGCTGCCCAACGAGCATTTCTTATTCTACGGCGACAATCTTCACGCGCCCTACGGCCCGAGGCCGCTTGAGGAGATACGGGCATTGAGCGCCGCCGGGATCGACGTATTGCTCTCGCGGGGCGTCAAGGCCATCGTCATCGCCTGCAACACCGCCACCTCCGCCTATGCCGAAATCGTCCGCGCCGCCCATTCAGAGCTGCCCATCGTGGGCATGGAGCCCGCGCTGAAGCCCGCCCACTTTGCCCGCCACGGCGGCAAGGTGGTCGTCCTGGCCACCGCCGCCACGCTGCGCCTTGAAAAGTTTGAACGGCTGATGCGCCTCTATGGCGACGACGTGATCACCGTGGTCGGCCAGGGGCTGGTGGAGCTGGTGGAATCCGGCAGGGCCCACTCGCCACAGGCCAGTTCCCTGCTCAAAGCGCTTTTGTGCCCCTACCGGGATATGCAGATCGACGCCATTGTGCTGGGGTGCACTCACTATCCCTTCCTTCGGGACGCGATACAGGATCTCTTCCCCCACGCCGGCATATTCGACGGCCTGAACGGCACCGCCATGCGGCTGAAATTCCTGCTGGATCAAAACAACCTGCGCTCAGGCGACGCCCCCGGCAGCGTGGAATACCAGAGCTCCGCGGGGCCTGCGTCCGTTATGCTGATGAAGCAGTTGATGGCGGAGTTGGGGTAGGATCGCAAAATGTAATACATACGGCAAAAAGCTGCCGACTTCGGCAGCTTTTTGCCGTATGTATCCCGGGTTGCCTCACCACGTGTCGCACCAGCCCACCGTCGAGCCCTTGATCAGCTCCACGGGAACGGTGACGACCTCCTCGATGGCCGTCCCCGGCTGCTCCAGACGCCCGATCAGCAGCTTTGCGGCCTGTTCCCCGAGGACCTCGCTCTTCTGTCGAACGGTGGTCAGCTGGGGTCTCAGCGTCTGGGTCAGGGAGATGCCGTCGTATCCGGCCAGGGAGATGTCCTTGGGAATGCGCAGCTCCTGCTCGCGAACGGCCTCCTGTGCGCCAAAATAGGTAGTATCGTTGGGCAGCAGTATGCAGGTGGGCCGGTCCTTCCGGGAAAGCAGCTTCTCCACGAGCGTCCGTACCACCTCATTGTCGGAATAGACGCCCTCCAGCAGGTAGCCCTCGGGCACCGCCAGGTTGTGGTCCGCCATGGCCTGCAGATACTCCTGCCTGCGCGTCTCGGTGACCTCGGAATTGCGCTGGCCGCTGATGAACGCGATGCGGCTGTGTCCCTGGGAGACGGCGTAATCCACCAGCTGCTTCATACCGTTTCGGTTGTCAGACAGCACGCAGGATTGCTTCGGCCAGGGATAGTCCACCGAAACGCAGGGAATGTCGCTGTCCAGCAGCGCCTGAACGGCCTTTGAATAGAAATCGACGCAAGCCAAAAATACGCCGTCCAGTTTCCTGTAGCGGCAGTAATCCGCAAAGGTGCGGCCGTCGCCGCCCACGTTGTGGTTGATGAAGGTCAGGTCATAGCCGTGGTTTTCCGCCTCGTTCTTGAAAGCGTTCAGCACCGACGCAAAAAACGGGTGTGTCAGGCCGCTAAAGCTCTCATCAGCAAACAGCACGCCGATATTGTGTGAAAAGCCCACCGACATCGCCTCCAAACGCCCCTTTAATATATATTCAGTATACACGACAAACTAAATTTTTGCAAGCCTTGTTTTACTTTATCACGACTTTTTGATAGTGGGGCATCTCTATGCCCTCCCTGTCGAAGCGGTCCTTCACCCGGGTGCGCAGGTCGCGCTCGATGCGCCAGTGCTCGCCCACCGGACATTGTACCGCGATGCGCACCACCACGGCATCCGTATCGAAGGACAGTATGCTCATGACCTCGGGGATGCTGGTCAGGCCGTCGATCTCCTCCGAGGCCTTCTCCATCTCCTCCTCCAGGATCTGGACCACGTGGGCCTGGTCGGCCTCATAGGGGCAGCGTATGTCCACGATGGCCCGCTTGAAATCGCGGCTCATGTTGGTGATGGTGCGGATGTCGCCATTGGGTATGACGTAAATATTCCCGTTGTAATCCCGCACCTTGGTGGTGCGTATCGCGATGGACTCCACGACCCCGGAGAGGTCGTTGATGGTCACCACGTCGCCCACGGTAATGCTGCCCTCCATCCATATGAACATGCCGGAAATGATGTCCTTGACCAGCGTCTGTGCGCCAAAGCTGATGGCGATGCCGCCGACACCGGCCACTGCGAGAATCGATGTAACATTGACGCCGAGTATGCTCAGCACGACGGTCACGATGATGAAATACATGATGTAATTGAACACGCTGGTCGCCAGCGACTTGACCGTGCTGACCTGCTGTAGGGTGTGCATGCCCTTTTGGCCGCGCATCCGCACGATGGAAGCGATCAAGCGCCGTCCCACCCGCATGAATATGACGCCCAGGAAGATGGCCAGCGCAGACATCATCAGTCTTGTGGTCAACACAGGAAGGTTGGTCAGCAGATTCCCCGCCCTGTTTCCTGCGTGCTCGATGATGTCGCCGACCTCCTCCACCGCGTCCTGTACCGGGGAGGTATTCGCTTCGGCCAGCGCCCACAGTTCAAACAGCATGGCATATCTCCTTTCTTCCGGCTGTAAACACTTATATTATTTAGAACGGCTTATTGCAAGCTCACTGGCCGCGCTCCTGCTTCCTGCGCTTCCTGCGCATGCGGTTGATGTGCCGCTCGAAATCGCCGGTGGAGATCAGATCCGCCAGCAAATACTGCTCAAAGGCGGGCACCGTGCAGGAGTAAAACCCCACCCGCTCGCGAAACAGCGCCACCAGCCGGGGAGGCAGCACCATATAGCCCACGCGCAACGCGGGCGACACCGTGCGGGTAAAGGTATTCATGTAGATGACATTCCCGCCGCCGGACAGCGCAAATACGGTATCCTCGGGCTTTCGAAGCAACGAGAACTCCGATTCGAAGTCGTCCTCCACGATGTAGCGGTCCCCCTGCTCCGCCCAGCGGATATATGCCGCCCGCTTGGAAGCCGATGCCGTCACGCCCGTGGGATAGCTGCGAAAGGGCGTGATGTGCAGCACAGACCCCTTCGTGCCGGCCAGCGCGGCGCTGCGTACGCCGTCGTGGCCCAGCGGCAGCAGCTCGCACGCCACCCCCTTGGCGTGGTAGACCTGCTCGATCTTTTCATAGGAGGGATATTCTATGGCGAAGACGCGATCGGCCCCCAGCATCTCCACCACCAGCCCGTACAGGTATTCCGAGCCGGAGCCGATGATGATCTGGTCCTCCGAGACCTGCATGCCCCGGTTGCGGGCCAGGTAGCGGGACAGAGCCGCGCGCAGCTCCAGAGCGCCCTCATTGGGCGACTTGCGCATCACGGCCTCGCCGTAGTCCGCCAACACCCTGCGCATGGCCCGGGCCATCACCGAAAATGGAAGCGTATCCTCGGCCTCTGTCGCATCGACCGACGCATGGCGGGGCGGCTGGCCGTCCGCCGCGGCAAAGCCGTCGCCGCTGCGATAGATGACGTAGTAGCCGCTCCTTGGCCTGGCCTGGATATAGCCCTCCTGGCACAGCAGTTCGTAGCTGTGTTCCACCGTCACAGCGCTCAGCCCCCTGTCCAGCGCCGTCTGCCTGCGCGAGGGCAGACGTGCGCCGAAGGGCCACGACCCGCCGGTGATCTCATCCCTCAGTATCTCATACAGTATCAGGTATTCCGGTTTTTGCCTGCTCATCTGGTCTTATAATTTTCTCCTCTTCTGGCTCTTTCAATAAGTTCAATTTTAGTATATACTGCTTTTCATAAAATGTCAAACGCTTTGAGGGAGGCTTTTACCATGAATAAGCGCGAATTTTCCGTCTTTAACATCACCTTCATAGCGATGATGGCTGCCATGGTCTATGTAGTCACGCTGTTCCGCTTTCCGCTGTTGGGCTCCAAGGTTCACTTTGCCAACGCCGTCTGCCTGCTCAGCGGCATACTGCTCGGCCCTCTGCAGGGCGGCCTGGCTGCCGGCATCGGCTCCGCCTTCTACGACGCCGTGACCGGCTACGATCTCATCAACGTGCTGATCACATTCATCAGCAAATTCGCCATGGCCTGGGTCTGCGGCTCGGTCCTGGAGAGCCGCATCCACATAAAGGGCAAGGGCCGCATCGACCGCACGGCGCTGGCCTGCGTGTGCGGCGCGCTGACCTACGTGGCGCTGTACATGCTGAAGACCTTCATCTACCAGAAATTCGTCTACGGCTATCCCATGGACGCGGTGTGGGCCACCATGGTGGCCAAGCTGATCCCATCGCTGATCAACGCCGGCGTGGCCATCGTCGCCGCCCCGCTGTTCTACCACGCCGTCCTGCCCGCCCTGCGCGCCAGCGGCCTACTGAACAAGATGAATCCACAGGTGTGATAGATTGCCAGTGAAACAAAGCCTCCGAAAACGCAATGCTTTCGGAGGCTTTGTTGATAACTCTTTGCTGCCTATAGTTTCCCCTCCAGCGCTTCCAGATCGGACAGCACGCGTACAATCTGGACATCATTGCCAATGACGCGGTAGAACACGCCATAGCCGCCAATGGGCGCCCTGCGAATGCCCAGTGCCTGGAATACGGGATGAGGTGTAAGTGCGTAGAGCATGGGATTATCCTCCAGGCGGTCATAGCATAGGGACAGCTTGTCCAGGAAGCCGGCAGCCGCGTCAGGATTGCATAGCTCCCGGGAAATATATGCGACGATTCCGTCCACATCCGCATCGGCGTTATCGGAGATGATAAGATTATATGCCATACTTCTCCCTTACCGCCTTCAATGCCTGGCGCGCAGGCTTTGTCTTCCCCGCTTCGATATCCCGAAGCCCCTGCATCAGCTTGATGGCCGCGGTAGACTCCAGCACACGGTCGAAGGCCTCCGTGGACATGATCACCATATCTGCATAGCCGTTCTTCGTAACGGTGATCGGGCAGGGCGTATCATGGCAAAGCTGAGACACCGCCGTGGTATTCTTCAGGTCCCTGATGGGGATACACGGATTTAACATCTCCAAGCCTCCTGCTTTTCATTGTGGGATTATTATACCACGATAAGGAAAGAAACGCAAGAGCCTCCAAATAACAATCTTTGAGCTGATTGGTGATCGGGCAGAATATCGCAAGGCCGGTGTAGCGTTGGAAGCTGCTGTTGCTCACAACCAACGCAGGGCGTCGTCCAACCTGTTCGTGTCCAGCCTGGGAAGTGAAATCCAGCATAACGATGTCACCCTGTGTGGGCCGGTAATCTGACATCAGTCAAACACCTCCAGACCAACTTCCGCGCCGTAATCAAACTCAACTGGCCGGTAATCGCCTGAATACCTGGCAAACAGGCCATCCAGCGTCTTGCGACGGGGCAGCTTGCGCAGGGTGATCAGATCCTCCTGTACCTCGATGGACACAGCGTCATTCTCCTGCATATTGGCGGCGTTAAGCACCGCGCGGGGAAGCCTGACAGCCTGACTATTCCCCCACTTCTGAATTACAGCCTGAATCACAGCGCATCCCTCCTTATGGATAGTAGATACAATAGCCACTTGTAAAAGTCGAGAAAGCCCGCAAATACAAGTGATTTTGATACATTTATCAACTGATTTTTCTCCACTTTTGCTGTATAATATCAGTACAGTCCGAAGCCATCGCGCAGCATAAGCCCCAGCTTATCCGCCTTCTGGAGGAACACATTGATTTTGACAGGCTTATTCCTGTCAGTTTCAAGCTCGCCTTCTACCGCCACATGGGAAGAAAGCACAAATATCACCTTGAAAGCTTCATACGGGCCTTCGTCGTTCAGAAGGTGCTGGGCATTCCCACAGACACCCTTTTACTCTCGCTGCTGCGTTTATGCGCAGAGCTTCGGGATTTCTGCGGCTTCGATAAGATCCCTGACGCTTCCCAGCTTACACGCTTCAGGGACCGGTATTGTTCCTTCCTCGCTCAGATGTTTGAGCATCTTGTCGATCTGACCGAGCCGATCTGCCGTGAGATTGACCCCAGGAAAGCCGATTACTTCATCTATGATACCACCGGCATCGAACTCCCTGTTGCAGAAAATAACCCCAAGTTCTTCAACACAAAGCTCAGGGAGGCCAAGAAGCTCGCTAAATCCTACTCGAACTTTGATCCTTACGGGAGGCCAAGAAGCTCGCTAAATCCTACTCGAACTTTGATCCTTACAAGGCCGTTTATTCCTTCCTGCCTGATGCTGCCAGGGTCAATCCCGACGCCCGCCAACAGTATATCAACGGTCACTTCTGCTATGCCGTCAAGGCCGGCATCGTCACCAACGGCCTGGGCATCTGCCGTCACATCGCCTTCTTCGACGATGATTTCAGAAAACGCCACCCGGAGGTTTCCTCTCCCAAGTCCGATTGTCCCGACAAAGATAAGGAAATCGGGGATTCCGTCTCCCTCAGGCCCATCCTCTCCGATTTCCGGGCCGCTCACCCGAACATCCACTTCAAGTCTTTCCTCGGCGATTCT